>CAYNFT010000015.1:0-29209 GCA_964396535.1 uncultured Dehalococcoidales bacterium | reverse complement strand
TGACCCTCTACAGACAAAAATGGGCAAGATGCATCAAATGCGGGCATAGAGAGAAATTGGCAGAGCCAGAGATAACCGTGACGCGAAATACAACTAGTAATCGAAGAGGGTGAATCTATGACTATTAGTAGTCATCCATGGATAAAGTTGCTTGTGGCAATAATAGCAGCGATTGTTGTTGGTATTATATTAGATTCATGGGGTTGGGGTATAGCCACATTTTTTATCTCTATGTTTATTTTCATTTGGGTAGCATCTTGGATATTTGGGGGTCCTATTAAAGGTAAGGTAGAAGTGACTGAAGAATTAGAATTCCTCCTAGACAGACTGCAAATGATTGGTAATAAAAAAAATGAGCTACCTCTTAACACTCGTGGTTGGTGTAATAGTTTGGGTCTCTTTGTGCAATTAAGAGAAATGGGAAATATGACAAGATTGCAGGCGGGAGATAAATACCATTCTCAGATAGACGCCTGGTGGGATCCCACCAGTATTGATTTGTTAAGCTCGCTATGGAAAGTTAAGAAATACAACCCCGGCGATTGGGAGAAGTTGGTAAGCCCAACACTTGACATTGCATACTGGTTAGGCATTCATGGAGGTCTCCCTGAAGAGTATATGGATTCTTTCAATAGAGCTGTTGAAGTGTTTAAAAAGGAAGGTCATCTTGAACTTCCAAATATAAAGGAACCCCCAGTTTCAGAGGCAGAAGTTTTTGAGGAAATGTGTAGGCTAGAAGATATGTTCGGGATAAGCATTCACGGTGCAGGGAAAGGACTCACTTATGCAGAGGCAAACATCATTGGGAGAAAGGTCAATCCATTGTTCAGAGGGTCAAGGTCCTTTCCGGTGAGCGAGGAAGCAAGCAAAGAGGAGATAAACCGATGGCTCAATCATCCTCTGATAAATGTTCCGCTGCCAGATACATTTGTTATGAGTATGGCTGCACAGACACCCATACCTGCTGCAACAATGGAGCGAATATTGAGAACACTGCTCCAAGAAGATTATGATATGTATTGGAAGATGGCTGAAGAACGAATTAGGTCTAAGAAACTGGATTAACCAATGCAACAAATTTTTAATAGATACATAAACTACCTTGAGGCGGAGCGGAATGCTTCGCCCTATACGGTGCGTAATTACACCACTGACCTGCTTGGCTCACAAAATATCAAGGGATTTTTCGCCTTCCTGTCTGAAAGAGGCGTCAAATCGCTGGACAAGGCAGACAGGCACCTGCTGCGAGATTATATGGCATATCTGGTGGAGCAGGGTCTGGTCAAGGCAAGCATTGCCCGCAAGCTGTCAGCCATCCGCTCCTTTTACCGCTACCTGGTAAGAGAGGAAATACTGCCGGTAAACCCGGTGCAGGAAACTTCTTCACCCAAACTTGACAGGCGCTTACCCTCCTTCCTGACCACGCAGGAGATAACACGACTTCTGGAAACTCCTGATATAACTACACCGCTGGGACGGCGCGACCGCGCTCTGCTGGAGCTGCTCTATGCCTCCGGTCTCAGAGTAAGTGAGCTGGTAAGCCTGAATCTGGAGCAGGTCAATCTCGACACCTGCGAAATCCGGGTCTGGGGGAAGGGAGCAAAAGAACGTATGGTGCTAATGGGCGAACCAGCCGCCAGAGCTTTAGTCGATTACCTCAACGAAGGTAGACCTGAGCTACTGGGCGATAAAAGGAGCAATGCCCTGTTCCTCAACCGCTACGGGGGACGCCTGACGGCACGAAGTGTGCAAAGTATCCTGGAGGAATATTCTAATATGGCTGCTATTGGCAAAAAAGTTCATCCCCATATGCTACGGCATACCTTCGCCACCCACCTGCTTGACGGCGGGGCTGATTTGCGGGTAGTCCAGGAGCTTCTAGGACATGCCAGTCTGTCCTCCACCCAGGTCTACACTCATGTAAGCAAGAGCCAGGCTAAAAAAGTATACCTATCTGCCCACCCGATGGCAAAAGAGGAGAACGATGAGTTTGAACATAGCTAACCGATTGAACAGGTTACACCAGAGTTTGGCGGAAAAGGAGCTTGACGGTATTTTTGTCTCGCAACCAGAGAACCGTTATTACCTCTCAGGTTTCGATGGCTCGGCAGGTTACCTGTTAATTACCGCAAAAGATACTGTCCTGGCCACCGATTTTCGCTACATAGAGCAGGTAAAGGCACAAGCACCTGACTACCAGATTTTTCAGATAACGGGCAACATGTCCGACTGGTTTCCCAGGCTGCTAGCGGAGCTGAACTTGAGTAGATTAGGCTTCGAAGCTGAAGATATTACTTTTACCATGTATCGGCAGCTATCTGATACACTGAATAAAGCTAAGTCCTCGCTTCAGCTTGTCCCTGTAGATGGACTGGTAGAGTTCCTCCGCACCATCAAGGAACCAGAGGAAATTGAGCTTATTACCAAGGCAGTAGAGATAACTGATAAAGCTTTCGAATACATTGAAGGCGTGCTCCGTACTGACATGACCGAAAAAGACGTAGCCTGGGAGCTGGAGAAATTCCAGCGCCAGCATGGCAGCCAGACAATGCCCTTTGATATTATCGTTGCTTCGGGTCCCAATTCTGCTCTACCCCACGCCAAGCCTTCTCAGCGTAAAATCAATTCTGGGGAGCCGATAGTAATAGATATGGGAGCTAAGGTTGGAGGTTACTGCAGCGATTTTACCCGTACCCTCTGCCTCGGTGAGCCTGATGATACCTTCAAGAAGGTATATGATACTGTTCTTGGAGCACAACTGGCAGCCATAGCCCTGATTAAGGAGGGAATGAGTGGTAAGGAGGCTGATAGCTTTGCCAGGACGGTTATTGAAGAGGCAGGCTATGCTGAAGCCTTCGGCCACTCGCTGGGTCATGGTGTCGGACTGGCTCCACATGAACAGCCTCGCCTTAGCCCGAATTCAACAGAACCGCTTACCTCAGGTATGGTATTCTCTATCGAACCGGGCATTTACCTTCCCGGCTGGGGAGGAGTAAGAATTGAGGACCTGGCAATTATGGAAAAGGGCGAAATCAGAATACTATCAAAAGGCAAAAAATAAAGATAGACGGAGCTTAAGATGATAAGTGGCAGTGAACTGAGAAAAGGAGTTATTATCGATTTAGATGGCACACTCTATCAAGTAATTGACTATCATCATGTCAAAATGAAACGAACCGCCCTTGCCAGGGTCAAGCTCCGCGATTTAGAGGCTGGCCATACTATTGAGCAAAGCTTCCAGTCGGATGCGAAGTTCACCCGGGTACGTCTTGAATTTCGGGGCATGCAGTATCTCTATAATGATGGTGATTTGTATTACTTTATGGATGAAGAAACCTTCGAGCAGATACCAATTAACACTGACCAGCTAGGTGATGCCATTAATTATCTTAAAGAAGGCATGTCTATACAGGTATCCAGCTACAAGGGAAAGCTGGTAAGCGTGGAGATGCCCATCACTGTTGACCTTAAAGTAGTTGATACCAGCCCGGGCTTTAAGGGAGATACCGTTACTTCTGGTACTAAGCCAGCCACGCTGGAGACTGGCATTACTGTCCAGGTTCCGCTGTTTATCAACGAAGGAGACACGATTAAAGTCGACACCCGTGATGGTAGCTACATAGAGAGGGCTTCTTAATCTATCGGTTAATATAAAGGGAAATGAGTTAAGGATTGCAAAATTGTTGAAAGCCGACTTTCATGTTCATACGGAATACTCGATGGATTGCAATACGTCTCTGGAGGACATAATCGACCGTTGTCTGAAGACCAAAATCAACTGCATTGCCATATCTGACCACGGTACAGTTGAAGGTGCCTTAAAAATGCAGAGTCTGGCTCCCTTCAAAGTAATTGTAGCCGAGGAAATTTTAACTCCACACGGCGAGATAACAGGCATGTTTCTCAGGGAAGGCATACCCAGCGGTATCTCTGTTGAGGAGGCAATATCCCGCATCAAGGCTCAAGACGCACTGGTATGTCTACCCCACCCCTTCGACCCCTTCAGGGGACTCAGGCTGGATAATAACAGGCTGGAAGAGCTGGCTGAGCAAATCGACATTATAGAAGTGTTTAACGCCAGAAGCCCTCTGTCTGGGGCGGCAACCAAAGCCCAGAACTTTGCCATGAAATACGACCTACCGGGAACTGTGGGCAGCGATGCTCATACTCTTGGCGAAATAGGTTACACCTATGTCGAGATGGCTGAGTTTAACAGTAAAGATGAATTTATCCAGGCTTTGAGAAAAGGTAAGATTTACACACGAAAATCGAGCTACCTGGTTCACTTCTCTAGCACCTGGGCAAAGTTAAAGAATTGGTTTTAGAGGATGCTGGTCATGTATCAATTTGGCTGGTTTTCCACAGGTAGAGACGAGGCAGCCAGAGACCTCTTGACTGCGGTGAAGGACAGCATCAGGCAGGGCAAGATTGAGGGCGAGATAGCCTTCGTTTTCTGCAATCGTGAACGCGGTGAGTCAAAACAGAGTGATCTATTCCTTGACCTTGTAGAGGCTTACAATATCCCTTTAATTTGTTTCTCCTACCAGAAGTTCAGGGGGGAACTGGGTGAGCAAACCCCGGAACCTTCGGCACCGATGCCGCGGTGGCGCCTTGACTATGACCGCGAGGTAATGAACCGGCTGCAGGGCTTCAACCCCAACCTGTGTGTCCTCGCTGGCTTTATGATGATTACAGGTCCCGAGCTGTGCCAGAGGTATAATATGATTAACCTTCACCCGGCAGCTCCAGTCGGACCCGTTGGAACCTGGCAGCAGGTAATCTGGCAGTTGATTGATAATGAAGCCCGAGAAACAGGGGTATTAATGAACCTGGTAACCCCTGAGCTTGACAAGGGACCGACGGTAACCTACTGCACCTTCTCTATCAGGGGTGAACCATTTGACAGATACTGGGATGAAATAAAGGGGCATTCTGTGGAACAAATAAAAAAGAGTCAGGGAAAGAATAATAACCTGTTTAAGCTCATTCGTAAACACGGGCTGGTCAGGGAATTTCCCCTGATAGTATCCACCCTCAAGGCTTACAGTGGAGGGAAAATCAGGATAAATGAAGAGAAACAGGTCGTTGATGCTGAAAACAAACCCATAAACGGTTATAATCTAACTGTTGAGATAAATAAGCAGGTAAAAGAGCTGCTTTAGAGGACCAATGTTAGCCTTTTATAAAGGGGGTGAGGTAGACGAACAATTTTATTTGTTTTGACCTTGAAGGACCGTTATCGCCTCAGGATAATGCCTATGAACTGATGAAGCTATTCCCCGCCGGAGATAAGATTTTTGAGGTTATCAGTCGCTACGATGACCTGCTGACACTGGAAGAAAGAGAAGATTACGAGCCTGGAGATACCCTGGCTCTTATCGTACCTTTCCTCATTCTTCATAACATTTCGGAGAATAATATCTCCACCCTGGCTGCCCAAGCCAGCCTGACCGGCGGTGCCGCTGACCTGGTCTATCAGCTTCAGGTTGATGGCTGGAGGACATTTTGCATAAGCACCAGCTACCAGCAATATGCCCTTCACATTACCCAGAAGCTGGGTATCTACTCTCACAATGTTGCCTGCACAACTTTCCCACTGAATCAATTACTCACAACATTATGTAAAGATGACTCTGACTTACTACAGCAGGCTGAGAAAGATATACTCGCCCTGCATCCACCTGCTGACGATGAGCGCATCAAGCAGACCCTCGACCGCTTCTACTGGGAAAAACTGCCTGACACTGAAATAGGTGAGTCAATAAAAGAGGTAAAGCCTGTCGGTGGACGGCGCAAAGTAGCTGCCCTTAAAAAGTTCGCTGAATCTCATAACCAGCCTTTATCCCAGTGGGTGGTGGTGGGCGACAGTATTACCGATTTCCGAATGCTACAGGCGGTGGAAGAAGCAGGAGGTCTGGCTATTGCCTTCAATGCCAACGAGTATGCCCTACCCTACTCAGCCATGAGCCTGGCTTCCACCTCCATTGCTGACCTGAAAGAAATACTGCAAACATGGGAGAAGAGCCAGCGAAAAGGGGTGGAGAGAATTGTGAAAGAAAAGGAAAAGGCTGGAGGCAAGGAAGACAGAGGTTACTTCCACTGGCTATCCGGCAGAAAAAATATAGATGATATTATTGAGATTCACAAACGAATAAGACGCCTGGTCAGAGAAGAAGCCGGCAAATTGGGGTAATGAGGAGAGTAAAGGGAACCAGCAGCACATCATTTCATAAGGTATTGGCATACTATTTCGCAGGGCGTTGGGAATGCTATTTCGCAGGGAGTTAACGAGGGACGAAGTCCCTCTTAGAAACACCTCCCCCTTCCCCTTGTTAAGGGGAAGGGGGATAAAGGGGGATGGGGTTATATAAATATGAGTAACATTAAGGTGGTTGGGCTGGGGGCACTGAATATGGACTACCTGTACCAGGTGGAGCGCATCCTTGATGACGGCGAGACGTTGGTCAAAGAAGCAATATCATCCCCAGGCGGCTCAGCCGCCAATACCATCTATGGCCTTGCTAAGCTCGGGGTGAAAACCGGTTTTAGCGGCGTTATTAGTGACGATGCTGATGGCAAGACACTGCTCAAGGATTTTCAAAAGAGCGGTGTGGATACCAGTCAAATTAAGTTAAAACCCAGGGCTAAGACGGGTTCTGTATTTTGTCTCAGCGATAGCCTTGGCAAGCGTTCCCTCTACGTTCTACCCGGTGCAAATAACATGCTAACAATGGATGACCTGGATTCAAATTATATAAATCAGGCAGAAATACTCCATATTTCCTCCTTTGCCGATGACAGGCAGCTCAAAGTACTGCTGGAACTGATGGATAAATTAAACTCATCTGTAAAAGTCAGTTTCGCTCCCGGGGCGATATATGCAGCCAGGGGATTAAAAACTCTTGCCCCGATATTAAACAAAACATATGTCCTCTTTATAAACCAGAGTGAAATACAGCAATTGACCGGACAGGACGTTACAACTGGCGCTGAAAGCTGCCTCAAATATGGGTGTCATATTGTTGCCGTTACCCTCGGCAGAGGAGCTAAGTTAAAAACCGTAATGGCTACCAGCTACATTAGAGATGCCAATAATGAGTACATAATTGAGCCCAGTGACAAAAAGACAACGTCCAGCCTAGATACCACCGGTGCCGGAGATGCTTTCGCCACCGGATTTCTCTATGGTCTGCTCAACGGAAAGCCACTTGATGAATGTGGGCGTCTCGGTAATATTGTTGCTCAGTTCTCCATTACCGGAACAGGAGCTAGAGAGGGACTGCCCAACCTCGACGAGCTGTCCCAACGCTGTCGAGAGCTAAACAGAGTAGTCTGATAAGTACTGCACCGAAGTCTTTATCGAGTCCGTCCTATGCGTCCCCCTCGGTCAGGTGATATAATATATAGTGTTGTCTTCTATGGAGAAAGAGTTTGAAATCCTGAACCATACAGCCGATGTGGGCATTATCGCCTATGGCAGTACTATGAATGAGGCGTTTGCCAATGCAGCCAAAGGTATGTTCAGCCTGATAACTAACCTTGAAGACGTGGAGGAGGTTGAGCATCGAGATATAGAGCTAACTGCACCCGACCAGGAAAGTCTGCTGGTAGCGTGGTTAAATGAGCTTATTTATCTGTTTGATGTAGAGAATATTCTCTTTAAGAGGTTTGATATTACCCAGCTCAGCAATACATATCTTAAGGCTAGAAGCTATGGGCATAAAGTGGATAGTTCAAGACATGAAATAAAAACGGGGGTCAAGGCAACCACCTACCATATGCTGAAGATTGATAAAAATAACGGCAGCAGGGTTCAGGTATTGTTTGATATCTAGAGGAGAGGACGAAAGAGTGGCGGCACCGTGGCAGGGAATTGTAAAGAAGATAGATGATTACCGCTGGGAAATTCCCACCAGCTATAAGGCAGGCATGACTGTGCCCGGTCTTATCTTTACCAGCGAAGCTATGCTCAGCCATATCTGGGAAGAGAAAGCTGCTGAGCAGGTAGCTAATGTGGCTTTTCTACCCGGTATTGTAGGTCACTCACTAGCTATGCCTGATATTCACTGGGGCTACGGCTTTGCCATAGGCGGAGTAGCTGGCACCAGAGTACAGGACGGAGTGGTATCGCCCGGGGGCGTCGGCTTTGATATTAACTGTGGTGTCCGACTCTTGTGGACGAACCTTACTGAAGAAGAGGTAAGACCCAAGATTAAACAGATAGTTAATGAGCTTTATACAAGCGTTCCCTCGGGCGTGGGTTCTAAAGGCAAGCTAAGGGTGAGTGAAAAAGAACTGGATGAAATTATGATTAAGGGCAGCCGGTGGGCAGTAGAAAAGGGCTTTGGCGATGCTGAGGATATTGTAACTACTGAAGAGTCAGGCTGCATCAAGGGTGCCAACCCTGATAAGGTAAGCAAAAAAGCCAAACAGCGTGGTATTCCACAACTGGGGACGTTAGGTTCAGGCAATCACTTTCTTGAGGTGGCGGTGGTGGATGAAATCTACAACCGTGATGCCGCTAAAGTTATGGGCATCAATGAAGCCGGGCAGGTGGTTGTTATGATTCATACCGGTTCGCGGGGCTTCGGGCACCAGGTGTGCACCGATTATGTAGCTTTATTGGGCAATGCGGTGAAAAAATATGGCATAAATCTGCCCGACCGCCAGCTTGCCTGTGCTCCCGTGCAATCGCCAGAAGGAAAGGACTATCTGGCAGCTATGGCAGGGGCTGCCAACTATGCCTGGACTAACCGCCAGTGCATCACTCACTGGACAAGAGAGACTTTTATGAAGGTCTTTGACAAGAGCCGAAAAGAACTAGGGCTGGAGCAGGTCTATGACGTGGCTCACAATATTGCCAAGATAGAGGAACACACCATCAACGGCAAGAAACAAACCCTTTGTATTCACCGCAAGGGAGCCACCAGAGCTTTTCCCGCCAGGCACCCTGATGTTCCCCCTGTTTACCGTGATATAGGCCAGCCAGTTCTCATTCCCGGGGATATGGGACGCTATTCCTATATTGCATTGGGGACAGAGACAGCTATGAAGGAAACATTTGGCTCCACCTGCCACGGTGCTGGCAGAGTGCAGAGTCGCTCAGCAGCTAAACGCAGCCTTAGAGGTGCCGATGTTGTTCAGGCGCTGGCTGCCAGGGGGATTACAGTTAAGGCAGGTAGCATGGCTTCACTGGCTGAGGAAGCCTCAGAAGCCTATAAGGATGTATCAGATGTAGTTGATGTTACTGACAGGGCAGGTATCTCTCTCAAGGTGGTAAAAACAATACCCATGGGCGTAATTAAAGGCTAGATAGAAGGATAGAAGGATGTTTTTTAAAAATCCAATTGATGCAATCGGTCATACTCCACTGGTAGAACTAACTCAAATGAGTCCAAAAAAGAAGGTAAAGATTCTGGCCAAGCTGGAGGGACAAAACCTGGGAGGGAGCGCCAGCATTAAAGACCGGGTAGCAAAGTATATGGTAGAGCGGGCGGAGCAGAGTGGGAAGCTGACCAAGGACAAAACCATTATTGAGTCCACCAGCGGCAACACCGGGATAGCTCTGGCCTGGCTGGGGTATCACAAAGGCTATAAAGTTACCATTGTTATGCCGGACAATATGAGTCTGGAAAGACGGCAGCTTCTGACAATATATAAAGCTGAGCTTATTCTTACCCCAGGGGTTTACGGGGTGAACGGAGCTATGGACACTGCCAATGAACTAGTCACTAAAGATAAACGATACTTTATGCCTGATCAGTTTTCCAATCCGGCAAATCCGCTGGCTCACTATGAGACAACCGGCGCCGAGATAATAGGGGATTTTCCCTATGACCGGGTTGATGTCCTGATTGCCGGCATAGGCACCGGGGGCACTATAGTTGGCGTTGCCCGGCGGTTAAAAGAGAAGTATCCAGATGTCAAGGTATTCGGTGTTGAACCTCCCCCTGGTGATAACATCCAGGGCTTAAGGTGTCTCGGAGAGTATGTTCCACCCATTCTGGATCTAAGCCTTATTACAGAAAGAGCCACTGTCAGCAGCCAACAAGCGGCGGAAACTGCCAGGCAATTGCTGGAGAAAGAGGGAATTTTTGCCGGCTTATCTTCAGGAGCTGTAGTCCACCAGGCCATTAAATTCGCTCAGCAGATGGATGAGGGCAACATAGTGGTGGTACTGGCTGATGGAGGGTGGAAATACCTGAGTATGGACTTCTGGACAAAAAGCTGAGGACGAGTCGAGGTGATTACATTCGATAAAGGTAACCTGCGGTTCAACTATCGAGTAGTCAGAATTGCCTTCGATAGGGATAGAGTTCTTTTACAGGGAGTGGAAGGTCAGGATTTCTGGGCCCTGCCGGGGGACAGGGTGAACTGCTTGAACCAGCCAGAAAAACCCTGAAGAGAGAAATGCGAGAAGAACTCAATACCAATATTCAGGTAGTCCGTTTAATCTGGGTTGTTGAAAATTTTTTCACTGGCAATGACTTTATTAATGATGAGGAAATGTCTTGCCATGAACTAGGACTGTATTTCCTTATGGAGCTTCCCGAGAAATCATCTTTACGTAAGAAAACCAAGTTTTACGGAGAAGATGAGGGCTTCAAGATTACCTTCAAATGGCACCCGCTAAAGGAACTTGAAAATACAATTTTATACCCGTCATTCCTGAGAATAGGGCTGAAGGAAATTCCTGATACCACGGAGCATATCGTCCACATCAATGAGGATACATTTGCCCGGGGCTAGCTTGGATTAATTCTTGCTAATATGATATATTAAATCGGTAGTTCCCCCTCCCGGAGTACTCATTAACTGAGTTTATAGGGGATAGTTCTAAAACAATTAATATTTTGAAAGGGGCTATTATGGGAATGGAGAACTGGACACTGGTTCATGTGGGACTGTCCATCAAGAACATGGATGATGCCGTCAACTACTATAAATCGCTCGGCGGGCAGGCGGATGACTCACCCGGTCATGTGCTGGACAGCGCAAACTTCGAGAATTTTAAGACCTACGGCAAGACCGATGCTCCACCGTGGAAAATCAAGATAAAGATGCTCCAGCTCGGCCCGTTAACCCTGGAGCTGACCGAGCCTGTCGAAGGGGGCAATTACAACGAGACGTACATGGACGAGCATGGCGAGGGAGCCAACCACATCGCTTACCGGGTCGACGACCTTGAGAAAGAGGTTGCCGAACTGGAGGAAAAAGGCGTTCCGGTAATGTACCACGCTAAAGGTCAGTATGCCTACCTGGATACCCGCAAGGTGGGCGGCGTGGTTATCGAGCTGATGCAGAAGAGGGATAGACCGCCGGGACCGCCGCCTTCACGTTAGCATAACGCTCAGGGACTCAACTAAATAAGACTCCCGAATAAATACTATTCTCTGCTTACCACGGCCAGGAACGCCTTGATGTACGGGACCACCAGGTCGCTCCGCGCGAAAGCCGTTATGTGGTTAAGGCCGGTCAGAGAAGCAAATGCTGCCCGCGGCATATGATTGACACTCTCTTTAGCCCCGTCGTGGAACGGGTCAAGGTCGCCGCAAAAGACCAAACAGGGCACCAATATTCCCGCCAGGTCCTGGTCGGTCAGTGATGGGGTGTTAAGGAAGGCTGTCTGCATCGCAATCGATGCCTCCGGGTCTCTGGACAGGAATTCGCTCCTGTCCTCAGGCGTCAGGGGACGCCCGAGCAGGTTTTCCATCCACTGCATATAGGCTTCCGGGTCAGTGCGGAGTAATTTAAATCCTTCTATCGATATGTTCATTGCCTTGACCATTTCTTCGGGCCACTGGTATGGAGTCATACCCCCGAGGATAAAACAATGGAACCGTTCAGCATGGCGGATGGCAAGTGTATATCCTGTCATAGCTCCTCTGGAATAGCCGAAGTAATGAGCCTTTGATATTCCCAGATTGTCAAGTATAGCCACAACATTATCTGCCGTCCTGGTCCTGCGGTCGAATGCTTCATGGGGCTTATCACTCCGCTCTTGTCCCCGGGAATCGAATAAAATCAATTGAAAATCATCTTTCAGGGCTTCCGTGTAGCCCAGTGTCCGCAATATATCCAGACTGTCGCTACCCCCATGTGCCAGCACCAGCGGTGGGCCATCTCCTTCTACCTCGTAATAAATATTGATATCTCCATTCTTAGCCTTAGGCATTTTGTGCCTCCTTTTCACTTAAGTGGAATATACAAAAAGGCACCAACCACCGTATATTTATTACAGTTCCGGTGCCCTTTATATCACGTATTCCCCCTCCCATAAAACTAGAAGGTTGGGATTAGGTTTCATTTCATAGTCGGAGGCTTACTTCGATTTTTGTTTTATAAGCCAGTATTCCACGCTGTCGACCAGTGCCAGCCAGCTAGCCTCTATGATATTGGTCGAGCTACCAACCGTCGTCCATTCCTCAACTCCATCACTGGACTCAATAAGGACACGAACCTGGGACTCGGTGCCAGTACTTTCTTCGAGGATGCGAACCTTATAGTCAACCAGCTTGACGGCAGCCAGGCTGGGGTAGAACTGCAGGAGCGCCTTGCGCAGTGCCTGGTCCAGTGCGTTAACCGGACCATTGCCCTCGGCTGCGGTATGAATCATTTCGGTGCCTACTCTAACCTTTACCATTGCCTCAGCCAGCATCTCCTCCAGACTCTTTCGGGTGGGAAGGCGTCGCTTCTTCTCCACTACCACCATATAGTCAACCAGCTCAAACGGTTGTTGGTAATCGGGCTTGGCCCGGTGGAGCAGCAGCTCAAAAGAAGCTTCGGCATTCTCATACTGGAAGCCTCGACTCTCCAGCTGTTTAATCTGTTTCAATACTTCCTGTGTCTCCTTGGAGCGGGAGGAAAGGTCTATACCGAGCTCTTTCGCCTTATAAGTTATATTACGCTTACCGGATAGCTCGGATACCACTGCCCGCTGACGATTACCTACCCTAGTCGGGTCGACATGCTGGTAGCTGTCAGCCCACTTGGTAATCCCATCAACATGATAACCAGCCTTGTGACTGAAGGCGCTGGCTCCTACATAGGGCAGGAATGGGTCAGGAACCAGATTAGCTGCCTCGCTGACATAGCGGGATACCTCGGTTAGTTTAGCCAGTTGCTCATCAGTAACACAATCAATACCCATTTTTAGCTTCAAGTTGGGTATGATGGAACAGAGGTTGGCATTACCGCAGCGCTCACCGTAGCCGTTGATAGTGCCCTGTACATGGGTTACTCCAGCGTTTACCGCCGCCAGGGTATTAGCCACCGCCAGGCCACCATCATTGTGGGCATGAATCCCGAGTGGTACCGACGTCGATTTTGCCGCTGCCTCAACTGCTCGCGTTACCTCATCAGGCAGGGCTCCGCCGTTGGTATCGCAGAGCACCAGGCAGTCCGCCTCAGCTTCGGCGGCAACTATTAAACAACGCAAGGAATAATCTGGATTGGTCTTGAAGCCATCGAAGAAATGCTCGGCATCCAGGAAAACAGTCAATCCACTCGCCTTCAAGAAACGTACAGAATCGGCAATCATGCCCAGGTTCTCCTCAAGGGTAGTCGCAAGTACCTGTTTCACATGTAAGTCAGAGCACTTAGCGACAAGAGTAGCAACCTCAACCCCGGCATCAACCACCATGACCAGGTTATTATCTTCTTCCGGCTTGAGTCCAACGCGACGGGTACTGCCGAAAACGGCTATCTTCGCATGGGTCAGAGAAAGGGAGCTCACCTTTTCGAAAAACTCGGCATCTCTGGGATTGGAGCCGGGCCAACCACCTTCAATATAGTGGATGCCCATCTCATCAAGTTTGCGAGCAATATTAAGCTTATCAACCACAGAGAAGGAAACACCCTCTCCCTGTGCCCCATCCCGCAATGTGGTATCATAAAGCTGGACTGATGACAATTATTGACCTCCCACTTTTCTGGCTATCAGGTCTCCCATCTCCTTTGTCCCCACCTCTGTCTTGCCTTCACTCATTATATCATAAGTGCGATAACCTTCATTTAAGACCTCTTCAACAGCCGCCTCAACAGCCTGTGCTTCTTTTATTAAGCCCAGGGAGTAGCGCAGCATCATGGCTACGCTGAGAATGCTCGCTATTGGATTAGCCATATTCAGTCCGGCACGGCGGGGAGCACTACCGTGAATTGGCTCGTACAGACCGGGGATAGCAACCCCCTCCTGGGGCACCCCGGCCAGACTGGCTGAGGGTAACATTCCCATAGAGCCGACAAGCATTGATGCCTCATCGGTTACAATGTCACCAAAGGTATTCTCGGTAACCAGAACATCAAGGTATCTGGGATTCTGGATAAGGCGCATAGCACAGGCATCAACCAGCATGTGTTCCAGTTCTATATCCGGGTAGTTTTTACTTACCTCGATAGCCACCTGGCGCCATAGGCGGGAGGACTCCAGTACATTGGCTTTATCCACCGAGATTAATTTCTTTTTACGGGTGCGCGCCAGCTCAAAGCCGACTCTGACAATACGCTCGATTTCCTGCTCAGAATAAGCCATTGAATCGACAGCCCGCCTGCCTCTGGATGTCTGCCACTGCCTCTTGGGCTTGCCGAAGTAGAGACCTCCGGTAAGCTCACGCACGAAAATAAAGTCAACCCCTTCAATAACCTCCGGTTTCAGGTTAGCGGAGTTAACAAGCACCGGAAAAACCTTAACCGGACGTAGATTGGCAAACAGTCCCAGATTCTTTCGCAGCGCCAGCAGGCCATCTTCAGGACGTACCTTGGCTTTGGGGTCGTCCCACTTTGGACCACCTACGGCACCCAGCAGCACTGCCTGAGCACCCTGACACTTTTTCAGCGTATCTTTAGGCAAAGCTTCTCCTGACTGGTCAATGGCAATTCCTCCCACCAGCCCATATTTAAGGTCAAACCTGTGTCCAAAGCTGTTACCTGCTGCCTGCAAGACCTTGACTGCTTCACTGGTCACATCGGGACCGATGCCATCGCCGGGTAGTACTGCCAGATTGAATTGCATTAACTCCTCCTACTTTCTAGCCTCTTTTTGGTATGTTCAATAAGCCCGCCAGCAGCGATAAGCTCAGCCATAAAATCGGGGTATGGCTTAGCAGTGAAAGTCTTACCATTGTTCAGATTTTTAATGGTACCACCGGACAAATCAACCTCCACTGTATCACCAGCCTCTATATTATCCACCGCTTCCTCGCACTCAAGCAGCGGCAAGCCGATATTTATGGCATTGCGGAAGAAGATGCGGGCGAAGCTCTTGGCTATTATACAGGAGATACCAGCCGCTTTAATAGCCATTGGGGCATGCTCCCGCGAAGAGCCGCAGCCGAAGTTGGTGGTTGCCACCATTATATCCCCTGTTTGAACTCTGGACAAAAACTCGGCGTCTATATCTTCCATACAGTGCTCTGCCAGCTCTTTCGCCTCAGACAGGTAAAGGTAGCGAGCCGGCACAATCACATCGGTATTAACATCCGCCCCGTATTTATGGACTTTGCCTTTTAGCATTATAAATATTGCTCCTCAATTTCTTGAATTTTTAAAATTCTATCTCTTTCTACTTTTTCAACCTCTTCCAATTTGAAATCATCAGGGTCTTTGCCAATGTGTAATTTGAATACGTCTCCACAACGTAAACCAGCAGAAATAATTTTTATCTTGACGAAGTAATCTTCAGGGCCATCAAGCTTCCAATTTTGATTACGCCACGAATAATAGTAGCTTTCATTGTTCCACCCATAGCATTCAGAATCATCGTCAAATCTAACTGCCACCTGCAAAGTCTCTTCCTCTCCTGGGTGAACATCCATGTATAATATTTCAGATAGAGAGTGTTCGACTCTTATTCCTCCTGGATGGACTTCTACTCTTGGCAGCTTTGCCCATTTTATAGGCATTTGGTTTTTTACATTATCCCCGTTTTCATTATGAAAAGTTATATATCCGTAACAATGAACTGCCACATTCCTAGACATAAACCACTTTAAAAATCTGCACAAATTATGATTCCTTAAATCTAACTCGCAAACCCTTAAAGTTTTAGCTGGTCTATCTACATTATCTTCATAAACTCTAGTACGAGTTCCTCTTATGCTTAAACTAAGCTTCGGTTTTCGTTTTTTCTCTATAAAGATAACAAAAGTAATTGCAATGAGTGCGCTTATTAAACTTCCGAGAATAGAAGTTCCCCAATCCATTTGGTACCTAAACCCTCACCAGGGCTTTTCCGAAGTCTTTTACTTTGCGGGGTTTTTTGTTTTTGCCAAGCTCGATGGCGTGGCCCTCGTCTGTGAGGCGGGCAGCCTGGTCTTCAAGTCCGCCGGGGTATTTTTCGTTGAGTTCCCCTTTGGATTTCAGCGTCCGCCAGTAAGGAGTAATATCAGTTTTGCCCTCTTCCGCATCCTCAGCGGCTGCACGAGCCGCAATCCCGGCAAAGATGCCGGTGGTTATCGGTCAGCCAATGGTGGCGCCGTGTCTTTTAGCCACCACCTCTCTAATCTGGTTTATGGTGATAAGTTTGCCTCTTGGAACCTTCCTCATAATTTCATCCACTTCCAGCGGTGCCGGGATAACAACCGTGCCTGTCCCCCACCTCTGGCTCATGTTTTCAGTGATTTCTACTACCTTTGGGAAATCTTTGCTGTCGGCCAGTTTCTCCCGCCATGACTTTTTGAGCTTAGCCATTAACTGCACCCCCTTAATCCTCCCCTCCTTTCAATGAGAGGAGGAATTTTTTAGTAGAGAGTTTCGCCTTCCTAACCGTCCTTTACCTTATCATTAGTCCCTTCCTCTTCCTCCTCTTCATCCCCTTCAACCTTCTTCCCTTCAGCAAGGCTCTTCAGTATGACCAGCATCTTCTTTGCATTAGCCGCCGAACTCTGCTGTCCGATAACACCGATAAGCTTGCCAATAGTGCCATAGGGTAGTTCGACATCCTCGATGAAGGTAAATCTGCTGCCAGCCGGATTAGCTCTAAGGGTCCAGCCCTGTTCATATGCCTTTACACCAGTTCCGTCGGTCATCCTGAAGGCAAGTCTCTCGTTCTGTACCCATTCCGTAACCCTGAAGTTCAGTTTCATAAGTGGCATCGGGCCAGCTTTTTCCTCTATATAAAAAGTCGTATTTATACCGCTATGCTTCTCACTGGTGTATTCGAATTTCTGGAAAGTAATACACCACTTCAGGATTTTTTCAGGCTCGACCAGGAAGGGCCAGATTTTTTCTGGCGGCGCGGCAATTTCGATAGACTTCTGCACCCTCATTTTTGCCCACCTCCTTGCACCTTAGTCTAAACTTCTTCCGGACTGGCAATTCTGCCTGTTACTGCGCTGGCGGCGGCGGCGGCAGGATTCGCCAGATAGACCTCTGACTTGGGGCTGCCCATTCTGCCAACAAAGTTGCGGTTGGTGGTGGAGATACAGCGCTCGCCTGCAGCCAGAACACCCATATGACCGCCGAGACACGGTCCACAGGTCGGGGTGCTTACCGCTGCCCCAGCATTGATGAAAATTTCTATCAGCCCTTCCTTAAGGGCATCAAGATATATTTGCTGGGTACCAGGAATAATAATGCAACGCACTTTCGGATGCACCTTTCTTCCCCTTAATATCTGGGCGGCAAGCCGCAAATCTTCTAGGCGACCATTGGTGCAACTACCGATTACTGCCTGGTCAATTTCTATCCCCCTCACCTGGCTAACCGGTTTAACATTAGATGGCAGGTGAGGTAGGGCAACCTGGGGTTCAAGGGACGAAACATCATATTCAATAACCTGTGCATATTCGGCATCATCATCTGGTTCATATACCGTGTAGGGGCGTTTTGCCCGCAGCTTTATGTAGTCCAATGTTTTGCCATCCACCATGAATATACCCGTTTTGGCTCCGGCTTCAATAGCCATATTTGCCATAGTAAATCGTCCGTCCACAGGCAGGGCATCTATAGCCTCGCCAGTAAACTCCATTGCAGAATAGAGAGCACCATCCACTCCAATATTACCGATGGTGTACAGGATTAAGTCCTTGCCTCCCACCCATTTCCCCGGATTGCCGTGGTAGATAAATTTGATGGTAGGCGGGACCTTCATCCAGATATCTCCGGTAGCCATAGCTGCGGCAATATCAGTTGAACCCATACCGGTGGCAAAGGCACCAACAGCACCGTAGGTACAGGTATGGGAATCCGCTCCGATAACCACATCTCCAGGCAGCACCAAGCCCTGCTCGGGTAATAGCGCATGCTCGATGCCCATCTGGCCTACATCAAAGCAGGTAATACCCTGCTCATAGCAGAAGCCACGCATCAGCTTGACCTGCTCGGCAGATAGAATGTCCTTATTCGGCACAAAGTGGTCAGCCACCATCACTATCTTTTGTGAGTCAAAAACTCTATCAATCCCGATTCGCTGGAACTCCTTTATGGCAATAGGGGCGGTAATATCATTGGCCAGAATAAGGTCTGCCCTGGCATTGATGAATTCACCCGGACTTACCTTTTCTCTATCAGAATGAGCAGCCAGTATCTTTTCAACTAAAGTCACCGTAGTTCCCTTTCTTTTACTCCTACTAAAATTTTTTCAATATAGTCATTAGAGATTTTTTATCAACCTCAACCTAATAATTTTTATAACCCTATTCCCTTTCTCCCTTCCCCTTGTTAAGGGGAAGGGAGAAAGTATTTTTTGAGAGGGGCGAAGCCCCTTCAATCTACCCTTAATAAATGTCCTCTCATTACGTTTTTGCTTGTGCGAGTCGAATAGGATAAGGCATAGCCCGTGAGGATTCACTCATGAGAATCAGGTAAAACATCTAGCCGAAGTAAAAAGAATCTTCAACTGGCTTTCTTAGCAGCCAACAACCGATTAAGGGCATTTATATAAGCCTTGGCACTGGCGACAACGATATCAGTATCAGCACCCCGCCCGGTATAGGTTACACCATCGCTCTCTATCCTTATCAGCACCTCACCAATGGCATCAATCCCTTCAGTTACTGATTTAACACTAAATTCGGTGAGTTCATTAGGCACTCCCACGAGCCTATTAATTGCCTTGTAAACGGCATCAACCGGGCCTGTACCCAGAGCCGCGTCAGCCAATATCTGGCCACCTGGCGCAACTAGCCTGATAGCAGCGGTGGGAATACCTCTATCCCCGCAGGTTACCTGGATGCGGTCAAGGTGATAAACCTCGGACACAGTGCGCTGCTCTTCGGCAACAAGGGACTCAATATCCTTATCGGTAACCTCTTTCTTCTTATCGGCTAGCTCTTTGAAGGCAGCGAAGGCACGAGCAAAGTCTTCATCAGACAGGCTGTAGCCCAGTTCTGCCAGTCTCTCCCTGAAGGCATGCCGCCCGCTGGTTTTACCCAGTACCAGACTGCTGGCCGGTATGCCTACTATCTTGGGGTCCATTATTTCAAAGGTTTTCGGCATCTTGATGACACCGTCTATGTGAAGACCTGACGAATGGCGGAAGGCATTGGCGCCAACAATAGCCTTGTTAGCCTGAACCGCAAAACCGGTCAGCTCACTTACCAGTCGGCTGGTTCTATAAATCTGTGTGGTATCAATACTGGTAGTCAGGTTGAAAAAGTCCTGGCGGGTCTTGATAGTCATCACAATTTCCTCAAGTGAGGCATTACCAGCCCTTTCCCCGATGCCGTTAATGGTGCACTCCACCTGCCGGGCACCTCGCTTGAGCGCTTCCAGGCTATTGGCTACCGCCAGTCCCAAGTCATTATGACAGTGAACACTGACGACCGCACGGTCAATATTGGGGACATTCTCAAAGACTCGCCCAATAAGAGCACCGAACTGGTCAGGCATGGCATAGCCTACGGTATCAGGGATATTGACCGTAGTAGCCCCAGCGTCAATGACTGCTTGCAGGATTTGGTAGATATATTCAGGCTCGGTTCTACTGGCGTCCATTGCTGAGAACTCGATGTCATCACAGTATTTTCTGGCACGTGCAACCGTGTTACAGGACATCTCTAAGATTTCCTCACGGCTCTTCCTGAGTTGATAGAAGAGGTGTATATCTGAAGATGAGAGAACTATATGAATTCGTGGTCGCTCAGCTCCTTTGACTGCTTCCCAGCTCTGGTCTACAGCTTCAAGATTAGCATGGGTTAAAACACAAATTGCAGGGGTGCGAACCTCTTTAGCAATGAGACTCACTGCCTCAAAATCACCCGGCGAGGTTACCGGAAAGCCAGCCTCAATAACATCTACACCAAGCTTCTCCAGTTGCCTGGCTATCTCCAGCTTTTCCCGGACATTCAGCGTGCCTCCCGCCGCCTGCTCCCCATCCCTCAAGGTAGTATCAAAAATAGTTACTTTATCCATAGTGTCCTCCCTGGGAGAAATTCTCTAGAGTAAAACAGGTTTGCCCCCTCTCCACAGTATAAGGAGAGGGGTTAGTAAGGAGGAGTTTATTTCTCCCGGCGAGGATAAATATATTAAAATATGCTAACAGAGTTTCAGTCTTTCTATTTTCGATTTCAAACAATTTCTTACCCGCTTAACCAGTTACTTCCCTTCAGCCAGGGCATCATCTGGCGCAGTTCATCACCAACTTCTTCAATGAGGTGCTCTTCGTCCATGCGCTTCAGGGCGTTATAGAATCAAATTATTGCGGCTTTACCAGAAATATTGGGCTGGGGACTCCGTGTATAACATTTGCGGCGACACTCCCATAGACCAGCCTGCTTAACCCGGAGCGCCCGTGAGTTGCCATAACAATTATGGTAAACGGACTCTTATTGGCATAATCAACAATTTCATCGGTGGCTTGACCCCCCAGCACCTCTGACCGCACACTAATGTTGCTATCTTTAAGCCGCTTCTCTACTTTAGCTAGGTACTCATTAGCTATCTTCTTACGCCTAACTTCCTCTTGCTGCATAAACTCCCCCCAGTTCAGAGATATCCCAGAAAGTTCAGGACTATAATACGAGGGCATAGTCACGGGCTCGGAAACTCTGAGCAGGATCACATCCACCGGCTCAGCACCTCGCTGTTTTGCCAGCACTTCGACATGGGGAAGCACCGATTCAGCCAGCTCTGAGCCATCCAGTGGTGCAAGTATTGTTATTTTTGGCCATTTGTCATAAGGAGTCTCTTCGGGAACCCCAGCTTGAACAAGCCAAACAGGAATCTTTGATGCACTGAGGACTTTACCCGCCACGCTCCCTAAGCTCCAACGCCTGAGTCCCGAGTGACCACGGGTTGCCATTAGAATCAGGCCAACCTCATTCTCTTCAGCATAATGGAGGATTTCATCGGCAGGGTAGCCCTCGATCAATTCACCTCGCACTTCAATTGGTTTACCTTCTGGCTGAATACCTATCTTTTTTTGAACCTCTTGTGCCTGACGCTTAACAATCCTCGTCGCTCGCTCGACATAGGCTCGGCGCATCGGGATGAATTGAGTTGACGCCGGAGCAGAAACATGAAGTAAAATTATGTCTATGTCTAGCCTTCCAGCAAGTTCTTTGGCATAACTGAAGACTACCTCAGCAAGCTCCGAGCCATCCAGTGGAACAAGCATTCTTTTATACATTTTCCCACCTCCTGATTGTGAAATTGATAATACCTCAGATATTGGGTGAAATCAACATTTATCAATTGCTAAAAAGTCCTCCGCATTTTCTTCAGCAGTTCCAGCCTTCTCCCATCCTCAGCTTCAACATCCACTGAAAACTGCTTTTTAGCGGTCTATTTACGTTTTTTGCCTTTTCCCTCGGGTCTTAGCTGGCTCTTTCTCCACGTGTAGCGGACTTGAACCTCCTCTGGTCATGGCTATACGACCTGTCCTGGCCAATTCCCTGACACCAAAACCACGAAGTAAATTCAATAAGGAATTGATTTTCTCTTCGTCTCCGGTAACCTCAACTGTGAGTGAATCAGCACCAACATCTACTATATTTGCTCTGAATATGTCCACAATCTGCATAACCTCACTTCGAGTAGTTGAAGTGGCTTTAACCTTAATCAGCGCCAGTTCTCGAGTAACCATTTCATCACTGCTAATCTCAGATACCCTGACTACATCTATGACCTTATCCAACTGCTTCCTGACCTGCTCGACCGAGGTGGTTGTGCCATCAACAACGATGGTCATGCGTGACATATTTGGTATCTCGCTATGTCCTACGGCAATACTTTCAATGTTGAAGCCACGCCTTCGGAAAAGGCTTGCCATCCGGTTAAGCACTCCAGGCTTATCCTCTACCAGAGCAACTAGAGTGTGCTTCGTCGGTGCCATGTTGTCACTCCTTTCCCAGGTTTAAATATTGCTTGTCGGCAACTTGGCTGAATCGGAGAGAGCCTTTGCTCTAGGTCTAGGTTCCTCAATAACTTCGGTTAAAGCTGCACCTGGCGGGACCATCGGATAAACGTTCTCCTCCGGTTCCACCACAAAGTCTATCAGAAAAGGACCCTCCTCCGCCATTGCTTGCTCAATAGCTGGGACTACTTCTTCCTTATGTCTCACCCTTAACGCAGAAATTCCGTATGCCTCGGCAATCTTAACATAGTCTGGACCACTCAATGGCGTGGCTACGTATCGCTTCCCGTAGAAAAGTTCCTGCCATTGCCGCACCATTCCCAGATAGCCATTATCAAGAATTGCTATCTTCACTGCTACCCTTTCCTGAGCTATGGTGGCTAACTCTTGAACAGTCATCTGGAAACTGCCATCCCCGTCTATGCACCATACAGTACTATCAGGACAGCCTATCTTAACTCCGATAGATGCTGGCAGTCCAAAACCCATAGTCCCCAGTCCGCCTGATGATATTAGGGTATTTGGCTTATCATAGCAGTAATGTTGGGCTGCCCACATCTGGTTCTGCCCTACGCCGGTAACAATTGTAGCCTCACCCTTAGTCGCCTCATATATTTTGCGAACGACAAACTGGGGCAGGAGCCCGTCACTGTCTCTGATTTCTATTGACGGGTGTTCCCTCCGTAAATCATCGATCTGCTCAAACCAATCAACACGTTGAGTGGGAGTAATCAGCTTATTTAATTCCTTGAGGACAATCTTCACATCGCCAACTATAGGCACATCCACACGCACATTTTTACCAATTTCTGCCGGGTCTATGTCAATATGGATAATGCGAGCGTGAGGGGCAAAGCTACTCACTTTAGCCGTAGCCCTATCATCAAACCTCATTCCGATGGCAACAAGAACATCGCATGCATTAACCGCCATATTAGCATAAGCCATGCCATGCATCCCCAGCATACCGAAACTTAGAATATGGCTTTCAGGAAAGCTACTGATGCCCAATAAGGTAGTAACCACCGGTATTTGCGCCATCTCAGCTAATTGCTTAAGCTCGGCATAAGCTCCAGAGATAAGTACTCCTCTCCCGGCTAAAATGAGGGGTTGCTGAGCTTCGTTTATGAGCTTGGCTGCCTTCTTAATCTGTGTCGGGTGTCCCTGGAGCGTCGGCTTATAACCGGGCGGGTTTACCTTGCCTGGATAGTGAAATTCTACTTCCTCCTGGAAGACATCTCGCGGTACATCAATAAGCACTGGTCCGGGGCGTCCAGTTCTGGCTAGATAGAACGCCTCTTTAACCGTCCTGGCTAGCGAGCTGGCATCAAGAACAAGGTAGTTATGCTTGGTAATAGGCAGAGTAATACCGGTAATATCCACCTCCTGAAAGGCATCCTTGCCAATAAAGGGTCTGGCTACCTGACCGGTTATAGCCACCATAGGAGAGGAGTCGAGGTGAGCGTTGGCGATTCCGGTTACCAGATTGGTCGCCCCAGGCCCAGACGTGGCAAAACATACCCCTACCTTATCTGTAACACGGGCATAGCCATCGGCAGCATGGGCAGCGCCCTGTTCATGACGTACCAGAACATGCCGGAGCTGGGGGTATTGAGGCAAGGTATCATAAAGCGGAAGGATAGCCCCACCAAGGATACCAAAGATAACCTCTACCCCTTCTCTCACCATGCACTCACATATAATTTGGGCACCAGTCATCTTCATAGTATCCCCTCCTGTTGTATAAACACTGCTCCCGTGCTGGCTGAAGATACCTTCTCGGTATAGCGCCTGAGATAACCTGTTTTCACCTTAGGTTCAAACTCGGCTAGTTGCGCCAGACGCTCAGATATCTCTTTATTACTAAGTTCTACCTCAAGTTTACAATTTGGAATATCAATCTTGATTATGTCTCCATCAATCAAGGCAGCGATAGGTCCCCGACTGGCTGCCTCAGGGGAAATGTGACCAATAGCTGCCCCACGGCTACCCCCGGAAAAACGCCCATCAGTAATAAGAGCAACCTCTTTATCCATACCTATGCCACTCAAGAGGGAGGTGGGCGTAAGCATCTCTCTCATGCCCGGCCCTCCTTTAGGTCCTTCGTAACGGATGACAATCACTTCACCGGGCTTTATACTGCCGCTCATAATAGCTGGCATAGCTTCTTCTTCAGAGTTAAATACCCTGGCCGGTCCTTGATGAACCAGCATCTCAGGAGCTACGGCCGCACTTTTCACCACTGCGCCTTCTGGAGCCAGATTACCAAATAGCATTGCAATGCCCCCGGTAGCCGAGTAAGCATCACTAATAGAGTGGATAACTTCTCTATCCAGAACCGCTGCCTCGGCAATAACCTGAGCTACTGATTTTCCTGACACTGTTCTTGCTTCCAACTTCAATAGCTCTTGTAGCTCTTTCATCACTCCAGCTACGCCACCAGCCCGGTCCAGGTCCTCGATGCGATTGTCACCGGCTGGACTTAGCCTGCACAGGTGAGGAGTATGCTGACCTATCTCGTTCACCACTGATAGCGGAAAATCAATCTCTGCCTCATGAGCTACTGCCATAAGATGTAAAACTGAATTGGTACTACCACCCAGTGCCATATCTACAGTAAAGGCATTATGAATGGAGTCCTTGGTTATAATATCCCGAGGACGAACATCATCGGTTAGCAGTTCCATAACCCGCTGTCCAGCCTCTTTGGCTAACTGCCGCCGCCGGCTGTCAACTGCTGGGATAGTACCGTTACCAGGGAGTCCCATTCCCATTGCTTCAGTAGCACAATTCATGGTATTGGCAGTAAACATACCGGCACAGCTACCGCAGCCGGGGCAGGCGATACCCTCCAGTTGCGCCAGCTCTTCCTCGGTCATCTGCCCGCTGGTAACCTTTCCTACGGCTTCAAAGACAGAGATGAGGTCAACCTTCTCAACCTTGCCATTATTGTATAGCTGCCCTGCCAGCATAGGACCACCACTAATAAAGATAGATGGCAGGTTCAGCCTTACGGCTGCCATAAGCATCCCAGGAACTATCTTGTCGCAGTTGGGAATAAAGACCAGGGCATCAAAGGCATGGGCTTCAGCCATTATTTCAATTGAGTCAGCTATCAGTTCTCGACTGGGCAGGCTGTATTTCATTCCCGGATGGTTCATAGCGATGCCGTCACACACAGCAATAGTATTAAACTCAAAGGGAACACCTCCCCCACTATTCACTCCTGCCTTAACTGCCTCAGCAATATCTCGCAAATGTATATGCCCTGGGACAATCTCTGTAAAGCTATTGACAATACCTATAAAGGGCTTGTCTATTTCCTCTCGCCTCCAGCCTAAAGCATAGAGTAAAGACCGGTGTGGAGCCCGTTCTACGCCCTTTTTGACAGCATCACTTTTCATCTCTTCACCTTCTCTATCCCGTTTTTTCTGTTTATAAAAAAGGCCGTCCCGTGGGGACGGCCCCTGATTCCGTGGAGACGACCCACCGACCGGATTATGTATCTATAACGAGTACTAAAATAACGAGATTTCTATTCATCTTGACAATAAATTAGCACAGTTCTGATTTATTGTCAAGCCAAATACTATTATTTATTGGTTTTCCATAGCCTTTATTTTATCTACTCGGCGCTGGTGCCTTCCACCTTCGAACTCAGCAGTTAGAAAGGCGTTAACGATTTCAGATACCGGCTCCCGTACCTGTTCTTCACCTGCCCCCATACAAAGGATGTTGGCATCATTGTGTTGACGAGTTCGGGTAGCGTTGAAGGCAGTATAACACAGGGCAGCTCTTATCCCCTTAACCTTATTAGCCGCCATGCTCATGCCAATGCCATTGTCGCATATCAAAATACCGCGCTCAAAATCGCCCCTGGCTACCGCCTCACCCACCTTTTTGGCAATATCCGGGTAGTCTACTGAATCGGTAGTATAACAACCAAAATCCTCATAGCTGTGCCCGGTATCAGTAAGTAACTTCATGATAGATTGCTTGAAATCAACCCCCCTATGGTCACAGCCAATAGCAATACGCATGACTCAATCTCCTTTCTTAAAGGTAATACTCCCGCAGACTTTTTCAAGTTCTTCTCGTGATATAGCGCCTTGGCGCAGTATCATGGGCTTTTCTCCGGTCACATCAACTATCGTTGATTCTTTGCCACCCGGGCACCGTCCACCGTCAATGATTAAATCTACCTTGTCACCAAGCTGAGAATAGACCTCCTCAGCCGTCAAAGGGCTGGGTCTGCCGCTAAGGTTGGCACTGGTGCCCACAATAGGAGTCCCCAGGCCTTTAACAAGAGCGATGGGAACCGGGTGGGCTGGGATACGCACGGCGATTGTCATTCCTCCGGCCGTAATTGTATCGGGGACTGTACTGGACCTGGGTAAAACCAGGGTCAGGGCACCGGGTAGAAAGCTACGGATTAAAGACCAGGCAACCGGCGGCACCGACCCGGCAATCTCGGTTATCTGAGACACCTCAGCCAGCAGCAACGGGAGCGGCATATTCCGTGGTCGCTCCTTCACCTTATAAATCTGCTCTATAGCCTGAGGAAGACCAGCACAGGCGCCCAGACCATAGACAGTATCGGTGGGATAGACAACTATTCCACCCCGCTTGAGAATAGAAACTCCTATATCAATCTGTTCCTGAATATTTGAATAAGGCTTAGCCAACACTCGCTATTGCTGCCAGTAAAGGAGATTTTTCGCTCGATGACAGTATAGCACAGTTATTTAATAGTAGCCAAAGGCGATAATGTAGATTGTTTATCAACCTCATAATAAAAACTGGTTAAACTATTACGCTATTTAGTTGATTGATGTATAATAGAGCCAAGCAAAACAAGGAGGCAACACAGGAAGATGGCAAAGGTACTGATTATCTACCATTCCCAGAGCGGAAATACTGAAAAGATGGCAGAGGCGGTCAAAGAGGGGGCAGCCTCAGCAGGGGCTACCGTGACCCTGAAAAAAGCAGCCGACGCCAATGCTGATGACATGCTTGATTGTGATGCTGTTATCATGGGCACAGCCAGCTACTTTGGCTATGAGGCAGGAATGATTAAGGACTTCTTTGACCGTACCTTTTATGCTCTGCGAGAGAAGGTCGCTAATAAACCCTACGCTACATTTGGCAGCTACGGCGGAGGCGGGGAAGTAGCTATAGAAAGCTTAGATAAGCTTTGCGACAGACTAGGCTTGAAGAAGGCGACTGAAAGTGTAGGCGCGCTAAGAGAGCCATCCTCCGAGGCTTTAGAGAAATGCAAGGCACTGGGCGCGAAAATGGCTCTTGCATGAACCGTCCAGATAGTTTAGTGAGACGTGGCTAAAAGTAAATCAAAACAGAAATCAAAGACCGATGTTCACAGAGTAAGCACCAGCGGCGATATCGAAGTCTCCACTTATCTGGAGATTGCTAAGGAGATAAGTGGCGAGCAGTCCATTGCTGCCAGGGAAGCTGCACCCGGTATTGAACGCGAGGCTATAGTTGTCATTGATTTTGGCTCACAATATAGCCTGCTAATCACCCGGCGAATACGAGAGTGCCAGGTATATTGTGAGTTAGTGTCTTATGATACCCCCTGGGAAAAGGTAGCGCCGCTCAATCCGAAGGGTTTTATTCTCTCTGGAGGACCGGCTAGTGTTTACCAAGCTAAAGCTCCCCTAGCTCCAGCCTATGTTTATGAGAGCCACCTGCCGGTACTGGGTATCTGCTACGGTATGCAGGTTATCACTAAACAGTTAGGGGGGCAGGTAGCACCTGGAGCCAAGCAGGAATATGGTCATGCCATCCTTCATCTGAGCGATGCAGATTCGCCCCTTTTTGCTGGTCTGGATGACTCTCCACCGGTATGGATGAGCCACGCTGACAGGATTGAAGAAATGCCCCCCGGCTTTACTGCCCTAGCCTACACTGAAAATTCACCCGTTGCCGTTATGGGCAATGAGGATGGAATATTTGGTCTTCAGTTTCACCCTGAGGTAGCGCATACTCCCCAGGGGAAGGCCATCCTGAGAAACTTCGCCTACCGAATATGCGGCTGTCAGGGAAACTGGACAATAGGCAACTTCATAAATGATAGCATAACCAACATTAAGAAGCTGGTTGGCAAAGGGAAGGTAATCAATGCTCTATCGGGAGGGGTTGATTCAGCAGTAGTCGCCACCCTCATCTACCAGGCTGTCGGTGACCAGCTCACCTGCATCTATGTTAATAATGGGCTACTGCGCCGTGAAGAAGTAGAGAGGACGTTTAAGGTCTTCCGTGAGAATCTGGGGATGAATATCATCTACGTTGATGCCACTGAAAGGTTCCTCGACCGATTGAAAGGAGTTGTTGACCCGGAGGTTAAGCGCAAGGTTATCGGCGAGGAATTTATCGAGGTATTTGAAGAAGAGGCTAACAAAATAGGCCGGGTCGACTTTCTCGCTCAGGGAACCCTTTACCCAGATGTCATCGAAAGTGCTGCATCGGGAAGCACTGCCTCAGCCAAGATAAAGACCCACCACAATGTCGGTGGACTGCCAGCTAAGATGAGGCTTAACCTGATTGAGCCTTTGCGCTACCTCTTTAAGGATGAAGTGCGCCAGGTAGGGCTTGAGCTGGGTATGCCGGAAGAGATGGTATGGCGTCAACCCTTCCCCGGTCCAGGACTGGCAATTCGCATCATCGGTGATGTTACCAAGGAGAAGCTGGAGATACTGCGCTCGGCTGATTTTATTGTCATGAATGAGATTAAGAAGGCAAAGCTCTATCGCCCACTGTGGCAGACTTTTGCCGTGCTCACCGATGTTAAAAGCGTGGGCGTGATGGGTGACTATCGAACCTATGGTTATCTGGTCGCCCTGCGCGCCGTAACCAGCGAGGATGCCATGACTGCTGACTGGGCACGCCTCCCCTACGACC
>CAYNFT010000014.1:19419-31799 GCA_964396535.1 uncultured Dehalococcoidales bacterium | reverse complement strand
AGCCTGTTAACAAGCATTACAATTGAGGCTTTTATTGGGTAACATTAGCTTGGAAAGTTACATCGAAGCTATCTCTCGTTAAGGAACGGGGCCTCATAGCTTTAGTAAAACTTAAATCTACCAGCAATAGCAGTGTCGTTGAATCTGCGATGGTGAAGTTATCCTGTTTGGTTTTACCCCGACTACCCTAAAATAGAAACAAAAAAGGCAAAAGCACCCCTAATTGTCCGAGGCACTTTTGCCTTGATTTTGCTCTTTGCAGCTTTTATTGAGCTATAGACTACCCCGCCTGAAAAAGGCAAGGCTCTTGATATCGGAGATTCAATTTTTAAGGTGCGTTTTTGTTTTCAGCTTAATTTTTAAAAAGTAAAAATTGTTTATGGTATTGTCGTTATTTAACAATTGGAACAATTGTGATAGGAGAGGAAGCGATTGCATCCTCTCCCCTCCAGAGGGACAGGGAAAGGACAAAGGCAAAAACAAAAGAGTCACGGAAACCCAGCTCAAAAAGGATGATTAGTCGAGTCTGGGATGCTTGGGGTTGTTTTGTTTTAAAAACTTGTAGTATGAATATCTTTTAGCGTTGCGCTGTTGCTGGGAATAGTGGTAGAGGCTCATGACAGGGTCTAATATCCGCGGTCGCAGATGCCTCCCAACCTTTGCGAGTAAGCCGGTAGTAGCCCCTGTCCTCAATAGCGGATGGCTCCATTTTGCCAGTCTCCCCAACCCAAACGTTTCAGACGTTCGAAATATCTATATGCAACTTCGCTCAGGTCTTGACGACAGGCTGGCAATATTCTAATATCAGTTTTACCAAGATTAAACTTAAGGTGAAGAAGAAAGTGCAATGGTTATTGATGGAGTCCTGAGAAGCCTTGCCGGTGGTTCTAATCCACCGGCTACCAGCCTTTTATCTCACTTTCTGTCCGAGGAATCTCAAGAAGGGGTCAAAGACCAAGATAGGGAGGTTGTAGAATGGAGAACCGATTACATATCATCGCAGAGGTCACTGGTTCAAATCCAGTATCGCCCACCATTCAAAGTCGTGCAAAAAGGTAATATCATTACCACTTTCAGCTTCGGGTTCTTAACGGAACTTCTCATCAATTTTCGATTTAGCCTCGATTATGCGGTAATAGTATTACCTTATTCACTAATAAACGCATCGATACCTTATCAAACTGTATAGCGTCTTGGATAATTTCATCCCGCTATGATATCATTTTTATGCCGAGTCGATCCGAGAATGAAAATACATCAGGGCATACTGTAGCTGAGGATGGTTATGATTAACCCAAAAGCTGTTATCTTTGACCTGGATGACACATTGAGTTTGTTAAGCACCTATCCCGGCGCTTTCCTCACCTCTTTGAGGGCCAGGAGATTGGCACTGTTATATCAGCTTTTCTGGAGTCCAACCGTCTTGCTGATGAGGATTATGAGGCAGGTTCGCCATGGACCAGAGACAAACATTCCAGATATTTTCTCCGTTTACTGGGAATCAGCGAAGATTATTCAGACTCGATTACCGAGACATATATCCGTGATGGCCACAGAATACATTTACTCGTACCTGGAGCTGTTCTTACTGTCAAGGAACTAAGCAAGAGGTTTCAAACCGCGGTAATAACAAATGGTTATTCCGAAGTGCACGCAAGACTTGAGGCGATTGGTCTAAGAAGTCTCTTTAGTTGCATCGCCATTGGGCTGGAAATCGGTACTAGCAAGCCTGACCCTGAAATATTTCGATACGTAGCCCGCCTGCTTAATGTCACTCCTTCTGAGTGTCTCAACGTTGGCGATTCATACACACTTGATGTAATCGGCCCTAAAAATGCCGGTATGTTAGCTTGTTGGTATAACCCGGAGCAAATAACGCTGCCAGAAGGAACTAGTGTCAAAGCCGATTTTGTCATACGATCTCTGCCGGAAGTCTTGGACATTCTTGGTGCCAGGTATTATCCTTATTGATGTCAAACCTAATAAAAGGCGAATTGTATAACATATCTGGAAAAGTAGAGTGTCAAGAATAAATATCTAATAACCTTTCTTGTACAAGCAATTTTTGCACCGCTTGAATAAGCCCTTTCTTCTCAAACAGGAGTTCGGGAACTGTCAACCAAGGCCCACCATAGCATCAGTTCTGTCTGAGGAGTTGCCACTAAGAGAACTTCTTAGAATTTCTTCTTCTGTACTAATCTTCCCTCTATTTCTTAATATTTTGTGTAAACTGCTGATACTTTCATCAATTTATTGCTTATTCAAATGGTAGAAGGCTAGATTCTCCTTGTCAACACTATGAAACTAACCACTTTCCTGCCGCATTTAAAAGAAGCGCATATTCTGATGTAAGCGATGTTATTTAAAAATGGGGGCAGGTCAGTGGCGGATTTAAGTCCGAATAGCTGGCAGTCTGTCCCGCGTTCATTTGACAAAGAGGTTTTCTATAATATACAATGTTAGGTAATTAGTGTCAGTTTAGGTTATTACAAACTTTCAAGAATCATTCCAGATCAATTAAGTATTGGGTGACCGGACTCTAGCTAAAATATATAAGAGAGGAGGTCATCCAATGAGTTTTCAGGACAAGTCTCTCCAGTGCTCCGATTGTGGAGCTACCTTCACTTTCAGCGCTGAGGAACAGGAGTTTTTCCAGTCCAAGGGCTATGTTAATGAGCCCAAGCGCTGTCCCGAATGCCGCCAGGCAAGGAAGTCAGAACGTTACGGAAGCAGTAACTACGGCTCTAGACGCCAGATGTTCCCTGCGGTATGTGCCGAGTGTGGTAAAGAAACCGAAGTACCCTTTGAACCACGCGGTGACAGGCCGGTTTACTGTAGCGATTGTTATCGTAAAGTAAGATTGGCCAGGTAATTCCAGAGTTTGGTTTGAGAAATACACACGGACTGAGATTAATTAGCCCGTGTGTATTTCCAGAATGTGAGAATGTGTTTTGTCTATGAAAGTCTCAATACGTGCCGGCGAGTCCCAGGAGTCCCTGTTGCGTCGCTTTCAAAAGGTGGTGCAGACGAGTGGAGTTTTACGTGAAGTGAAAAAAACCAGATTTTTCATATCAAGGGGAGAGAAGGCACGCTTTAAAGCGCAACAGAGTGCCCGACGGAGACGACGCCAGGGCAATAATGGAGCATGATAAAAAGTAAATAAACGGTCACTGCTTTTAATGATTTCAGACAAGTAGCAAGACATGGTGATTTAATAAGGAGTTTTAACATGAAAATCTATGTGGGTAACTTATCCTATGAGGTAACAGAGGAGGACTTACGGCAAGAATTCCAAGCTTTTGGAGGAGTCGAGTCGGTAAGTGTCATAACAGATAAGTATAGTGGGCGGCCTAAGGGGTTTGCCTTCGTTGAAATGGCATCGGTGTCCGAAGGCCAGGCTGCAATTACCGGCCTTAACGGGAAAACACTAAAGGAAAGGACACTTACCGTCGATACAGCTCGCCCTCGTTCTGATAACAGGAGCGGTGGCTCCTATGGTGACAGAAGGAGTAGCGGGAGTAGCGGCTACGGGGGAGGAAGACAGAGACGATATTAGAATCACTCTTCATCTATCTCGTACTAACAACACACAAAACATATTTATAACCCTGAATGACTATTGGTGGCAGGGTTAGTAGCCTCTGAGGTGTCCACTACTTAAAAGACCTAAGCTGTCCCACTGCCGCTGACCTGCATATAGAGCACTATCTAGCGGGTCCTTGGATATCCTCCAGTTTGGTGAGGTGGTATGGTGAGAATGCAGGTCTATTGGAATCATTCTTTCGCTGATATTGACGAAGCACCAGGGCGAAAATATACTTCTTCCGGAGGTATAAGACGACCGGAAAGGACATAATTCAATGGGAATTGACGGTAGGTACGACATCGAATTAGCTACAACCATGGGAACAGAACCAATGACACTTACACTTAAGACCGATGGTGACTCTCTAAGTGGAACTATGGATGGACACTTTGGGCAGCAATCGTTTAGTGGAGGCACAGTTAGCGGAAACGATGTTTCCTGGTCGGTAGATTTACAGAGTCCAATGGGAGAAATGGAACTTAACGTCAATGGAACCGTTAATGGTGACGAGATTTCGGGTCAAGTGCAGTTAGGTTCCTTTCGCCCTAGTATTTTTAAGGGCACTCGGTCTTAATTCTCACTGGTTTCGTTCCCACTAAAGTATAGACTTCCCCCACAAGCCCTATATCGCAAAACAGAGCTCACTAATTCCTCTACCTGTAATGTAAAACCCTCTTTTAATCTGAATCAGATTAATGTATGATAAAACCCACGAGGTTATTGTGAGGTAGGCATCAGCAGGTCTGGGTGTTACCAGCCAGACGGTGCAGATGGTTATTCAGAAACAAGGAGGGAAAATTCATGGCAGAAACAAAATACGGACACTTGGTTAAACAATTAGCTGTTAGGAAAGGGCGTGGGGGAGCAAATGCCAAAGAGATGATTATTATGACAGGCGATGAACTGGAAGGGTTTGACCTTAATTTCATTGTGGGAGTTTACGATGAGATAGGTGACTGGGCTCCCGGAGGGGGGGCGCATGTACATCCCTTTGATGAATGCCTGGTATTTTTCGGGTATGACGATGATGACCTGGGTTATCTGGGGTCGGATATGGAGTTGTCACTGGGTAAGGAACGGGAAAAACACACTTTCAGTATTCCTACCGTTGGAGTTGCTCCTAAAGCGTTACCGCATTGTCCACTCATAACCACGAAAGTTTATAAACCATTCGGGCATTTTCACCTGGCTCTCAGTCCTACATACTCAGGTGAACGGGTGCAACTGGAAGGTGAAACAGACGGGAGTAAATATGCCCACCTGATGAAAACGCTGCCGGTCAAAGAAGGACCGGGAGGAGCCAACGCTAAACAGCTATTATCTATATCAGGAGATGAACTGGAAGGACTAAATCTTAATTTTGCGATAGGCCTCTATAACGAAACCGGAGAGTGGTACCCCGGAAAAGGAGCCCTGGTGCATCCTTATGATGAATGCCTGGTATTTTTCGGGCATAATGTTAATGACCTGAGCTATCTGGGGGCGGAACTCACCATAGAGATTGGTAAGGAACACGAAAAACACACCTTTAATGTTCCTACTGCGGTCGTGCTGCCCAAGGGGGTACCACACTTCCCAATTGTATGTAACAAGGTTGACAGACCTTATGGAGTCGTCCAGGTTGGTCTTGGTTTCAAGCCTGAGAGCTCGTGGATAGATTAACTCTTTCCGAACCATCGCCCCCAATGCAATAGGGGTAAATTACAGGGCACCAGTTAAATGCCTCTTGACGCTGCTTGGTGGTGGACGTCGTGTCAGCGCCTAGCGCTGGTATATGACCGTCAGCTCACCTTGGGCAAGGGCGTGCCCGGTTATAGCGTCGAGAACTTGCTGGCAACATAGCAACAAGAAAGAGCACTGTCAGGAGAGCTAATAATTGGAATAGATTATTCTGCTGGCGACAATTATTAGCCTTCATGCGCCGCAAACCTCCGCGCTTTCAACAAAATACTATTCCCACACAGAGTTGCTGTCAATCCCTGCTAGCTATCCCCTGAGCAAGCAAACCTTTATAAAACCTTTATAAAACCTTTATGAAATCTTTATTGTTTTTATGTCTGCCTTTATGTTTGTATGATAAATTTTAAGTATCGATGATATTTTGAATCTATAAGGGGGCAGAAATGGAAAATATTAGTGTCTTTTTGGCTGATTGGCAGGTGCTCTTCCGAGAGGGAATCCACTTTACACTTTCTGGGGAAGAGGACATGGACGTTATCGGCGAGGCTATCAGTAATGAAGAGACACTAAATTTTATTGAAAAAAATCCACCAAAGATAGCTGTTTTGAATGCAAACCACAGCGAGTTTACCGGTGTTGATTTAACTCGCCGCATCCAGCAGAACCTGCCTTCAGTGTTAGTAATTTTGATTATGGATAGCGATAACGAAGACCAGCTTTTCTCAGCAATGCAGTGTGGGGCAAGTGCCTGCGTGACCAAAGACATTGACCCCGAGGAGCTGGTCAAGCTCATCAGGACGGTAGCTCAGGGTGCTAAACCCATAAGTGAAGCCTTGCTCAGACCAGGGATTGCCCCCCGTGTTATTGAAGAATTTGAAAATTTCGCTTTAATAAGTAAAGAAGTAGACAACCTGCTGGCTCGCCTTTCCACTCGCGAAAGTGAGATTTTAAACTCCATTGCTGTTGGAAATTCAATTGAGCAGGTCTCTTCTACTCTAGGCATCAAGGAAGAGACTATTAGGCGTCATCTTGACCTGATACTGACTAAGTTGGTGTCTAATGAGCACAACCGAGAGGTGATTGAGGCAGCGCAGAAGGGCTTGCCATCAGCAATTCCCAGAACCAAGCGTGGCAAGCCTGCAGAGTATATAACCAAGGATGAATTCGATGCTTTTAAAGAAAATCTGAGAGAACGCTTTAAGTCTCTCACTGGCGAGCTGGGTTAAATCTATGCAGATTCATCAGAAAATAAGATTTTTCTGGGAGTTTAAAGGGGGTGACAAGATGTGAAACAGAATAAAAAAGGTGGCAGGACCTCCCGAACCGAGCGGATGACAGGAGAACCAGCCACCTTAACCGGAAGTAAGCCAAGTTTATCGCGGTTGACAAGTAATTGTCAATTACTAAAAGGAAGGAGAAAAAGGAAAATGATACACATTACATATGGCGAACATAGCCGACAGGTCGAACTGGCAGGCATGACTGTGACCGAAGTGCGTGAAATGTTTAAGTCAGAGTTCGACTTGTCTGACCGTGCTCAAGCAAACCTCAATGGCCAATGGCTGAAGAAGAAGCTCGAGGCTGAGACAGGACTCTGTGACGAGGACGAGCTGTACTTCGAGGAGAGAAGCAGGAGAGGTCTGGTTATGCTTGGTGCTTTCCTGCTCGCCCTGGCAGTTACCGGCGGCTTATTTGCCTATACCTCACTTACGGATACAGTGACTATCGGTGTCACCGGAGGTACTGCCGACTTTGCCGATGTCGCAGGCAACAACACTCCGTCTATCGATTACTCGGTACTCGGCAGACACAGAGGAACAATAAGCGCAAACACCCTGTTCAATATAGATACGGTTGCTGGCAGTCCTGACATAGAGGTGCAGGTGTACCTCAGCAACCCGGATGAACTGAGTGCTGACTACTCGTTTTGGATGATGAGGCTGGCACTTCAGGACGCTACCGGTGCTTCGATGGACACCGAGGGCATCACCAAGGTTCTCAGCCTGGACAACCCGACGGTTACCTTTACCTCCGATAACGCGACACCCTATACCTCCTATGTTGAGAATCTCGGTGGTAGCTACCGTGCATTTCCATTTGGCTGGGTGGGTGCCAATGACCCCTTGGTCTTCTGCAAAGTGGTACAGCGTTCTCCGTAACAGCCTGAAGGCTGTTTATAACGGGGCTCTCAGCTGGGGGAGCCCCAGGAGGCTCGAGGTAAATAAGAAAGACAGTAGGAACTGAGGGGAAGAGGAACAAGGAGAGGAAAAGTGAAGAAGCTGTTAATCATAGCTATAGTGGCAGTACTGGTAGCCACCGGTGGCACGTTTGCCTCCACTTTCACGTCAGCTACAGCTACTATTGGCGTCACTGCGATAGAATCGGATTTCGCCACGGTGACAGCAGAGAACCTGACGGCACTGGCACCGACCGTCTTTGGTGACTATACCGGTAGTTGGTCATCGGGTGCCCTATTCACAGTAACCCCAGACACCAATTATACCGGTGACCTGATAATAAAGGTTCACCTCATCAATACCGGGGAACTGTCCAGGTATTACGAACACCTTAATATGGCGCTAGTATTCTGGGACAATAATGACGCCACAGCCGATGAGCATGGGATTACCCAGGTCCTGAACCTGGAAAACTCAGAGGTTCTCTTTACCTGGGCCAATGGCACCGGCGCCAGTCCCTACAAGGTTCAACTCACCGGGGGTGGCTACCGTCTGCACCCTTGGAAATCCCTGAGCGGTGCTAGTGTACAACCACAGCTATGGTTAGAGATTGTACAAAGGTAATATTTAACTTGACAAAAGCCTACCGGTATCTCAATATAAAATACCTTGAGGATTCTGCAGAGGCAGGCGAGACGCCTGATTACCGGCTGCTTACCCTGGCGAATGGGTTAGCCACTTTCGCCTTAGAAAATGTGGGCACTGGAAATCACACTCTCTCCTTTACCGGCGGTAGTTAATATTGAATTCACGCGACACCTCGGATTGGGAAGGGGGGTGGATGGTAACTCCAGAGTTATACTGTGAAGTTACCCAGAGGTAAAGTATGAAAAGGGCACCGGCACTAATATTAATCATAGTAATTCGTGTGGCTGCCTTCCTCACTAGAGGAATAAAAAGCGTGCTGTCATTGGTAGCTAGAATAGCCGTTCGTTTGCCTAGCTTATTCTCTCTAAGAGGGGTTGTGCAACGAACGACACTGCTGCTAGTTATAGTAGCTATCTGTATTGCTGGCTTCCTCTCTATCAGAGGGGTGATGCCTTTCATGGCTGTTTTCGGCACCAGTATGGAGCCAGAGCTTCAAGCTGGAGACCTGATTCTGATTGAAGAAATATCACATTCTGATGTTGAAGTGGGAGATATCGTTGTTTTCACTGTTCCTCAAGCAGTTCGGGAATATTATAACTACCCACAGGTAGTAGCTCACCGGGTGATAGAAGTTCGCCAATCAGAGTTTGGAATAACCTTCCGCACCAAGGGTGATAACACTGGGGAAGACCCCTTCACGGTACGACCTCAGGACCTGAAGGGTCAGGCAAGTAAACAGATTCCCTATCTTGGCTTTCCTCTTCTCTTCTTCCAGAGTCAGCAGGGAGTAATCTTCATAGTTATAGCCCTCTTGCTTCTTGCTCTATATCTCTACTCCGGTGAGATAAGCCGGAGCAGGCAGATAGTACATAAAAGTATCTTCGCTCCCATCATTACAGAGAATCAGCAAACCAGCCGGGCACTGGAGCAGAGAATGGAGACCACGGAAAAGGGGATGGTGGGCACGCAGCAAGCATTAAACAGCTTTGCCTCAGCCATAGCCGAATATGCCGAACACCTTAAGAGCCACACCAGTGCTATCCAGGGCTTAAGTGAAGCATCACAAGAGCTTAAGAAGGGTGCCGCCGAACAGAATAAGGTTCTAACTCGTCTGGTGGAAACTATGCAAGAGATGAGTACTAAGCCTGAGGTAGAGGAGATAAAGCCTGAGGAAAAGGTTCAGTTTCCTCCTGGCTGCATCAGAAGCCGCCGGCGGCTCACCGATGAAGAGGGTATATTTAAGGCAGGCTAAGAAAATCCGCACCAGGGTTTACAAATCTAGGGTTAAACAGAGGTGGAGCTTATCTGATATAGCTAATCGCTCTCCCTTGACATGCAATCTCAAACTATAGCGGTTGCTTAGTTCACTCCCCTGCTGTATCATAGGCTCTGACACAATCCAGTTTAGTATAGGGTAATTAAAGTTGCCTTTATTAATATTTGTTTTTACATTGCTGGGTTTATTTGTGGGCAGCTTTCTTAATGTATGTATAGATAGATTGCCCCAGGGGCAATCTATAATTAACCCTCCGTCTCATTGTTCTGCCTGCAATCATAAACTGAGCATACTCGACCTGGTTCCCCTGTTTAGCTATATTTGGCTGCGCGGTCGGTGCCGCTATTGCCAGGCTCCCATACCGCTTAGGCTGCCCGTAGTAGAAGGAGTGACTGCTCTCCTGTTTACCTTCCTCTACTGGAAATTCGGGCTTGGGCTTGAACTGGGTATATCTCTTATCTACGCCAGTTTGCTAACCGTCATTTTTGTTATCGACCTGGAAAACCAGCTGGTCCTCAACAAGATTGTCTACCCCGGTATGGCTCTTGCCTTTGTTTTTTCCTTTTTCTGGCCGGGAATTGGAGAGATAGATGCACTTGGGGGAAGAGTTATTAATCAGGCGGTAAGTTCAGTAGCCGGGGAAGCTGTTGGCCAGGCAGTACTTTCGCTTGCAGGAGGAGCTCTGGGGCTGGTTGCCATGGCACTACCCTTTATCATCTACCCCAGTGGGATGGGATTGGGGGATGTCAAGCTAGGGGCGCTGGTAGGGCTAATGACTGGCTTCCCCCTGGTGATTATAGCCATATTGCTATCATGGATAAGCGGTGGTCTGGTGGCTGGTATACTGCTGGCTCTAAAGATCAAAAGTCGCAAAGATCCGATACCTTCGGCTACTTTTTTGGTTGCCTCGACTCTGGTTACCCTGCTTTGGGGACAGGCAATCTGGCAGTGGTATCTGTAATGTAATAAACTCTACTTGACATATTGATATAAGATGTCATACTTTTAATAGCGGGGGAAAAAATGGCTACCAGGTATGAAAGAGAGGCATACCAGTTTCTAGCGGCTTACCGCTTCTTGTCTTACACCTTGGCGGTGATGTTTACTCAAGTCGGACCGTCAACACTAATTGTGACGAAAATGCCTCCTCTACAACTCTATATTATTCTAGGCATACTTGGCATTTATACCGTCTTGAAGGTCTTCTCTCCTCTCAGCTGGCGGGAGAGGAGCACGATGACCTATCTAATTTTAATAGGTGACTTTCTGCTCTGTATCGTACTGGTCATCTATACCAACGGTTTGAACAGTCCCTTCCTGCTCTATTCCCTTACCCCTATCATGACCGCAGCCCTTCTCTTTGAGGAACGGGTATCTCTCTCTCTGGCAGCTATTGCCTCCCTCTCTCTCTCTATTACTCACCTTGCTCTGAGCCAGTTTGCGGAGAGATGGGCCTGGATTATGCAGGGACACAATCTCACCCTCCTGGTAGTTTATACCCTGTTCTCTTTCGTCGCTGCCGTTGTGCCCTACCGCATTAATCTGAATATCCGTCGGCGCATAGAAAGAGAAGCTATTATTGAAGAGCGCAGAAGGATTGCCCGTGAGATACACGATGGCGTAGCCCAGTCACTCGGTTATCTTAATATGAAAACAAAGCTGGTAAGCGAGTCCGTTTCCTCGCAGAACACTGTGCGGGCGCTCACTGAGCTAAATGACATTCAGAAGGTAGTGCAAGACACCTATGACGATATCAGGGAATCCATTGACCAATTAAGCGCCGAAATAAGAAGCCTTAATATAATACCAGCCATGGCAAACTATATCCGGGAATTCGGTGATAATAACGGCATCAAGGTCCAATTTGATTATCCCAAACCCTTTCCCCAGCTTTCACCCGTTGCTGAGCTGCAACTGCTGCGCATTATCCAGGAGGCACTGACCAATGTCAGGAGACATGCCCTTGCTACTGAGGTAGAAGTGAGATTGGAGAGTAGCAGGGAAGCTGTTGAGATGATAGTTAAGGACGACGGGCAGGGCTTCACCCTGTCTGACCTTGAGGAATCACCTCCCGGCTACCACGGACTAAACATCATAAAAGAAAGGGCAGAGACACTCGGAGGTGAGCTGAACATCTCTACTGCCCCTGGGGAGGGGACAGCATTAATGGTCAGCTTGCCTCTTGAGAAAGTGAGGTTATGAAATGGAAACTATTAAAGTGCTGATAGTGGACGACCATACTCTGTTTCGTCGTGGTATCGCCGCTGTAATGGCTAATCAGAATGGTCTGGAGGTGGTGGGGGAGGCAGCAGATGGGCTGGAGGCAATACAGAAGGCTAAGGAAATCGTCCCCGATGTGATTCTGATGGACCTTAATATGCCACGCTGCAGCGGATTAGAAGCCATTCAAGCCCTTCAGACAGAGATGCCACAGGTTAATGTCCTTGTCCTGACTGTCTCTGAAATGGAGGCTGACCTCTTCGCCTCTGTGAAATTTGGTGCCAGGGGTTACCTCCTAAAGAAGGCTGAGCCAGAGGAGCTGGTTCAGGCCATCCGTCACATTGCTCAGGGTGGGGCTATGGTTTCACCCCTTATGGCAACAAAGCTGCTTGCTGAGTTCCAAGACCTCTCCACCGGGGTGGATAGGAAACCCGTAGAGGAAGTAAACGCTGACTTGAGTCCGCGAGAGGGAGAGGTACTGCAACTGGTGGCTAAAGGGGCAACTAATAGGGAAATTGCTGATGCCTTGTTCATTTCCGAGAATACGGTAAAGACCCACCTGCAGAATATTATGGAGAAGCTGCACCTGGCGAACCGAAGCCAGGCTGCGGCTTATGCCGTTGAGAAGGGGCTTGTTCCACATAAGGAGTAACGGGCTAGAATTCGCCTATCTCGGTAGCCCAAACCCTCTCACCCAAAAGAGTTAGCCTGTCAACTTCTAAAATCACCCACTTGCAGGATTGTCAGTACCTCTGCCATGCCCTATATTGTTATATGTAGCCTGGAATAAAAG
>CAYNFT010000014.1:14411-19319 GCA_964396535.1 uncultured Dehalococcoidales bacterium | reverse complement strand
GTGATTGCCATCCTCGGCGTGCTGGCAGCGGTGGTCATCCCCAATGTCGGGCGGTTTATGGGTGCCGGTAAATCGGAAGCATCAGAAACTGAGCTGGCTGACGTCCAGCTGGCGGTAACCGCCATGATGGTCGATAACAACCTGAGCGCACTACCAAGCGGTTATGTGGGCAGCGGCTCAGCTACTGCCAATATGAGCGCATTTCCCCATGCGACAGCGGCTGTGATTACGGTCAAGAAAAAAGACCCGGATGGAGTTTCATATCAGGCTGGCGACAAGAACGGATACTTACTGTTTGACCACGATATAATAGCTGACAATGGCCTAAACAGTCTTGTCAGATATCTCGCCAATGAGATAACCAAGGGAACCTACTATGTCGATGCTGATGGAACGGTATATCAAGATACCACCGGCTATGAGTAATCTATGGTAAAAAGGTAACTTAGGCGGGGTGGTAGTAGGAGTGTGGAGGTATTGAAGAACAGGTGTCCAGAAATGTAGAACTGGGCACCTGTTCTTTTTCATGTGTAGTAACGTGAATCCCTTTGAGTCTATACTCATAGACTAAGGAAGGAAGGCGAGTCTACTATTATCATCCTTTTGCTCACTCACTAGGTAAGGGTTTGATGGTAACAGTGCCCCCTTCCAGATAGGGGAAACGCTCGGGTGGGGGGATAGGACTGAGAAACCGGCCGCTCTGCTCCAGAGCGGTTAAGTAGTTTCTAAAGCTGATGTAACTATCTGCCTGACACACAATACTTATAGAGAAACCTTGGTGGGTAATTGACTTCACATCAATACCGAGCATCTCAGCTTGGCTGTTGATAACTTCTATGTCTTCGATAAAGCCACTACCCATATCCACAATAGTACTATACTCGGCAATAGTTATCTGCAGTGGCTCACGCTCTTTTATTTCAGCCTTCCTCATTTCCAGTAGTCTATTGATGGCAGTGTATTTTGTTTTCAGGGCACTGGTCTCGGCCATAGCCCCAGTAGTTACTTTGTATAGAGGGAACAGCAGGGCGATGGCAGCAATTATCGCACAACAGAAGTATATCTGCTTGCGTGAGGGCCTCCACGGGCGATAGACCTGGGGCAGGAGATTGATATCGAGTGGCAAATAACCGCCTTGCTCTATGTTTTTGGATACCGCTGTCCCCTTCAGAGCAAGCCCTATATTGACCGCATACTGTGAGACGGGCAGGTGTCCTGGATACTCCAGCGGAGGTAACAGCGGCTCGATGGGATATTCCACCCTGGTTCGTAGCTTATCTATCAGGTCGAGGTCGCCGGACATTGGCCCGGTGATGAAGAGGGGGGTAGCTGGGTCAAGAGAGGAGTCGGGATGATGTGCATTGTAGAAGCTCACTGTTAGCTCCAGTGCTGAGACCAAATACTCCGCCTCCTCTTCTGAGGAAAGCTCTTCCTGCTGCCACTCAGTGGTACGCATAACCTCAGCTATATTGTCGATTATCATAACTACATCAAGGCTGGTAGGCTCAATATTAAGGATAAGAGCCTGCTCCCTATTCACTGCTCTTGCTAGCGCCATAGCCTTGAGGTCCAGTACGCGGGGATTGATACCTGCTGACTTCAAGGTTCGCACTTCGCTATCTATCACATCTCGGGGCACGCCTACCACCATCACTTGCTGACCACCCTCACCGGTGGCAATAGTTTGCCACGAGAGATACGGATCTTCCTCACCTAAAGGTATTACCTGCTCCGCTGCCTCTAAAACCGCTTCTTCGGTTACTGGTTCTCCCAGAGGAGTGGGCACTTTCACGATGCGGCATAGCGAATAAAGACCACTGACACTAGCGATGACATCCCTCCCTTGTATGCCACTGGAGGTCATAAGCTGCCTGATCGCGGTACTTAAAACATGGGGGTCTGAAATCGCTTCCTCTTCAAACATGCCTGGTTCAAGAGAATGACTTGCCCACCTTACGACCTTCTCACCGTTGGTCTCCATAAGTCTAATGTCAGTGCTACTAAATTCAAGAGTTATCACTCTATTCTTTCTCCTCTAACTATCCCGCAATTAAAGGCTGTCACTCGACCTTAGTATAGATATCAACATCCACGGCGGCTTTAATCTCAATCTTAGTTTCCCCACTACTCAGATACTCCCTTGCTGTCGCTACATTTGGCCCTCCCCACTGGCGCACTGTCCCATCAGCCTCACAGGTATAGTAATATGTAGTGCTGAGTGTGGGGAGATAGCTTACCGTCTCATACTGGGTGCTATCGTCCTCGGAGATTCTGTCGTGCCTATAGAGCACATACCCGTCACTCGGAGTGGCAATCCCGCTGTAGCCTTTTTCGGCAGCCGTGGTAGTAATATCGGGAAAACCTTCAGTCGTACCCTCTGTGTCAGGGGAGTCTCCCATAAAGTTAGTGGCAATGCCACCAGCAAATCTCATCGGATTAGGCAGCACTAACAGATTATTATCCATCATCATGTCTTCTACCGCCGATTTTACATTGCTAAATTCTGCCCTTCTGTCCCTCTCTTCGCCTGTGAGAGTAACTATGACCTGATTAGTAATTACCGTCTTTAATACGAGGGTCTCTAGTATCTCACCTGAGTCGAGGATGGAAATGAAAGCCATGACATCGTCGTAACTACCCTGCACATGAATATTCCTGAAGGAGATAGTCTGATATATGTTTTCACCTACCTTCTCCTGTCTGTGGGTGGCTGGGGGAACACGGAACTCACCGATATCCTCACTAATATCAATTCCGCTCTGCTCAGCTATACTAACCAGCAGGGCAATGGCATCGCTATCGGGCATCGGGGCGAGAGAGCGGTTACATGCATCATATTCTGTCTGCAATTCCTCGGCGCTGGGCAATGGCCTGGCGATTATAGCACTTAGCTTGACAATTTGCTCCGTATGTTGTCTTTGCTTTACACCCTGCTGAAAAAAGAGAAAACCAAGGCTAATGTAGATAATCACTATTAGGCCGCTTAGAACCGCGCCTCCCGTAGGCCCAAGTCTGGTTAGTATATTCTTTATAGTTTCCATCTTTTAGCTCTATCTTTTAGTTCTGTGTGTTTAGCTAGGCATACAACACCGAAATTAACCCGCCGAAAGGCAGGACTATAGTTAAAGATTGGCACGCTTCACTAACAATGGTGGGGCACCTTGAGGTAATTGACAAAAAAGCATTACACTCACCAGTTCTGGACTTGTTCCAAAGATTGGAGACAAAGCGGGCACGTTTTCTCGCTACTGCCACCTTTGGCGCAGTGCTTTCTGAACCTTATCCTCTATTGTTTCCTCTACCGTTTCCTTAACCGCTTCTTCTAATGCCTTTTTGAACTCACCCTCCATTTTTGTTATCTCTTCATCGTAGAAACGCTGGTATAGTTGCTTCCCCCGTCTCCATCCCACAATCCAGACTATGGCTAGTCCAAGGATGGCAATAGGTGCCACAATCTCAAGACCTACTCTTGTATATGTAGCTAAGATTATGACCGTAATTAGAACGGCGAACAGGAATACAGCAATCTCAAGGCTCCACTTTGCATTGCTGGCTCTGTCTCTTGCTCTCTCTGCAGCCTTTCGTTCCATCTGCGGATTAATCTCTATGCTAGCATTGTCTTTGCTCGCCATTCTTCACTCCCTCTATTTTTTTCTCCATTAATTCGTAAGAAATAAGCCTTACCCCTGTCTCCTCGGCAAAGGTTGTGGCTACCTGAATGGTTTATTCCCTCAACTCTTCATTATATTATTATAATAATATACAATAGCAACACCTAGAACACCGATAACCAGAAGCAACCAGCTTATTTTACTTATTCATAGTAGGGTTATTAAATCCCCTCTATTACCCGCCGCTAAAAACCATAGGAATAGATACCGGTGCCGCTCGGTATCAACACAGCAAGGTCACTGCGGAAGGCTAATATCATATAGATTAAATTCCAGTGGTCGCCCTGAGTGGTGAACTTTACCTCGGCTGAGGTATCTCCCGGATTTATTATCGGGCTTGAGACATCAAAGGTATCAATGTCCACACCATCAATGAGTTCTCCTCCGAGCTGGCTGCTTTTACTGTTCCAGATGTTACCCTCGGGATTAATCGGGTCTTCATATAGAGAATTATTGTTAAACTGCAAGGTCTCAATGGTTAAATGTTCATCTCCCTCAGTAATGAAGCAGGTCATGGTAACTTCGGAATCCTCCGGGGCTTGGAAGCCTTCGATAATAAAAGTGCCTTCAGTATTACCGTTGGCAAACAGCAACAGGTTCCAGAGGAAAAACTGACGACCCTCCTCGGAGAGGCTGGAGTAAATGATAACCAGTGACCAGCCAGAACTAGACAACTGCGTCCCGGTTTCCGAGTCCACATCACCTACGGTATAGATGGCATTGCCGCCAGGGTTAACGGAGTCCACTATGCTGGTTACATCCTTAAAACAAGAAAAGCAATAGCCAGTAGAGTTTTGCACAAGCCACCAGGTATCGGCAGTTATTTCCCCTTCGTAAGACGCACCGTAGTCAATGTAAATATAGACCTGGGTGGTCCTGACACCGCCAACGCCATTGTCATAGTGCTTTACGCCGGCTTCCAGAGCATCTATTTCACCCCAGGTCCAGGCGAGGCCGGTATTGGGATTGGTGGTGTAAGTGGTTGACAGCTCGGTGTAGGATGTCGGCAGTAAGGTATTGGTGCCGAAATAGTCGGTATCATAGGTTCGAATGACCGTCTTAGCAGCGTGCGTGTCCTCAGAGTCGGTGCCTTTACTGATAACATAGACCATGACGCTGTTAATAGCACCACTACCCAGGCTGTGGTCATCAAGGTTATAGGTATCCATTTGTTCACTCGGTCCGTAGTCAATGTAAATATAGACCTGGGTGGTCCTGACACCGCCAACGCCATTGT
>CAYNFT010000014.1:6548-14311 GCA_964396535.1 uncultured Dehalococcoidales bacterium | reverse complement strand
ATGTCGGCAGTAAGGTATTGGTGCCGAAATAGTCGGTATCATAGGTTCGAATGACTGTCCTTGCCGCGTGTGTATCCGGCGACGAGGTGCCTTTGCTTCTGACATATACTGTGACACTATTAATAGGGGTGCCAGATACAGTGTGGTCATCAATATTATAGGTATCCATCTCTTCTCCGGTGGGTTGCCCATAGCCAACCTCAATATATACCTGGGTGGTTCTGGGAGAACCGTTACCCAGGTCATAATGTCTTACGCCGGCTTCAAGGGCATCGACCTCACTCCATGTCCAGGCATTCAGGGTAGATGGGTTAACATCATAAGTGGTCGATACATCCTGCCAGTCTCCATATGCAGGCAGTACCGTGTAGTCACCATAGGTGTTGTTACTGTAGGTCCGAATCATAGTCTGAATAGCCATATCGGCGTAACTATCGGCCCTGCTTAAAACGTGCACCGTGACGCTATTGATAGCGCCGCTGCCCTGGCTGTGGTTCTGCATATTAAAGGTATCCCTTTCTGTGTCACCGGACCGTGTGTATATATAGGTAGAATTACCATCAGGAGTTACATCGTCGACACACTGGTAATGAGAGTAATAACTGGGAGAGCGGTCACATTCGGTATAACTGCCGTTTCCATTAGGCCTCAGGACTTCAACTCCGCCGGTCTGGACAAAGGTAGAATCATCATCAGCGGATGCCTCGTCCACACACTGGTAGTTACTCGGTGCACCATGCGGGGTACACTCGGTATAAGTGCCGGCGGCATCTGGTCTCAAGATGTAAATGTCGTCCCCCGTATAAACATAGGTGGAGTCATCATCAACTACCCCCTCATCCACACACAGGTAGTTAGGGGAATCACCATGAGGGTAACATTCGGTGTGGTTGCCGCTGGCATTCGGGCTTATGACTTCGGCCGTCTCAATCTTAAAAATACAGGTTGTATCCTCCTGTTGACCATAGTACCAGCCTGCCCAGTAAAGATAAGCAAAGGCCACATCGCCGTCGGCAGGTATGTCAGTGATGGTACTACTACTCTCACTAATAACTAAATCCCGAATATTATACGGGTCACCGTCTGTGTTTAGCATCAGGGAATTGCCTATGGCTCTATAATTACCGGTAAAGAGCGTTCCACCGGTATCTATCCAATCCGTGTCAATACCCTTGCTAACATAAGTATAACCATTAGCAGTGGCAGTCCTACCTGTAGTGTTATCGGTAGCTGTTGAGTCAATTCTGTAAACGGTGATATTGCGTTCCCAGGACAGATAATTGTAAATATCGGTTGTTCTTACCCACGCGTAAGTGCCTCTGGCTATTTCTCCCTGGGGGGTCACCTCGAACTGCAAAAGCCTTAATGACGGGCGCTCAGCCCCCGGTGTCAGACCACCAACAGGGTCTCCTTGCCCTGGCAGCGGCAGGTCAACAAAGTCGACCGCCGGGTCAAAGCCCCACTCTAAAGCTGTTCCCCCGTTCCAAGCGACCTCGGTTGGGTTTTCAGTGGTAATGCCCTCACTTGAGCCAGCGACATATTCAAAGCCAGGAGGCAACCACACGGCTACCCTGTCTACCGGCAACGCCACCTCGGGGGTATCATAAGCAAGTCGCACCTGGAATCCTCCTACCGCATTGACGACACCACCAGTTAATACTAAGCTGCTGGCAGGAGTCGTGCCGTATGTATCACTCTCCAAACCAGCCAGCGGCCAGATTTGCTGTATACTAACCTCTACTGTATTGTTATTTATCTTTTCGGGCAAGGGATAGCTGTACACAGTCTCATAATCGTAAGCTGCTAGTGGCACCTCATCGTTATCTGACTTCCAGATACCATCCTCCATTCCAGCATCAGCAGCATAATTCAATGCCATTGTCTCTATATGGGTTTGACCGGCACTAAGAGCGGTTTGCATATAATTTAATAGAGGGACAATTGTTAATCCGCCTATGCCCAGAAGACAAAGAACAATAACCAGAGCCTGCCCCTTTTCATTTCTTATCAATTTACCTAATCTCTTTTTCATCAATTATTTCCCGGTTACCGATATTAATGGCTATTAATCTGGCCTGGTGAGAACTTGGAACTCCCTGGTTTCACTCATTGCCATTGGGCCGTCGCCCACGGTTGCTGTTGCCTTGAGAGTAAGCTTACCATTAGCAAAGCAGCAGCCGGTGTTAGAGGAGTCGATACATCGAGCTATCAGAGTTTCGGTCGGGGTGCCACTATCAATAGAACAGCTCCGTATCAGCCGGCCATCCACTATGCTGTAAATGACCTGGTGCTCGGTCCCGCCAGATTCGCTCCAGGTTACCCAGGTGAAGGTGAGGGGGAACCCTACAGCGAACGTCTGCGAGGTTAAATCCACGCTGGTGTCCATGGTGAGGTACCTGTTGGAATCTGGGTCGTTGTAATGCTGTCCTCTAAATTCACCAGAGGAAATATCCCAGTCGCTACCGTTATCCCAGTTATTGAAGTTGGAGCAGCCGTCAGACCATATTGGTATAGAGATAGTAATATCATCGATATATAAGTACTCATCACCGCCACGGGTGTCATCCAGATAAAACCTCATCCTGAAGCCATCGGTTAAGTACTGCTCGGGAATAGTGTGGCTAAAGGAACTCGGCGGGTGATAATGAAAGGCTTCAATATCGCTGCCCCAGGTGCTGCCATTATCGCTGGAGAAAGCAAAGTAGAGACCATCGGTAGATTCTATATCACCAACCAGGTTCTGTGTCCAGGAGATGGTAACCGTTTCACCCTGGTAGGAGCTCAAATCCTGTGTGGTGCTCATTGTGAGGTCTCTATTGGAGGAAGGGTCGTTGTAATGGTGCCCTCTGAATTGTCCGGAGTAAATGTCCCAGTCGTTACCGTTATTCCAGTCATCAAAGCTGGAGCAGTCATCGGAAAGAATTGCCTGAGCGATAATGATGTTATCAATATACGCATACTCGTCGCCGCCAACCCAGCCATACGGACCATTCAGGTAAAACCTTAGACTGAAGCTGTTGGTTATATACTGGCTGGGGATAGTCTGGCTAAAAAAACCGGGAGGGTTATCACCGGTAAAGGCGGTCTCCCAATCACTCCAGGAACTACCGCTATTGCCAGAGAGGGCAAAGTAAAGGGTATCTGTATACTGGCCAGATTCTTCCAGGCTTCCGCTTTCACTTTGCTGCCAAGAGACGACGATGGACATTCCGCCTCCACCTAGTCCTTCTGCATCCACGGTTTGGGCTCTCTGGGCATCGAGACTAACCCAATAACCAGCGTTCTGCACCTGGCTAACGGCCGTCATTTGATTCCTATTACGCTCAGTGTTTTTAAGCACCTGATATATGCTCATCGTCGCACCATTAACTATAAGACCTAAAATGGCCGTAACCATCAAAAGCTCAATAAGAGTAAAACCTCGCTCTAGTTGCTTCATTTCTGTCTCTTGTAACTCTCTAATTCAATTATCGTTTTATCAAAATGTTTAATGGTCACTGTTATCCTCTGGAGACCATCATCAGGATTGCGTAAAGGTGAGGCGGTAATTACCACTGAATAGTCAACGTGATCACCTCCATCAGGTATCGGTGCTGGGGAATATTGAGTCGCCTCTTCTACATAGTCAGCATTCTTGGCCCATTCTATTTGACTTCGAGCTAGGCTTTCAGCGGTAGTCTGCTCATCGGCAGTAAAGTTAGCTTTGGAGACAGTAACCAGGCCATTAATAAAAGTGACACCAATTACGCTTAGGATACTTAGAGCCACTAGCGTCTCGAGGAGGCTTACCCCTCTTTGCCCCCGGGAAAATTTTAACCTCTCTTTCTTCAGTCGTCTCATAATATTGCCAGCCTATTATAATTAGAAGGCCCCCATGATGCTATACATTGGCAGAATTACTGAAAGGGCAATGAGTCCCACCATTAAAGCAATGCCAACAGTGCTGAGGGGACCTATCATCCCCACCATGGCGCTCGTTTTATCTTCGGAAGCAACTTCATAGAAATCAGCGACAACTCCCATGGTAAAGTCTAGGCTGTTACTCTCCTCTCCCACAGCTACCATCTGGACCAGGAGGGGAGGAAATATGTCTATGCGTGACATTGGTTCGGATAGCCCCTCTCCTAATATAAGCCTCTGGTTAACCTGACTTAAAGAATCACGGATAAACGTATTGTTGCTGGAATGGGGTAATATCTCCATTATTTCCTGCAAACTCAGTCCAGCACTAATCAGCACCGACATGGTTCGGCTAAAGCGGGCTAACTCCCCCATGAGAGTGGGAAGACCAATTAGGGGAGCGGTGAGCCGTATCCGGTCAAGCAACCGCCTTCCCGTAGGCTGCTTGACCAGCCAGAGCACTAGGGCGGCTAATACCGCCAGAGCTATCAAGATATAAAGTGGGTAAGTGGTTAAGAAATTTGACATGCCCATCACAATTTTCGTGGGTAGAGGCAGTTCTTGCCCCAGAGAGTCGAACATACCCGACATCTGGGGCAAGACCACTACCATCATAACAATGACCACTACTACGCCAACGCCGAGAATCATTATGGGGTAGGTCAAAGCCCCTTTTACCTTTTTACTCACTCCACCCTGCTTCTCCATGTAGTCAGCCATTTGATTCAAAACCATTTCCAGATTCCCTGTCTGTTCTCCCACGGCAATCGTTCTACTGTAGATTTCGTCAAAAGCCTTGGGATGTTTGGAGACAACCTGACTAAATGAGCTGCCACCGCGCAGGTCATCAACCATGGATTCCAGGGTCTTCTTGAATGTTCTGGAGGTTGATGCCTGCCCTCGGATAACCTCCAGAGCCGGTAGGAGTGAGAAGCCTGACCGGAGGAGTGTAGCGAGCTGGCGCGAGAAGACAATCACATCTTGAGGCTTTACATGGAAAAGGCTGGGTAATGCCTCTTCCATGCTCCACATAGAGGGAACAATCTCCACGTTCACGGGACGATAGCCTCGCTCAATTAGAAGGCGCTCAGCCTCAATCTCGCCGGTGGCCTTGATAGTGCCTTTTACCACCTGACCTTGGCTGGTGGCAGCTTCATAGCGGTAAGCTATGATTTTCTTTTTATTTGCCGTAGTTTTAACGACTCTTGCCATTGTACCTCCTTAGCCGATAGAGTAAACATTACGTATTACCTCATAAGGAGTAGTAATGCCATCTTTTACCCTTAGCATTCCGTCATGCCATAACAAGACTGTACCTTCTTTGCAGGATTGCTCGCGAATCTCATCGGAGCTAGCCCCACTCAGAATCATCCCTCTTACTGCCTCGCTCATCACCATAACCTCAAAGATCCCGGTTCGCCCCAGATAACCGGTATTGGCGCAGAAATTACAGCCAGAACCCATAAGGAATTCCGTCTGTTTCTCTTTCATCTCCGTCTCGTAAGCCAGTTGTTCATCAGGACTGACCTTGGTAGGCTGCGAACAATAAGGACAAACGCGGCGCACCATTCGCTGAGCGATGACACCAATCACTGCTGAAGCTATGAGGAAGGGTTCTACCCCCAGGTCTATCATTCGGAAGATAACACTTGCCGTATCATTAGCATGAATCGAGGAGAGCACCAAGTGACCAGTGAGAGCTGCCTGAATGCCTATCTGAGCAGTCTCGGCATCACGTATCTCCCCTACCAGAATAACGTCAGGGTCAAGCCTCATACAAGCTCTTAGCCCAGTAGCAAAGTTTACCCCGGCAGTAGGGTTGACCTGCATTTGATTAATATTGGTGAAGTGGTACTCTACTGGATCCTCAATGGTTATGATATTGCGTCCAGTGGCATCAAGGGTGTTAACTGTGGCATACTGAGTGGTGGTTTTGCCAGAACCGGTAGGGCCGCTAATTAATATCATGCCAAAGGGAGTCTTCACCATTTGCTGGTACTTCTCTAAAGTATCTGGTCGAAAACCTATCTCTGCTAAGGGGAGAAAGGCAAAGGCCTTGTCCAGAATACGAAGCACCACCATTTCTCCATTTACGGTATTCGAGGTAGCCACCCGGATATCTACCTCTCTATCTCCCATGTCAAAGGGGATTTGACCGTCCTGGGGGCGGCGGCGCTCGGCAATATTCAGCCCCGCCATTATCTTCAATCGGGAAAGCAACGGTGGGTGCACGCTCAAGGGTAAGGACATAACCTCATGCAGGATACCATCAATGCGGTAGCGAACACGTAAACTGTCCTCCTGAGGCTCAATGTGGATATCAGAGGCTCGGTCTCTCACTGCCTGCTTGATAAGAAGGTCTATAGCGCGGACAACAGGGGCTTGAGCGATTGCCTCCGCAGAGACGCGCGCCTCCGCTACCCTTACGCTCCGAAAGCGTGTGGGAATTTGGCTGAGCTGTTTTTCAATCTCACTACCAACCCGGTAGGTGAGGTCAATCATTTCCTGGATATCCTGAAAGGTGCTGAGCACCGGCTCGATTCTTTTCCTGGTCAGGGTTGTCAGTTCCTCAATAGCTTGGATATCCCCCGGGTCTTCCATGGCTAATACCAGTGTGCCATCGGTTACCTCTACAGGGATAACACCATATTTCCTGGCTGCCGTCTCAGGAATTAACGCTACCGCGTTGGGTCGAACCCCTTCTTTCCTCAAGTTGACAAAAGGAACTCGCAATTGCAAGCTGGTAAAGAATGCCAGCTGTTGTGGCGTAATTAACCGCTCTTGCAGTAAGATACGCTCAATCTTATTGCCATCCTTGCCCTGCATTTCCTTGACATGGTTTAATTGCTCATCAGTAATCAGCTTTGCCTCAACCAACATCTGCCCCAAGTCTTTTGACGATGTTTTCTGCGATGACTCCATTCTCCACTCCCCTCAAAGTAATCTAATTACAATAGATAACTCCACTCTTAGTAAGTTTCTTAGTGATTACCCTCAACAGGGGTTATTTTTCTTTTAGGGTTACGTCAATCCTTGTTACTCCCTTTCTCTTCGCTCCCAGTAGCGAGCTTGATGTTCCCTTCGCTAACTTATCCTTTTGAGGTGCCAATGGTTCTATTTCTATACCAGGTATCTTTGATATCATGCCGATTAAGGGAAGCGGCCTATCTAAGCTAAACGTTATAGTAGTTCCTTGATCCCAGGAGCCTCTTGTGTAGAGAATCTTTATCTCAGGTGTCATCTGTAATTGGTTATATAATTTGGACATCGCTGGTGGACTTACAGGTATAGCTATAGCTAACTCTACCTCACCCTCGTAAAGGGCTTCTTTATCCAGTTCTAGCGGGGCAGAGGTGGGTTCTCCCACGTCCGGTCTTTCCTGTGGGAGTTGCTGTTCTGGAAGCTCCTCCGTTATTGCCTCCGCTGGTTCAGAGACAGTAACCTCTTTCTCGAGCTGGGCAGGCTCCTCTACCTCTTTCTCAAGTTGGATAGGCTCCTCTACCTCTTTCTCGAGCTGGGCAGGCTCCTCTACCTCTTTCTCAAGCTGGGCAGGCTCCTCTACCTCTTTCTCTAAAGCGCTTTCTCTAGCGGTAAGCTTAGCTTCCTTCTCTACCTGCTTCTGGACATCTTTGGCTACTATAGCTTCCTCGGCTTTTCTTCTAGCCTCTTCTATAGCGGCAAGCTTAGCGTCCTTCTCTACCTGCTTCTGGTCCTCTTTGGTTTTTCTGGCTTCCTCGGCCTTTCTTTTGGTTTCTTCTATAGAGGCAAGCTTAGCTTCCTTCTCTGCCTGCTTCAGGTCCTCTTTAGCTTTTCTGGCTTCCTCGGCCTTTCTTTTGGTTTCTTCTATAGAGGCAAGCTTAGCT
>CAYNFT010000014.1:0-6448 GCA_964396535.1 uncultured Dehalococcoidales bacterium | reverse complement strand
TTCCTTCTCTGCCTGCTTCAGGTCCTCTTTAGCTTTTCTGGCTTCCTCGGCCTTTATTCTAGCCTCTTTATAATACTGAACAGGCTGTTCTACCTTCTCCTCTAAAGCTATAGCAGGTTCTATCTCAATCTGCCCACGAGCCGATGTTTTAAGGAAAGTTTCAGTCTCTACGGATGCGCTCAGTAGAGAGTATAGCAACCGGGAATGAGCTTGCTTATACTCCCTCCTTACCTCTTGCTCTATCTCCTCTCTTGCCCTGAGGAGGTATTGTTGAACCTTCTGTTTCGCTTCTGCTTCGGAGATTCCGGCTTTTTTATGGAATGTCGATAAAGCATCTTCCGCCTCTTTACGTGCTTCTATTTCAGTTTTCCTTCTTATTTCATCGGCCCCTTTCTTGGCCTGGTCAATAATCCTAATAGCCTCATCTTCCGCCTCTTTTTGTGCTTTCATCTTGATGCTGGCTGTTATTTGTTCTGCATCTGCCACTGCCCTCTTAATGAGTGAGCTGATTAAGTCGGAAGAGGGTTGTTGCGAAGCCTTATCCTCTACCGGCAATTCGTTGTCAGGTTCCCTTTGCTGCAATTGCATTGTCTCCCGTTTGCCCTTACTGAATCGTCGACTCAACCAATTAGACATAGAAATAACCTACCTTAATTATTAATCTATGGTATCAAAATTATTAATCTATGGTATCAAAATTATTAATCTATGGTATTAATCTGTGTTGAGTTATATTTTGCCAGATGGCAAATGTCAATGACACAACATAGCCCATTTGGATTTTACGCCCAGTTTGTTCCTTAGGCAATCCTGCAAAAGGGTGATTTCAGACATGGATGGCACCCTCTGGTAGTAGTCCCTTCGAGTTAGCCCTCCCTTATTGAGCCTATACATATTTGCGCCTTCAGAGAAATTCTGAATACCTCAATCTGATTTCAGGATATAGCTTCACATAAAATTTGTCAACTCCTAGCTAAAACCTGTGTCATAGGAGGTAATAAAGGCCAACCAGAGCCAGAAATTTGACAATTAGCCATTTTATAGCTATAATATAGCCACTTGGCATTATCAGATTGTCTGAACTCTGCCTTAACAAACCTCTCTACAATCGGAGATGACTAGATGGACAAAATAGTTGTGACGATAGCTGATAAACAGGCTCTTTTCAGGGTTGGTGTGTGTCATGCCTTATCTCAACAACCTGACTTAGAGGTGTTTGACAGTGCTCCAAATGAGAACTTGATGGCACTAATTGAAGCTAACTCTCCCAATGTACTGTTACTGGATATTGATTATCCTTCACGCCGGGGGCTTGATCTGGCACGAAAAATTACTCTACACTGTCCGACCATCAAGATAATAATGCTAACTTTCAACCTTGATGACCAGCAGCTTTTTGAGATTATTAAAACTGGAGCTGTAGCCTACTTAGATAAGAGCGTCACCGCTGAAGAACTAACTAGGACCATAAGGCAAGTCTCACGTGGTGAATACCCTATAAATGACAGCGTATTAGCCAGACCTAAGGTTGCTAATCATGTATTAAGACAATTTCAAGGTATGCATAGTAACAATGGAAAAACCATGGATACTATAGTTGCCCCTCTTACCTCTAGGGAGACACAGATTCTAAACTACATTGCCGATGGTAACTCAAATAAGCAAATCGCCTCTATTCTGCAAATTAGTGAGCAGACAGCTAAGAATCATGTTAGCAATATCCTGCGTAAGCTAAATGCTAATGATAGAGCTCACGCTGTGGTCTTAGCCATCCGTTATGGCTGGATTTCAGCCGAAGAACTACAGTTCCCTGAAATCAGGGTAAATAATAATTAAGAGCATCACTTCCATAAAATAAAGTCCCCTTTAAGAAGTTACTAGGTCGAGCTTGTAGTACTAATTAGCTAGACCTATAAGGTACTAATGGCTTATTTATCCCCGCTGTAAGCTGTAGTATTCTACAAGTTACTCCAAAATGCGTGGGCCGGGTTAGACATTTAAAACACTAATAACCATTTTTATCAACAATCGGTACTAATTTCTGCCCTCGCTCTGTGGTATCGAAGATAGGGGGCTGGAGACCATTGAAAGACATCCGGATACTCTTAGCTGATGACCATGAGATTGTTCGCTTTGGGGTGCGAGGCATGCTGGAACAGGAAGAGGATATGGAAATCGTAGCCGATTGCTCATCCACTGATGAAGCCTTATTCCTGATAGAAGTAGTCTCACCAAACGTCATCCTTATGGATACTGATGTGCAGGGTGTAGGTGGAATTGAGGCTACCCGCCGCTTGCTGCAGAAGCAGAGCTCTTGTAAGGTCATTCTGTTAACTCTTGATAAGGGTAGCTTGGCCGAGGCTCTGGAAGCCGGAGCAGCAGGCTACCTTCTTGAAGACATAAATCACCAGGAGCTTGTCCAGGCTATCAGGAGGGCTTATCAGGGGGAATTAGTCATTGATGAGCGTCTGACATCAACATCCCAAGCTGCGGAAGGGGAACCAGAATACCCATCGCTAAAAGATATAGTTAGAGAGGTAGAACTGGTTATACCTCCACCTTTTGAGGCGGTCCAGTTGCTGAGATTCCTTTGCCAAGTAGAGGAGACGCTCGAGGCAACCATTGTGCAGGAGATTGGCTCTTGGAGCAAAGGCACTGCCATTACTATTGTGCCGCGAAAAGCCAACTTGCCGTCGGATACTCTGGATAGGTTGGGGAAGATGCCTGAGGTAGAGGATGTGATAGAAAAGCCAGTGGAAAGACACAAGTTTGTTAGCTTGCCCCTTAAAATTATGGCTGGTCCGGCACCTAACTTCAGGAAAGAATTCCAGGTAACCCTGAAGCAGGCTGACACTGCTTGACTGTCGGCAAAACGAACCGCCTCGTACCCCGACTCTGCTGAAAAACTAAGTTTTTCAGCAGTTTTTTTTAGAGCTGTCCCAGGATTCTGAGGAGGCTTTTTTCTCCGCACGGATTTAAGTTCTGTCTCATTTTTTTTAATATCCCCTCTTGACAATTGGCGAACAAAAGGGTATCATCTTGCGTAAACCTTTAGGCTCACAAAATTGACCTCTTTGGCTCGCAAAATTATTCCTAGGGTTAACAGAGTAGTAGAAGCAAGTATCTGAGGTATTAACTAGAAGCTGCAAACAGCCGGGGGGTGAGAGGGATGAAACTAAACAATAGAAGATCTAACATCGAGATAATAGCTGATATGTTGAGATTAGGTGAAGCAGGTAAGACTGAAATAATGTACAGCGCTAATATGAGCTATTTCCAGCTACAAAAGTATCTCAGTTTCTTACTGCAACTGAAGCTTATAGACAAGGTCAATGTGGGCAATCCAACCGTAACCTACAGAGTGACTAGGAAAGGTCTCAGGCTTCTGAGAAACATAGATAACATTCATCAAATGCTCGAAACGGGGGCTGAAGACTGAACCTTGTATTTGTTTTTTTCAGTATTACAGAAAGAGACAAATTAAAGGAGATATATTGTGGCTGAAAAAAGGATGTTGATAGTGCCAGCGGAGCTTGTTAAAAGGATTAATGATAATCGAGGCGATATGAGCCAGGGTGAATTTCTTGATTTCTTGATTGACTGTCAACTGAAACAGGAGACGAAAGAACCACAGTATGCAACTAAAGAAGAGGTTTACGCCTTAGAGCAGGATATGAAGAAGCTCCTTAAGAGTTTCCTTGACTTCTTCGTTAACTATGGACTTGAAGTAGGCAAACAAGCGCAAGGAATTGAATTTGGAGAGCTAACCGGCAAACTACAAGGACTCCAAACAGATATGGACTTTGACAACGAAAAGGGGAAAGCTACGATTAAGTGGAAATAGATAACCAATCTCAATAATACCCGGGGAGTTTACGTTTTTCGGTCAGCCGTTTTAAAACCCTTCTTCCTTTAAAGGAGAAGGGTTTTTCATTAGTTGCTCTTATTAATCTTGGGGTATAGAACATTGTTCTAGTACACAAAACCTTCCCATTACCAAGACAAGCTGCGATAGTTACAGGTGAGGCTGCATTATGATTTATGTAGTCATAGGTTGTCTTGGTTTTTTCATAGTTTATCTTTTCGACATTGTCTCCTTAAAAAGATTGCCCGGGGCTAAACCTCTTATCTGGATTCTGGGTAGTGGCCTACTGACCTACTCGCTAATTATGATATGCCTTGCTCCAGATAGACTGTCTTTACCCCTATGGTCTACCTGGCTAGGCTGGGTACTGCTAGTAATATCTCTTCTGCTGCTGATGTATTCCCTGTTTATCAATCTACCCTTCCGCAAAACATATATTGCCACTGGTGTCGGCAATAAACTAGTAACAACCGGGCTATATGCTCTTGTTCGTCATCCAGGAGTGCACTGGTTCGTCCTGTTCATGCTCTCGTTAATTCTAATTTCAAGGTCAAGTCTACTGCTTACAACCGCACCAGTATTTATTCTGCTGGACATAGTGTTAGTTATCGTGCAGGACAAGTTTTTCTTCGGCAGGATTTTTACTGGATATGATAGCTACCGAAAAGAAACTCCTATGCTGGTGCCGAATCGGCGGAGTCTAAATGCCTTCATCAGTTCACTAAACAAGGCAGAGCTTAAAAATCTTGAGCTTAAAAAGGAGGAAATTAAAAATGGCTACATTAGGTGAACTACTCAAGCAAGGCAGGTATGAAGAGCTATGGCAGAGGTGCTGCGGGTTTATTGATTTGAGTATAGAGGACTTCATGAATATTCAGAAGCGGTTGCTTCTGGAGCAGCTAGAGCTACTGAAGAAATGCGAACTGGGCCGCTATATCATGAACGGAGCTGACCCTCACACCGTGGAGGAATTCCGTGAACAGGTGCCACTTACCACTTATGCCGATTATGCACCCTATCTGCTGAAGCGGAGGAGGAACGTGCTACCGGGGAAGCCATTAATGTGGGCACATACCTCGGGCAGGTCTGGTGAGTACTTCTATAAGTGGATACCTATCACTGCCAGGCAATATGAAGAGGCGGGTCCAATTGTCGCGGCATTATTACTTTTTTGCACCTGTAAGCAGAGAGGGGATGTCGTTCTGAGGCAGCATAATAAGATGCTATATGCGGCGGCACCTGCACCATATTTATCCGGCGTAATGGGGCGCATGTTGGATGATGAATCCATCGTCGATTTTCTGCCGCCGGTTGATAAGGCGGAGAAAATGGAGTTCGCCGACAGGTTGCAGGAGGGCTTCAAGCTTGCTCTATTAGAAGGGATGGAAATATTCGGCGGTATATCCAGCGTGATGGTGGCAATAGGTGAGCGCTTCAGTCAGGGAAATGCAAATATAGACATCAAACCCTTCCTGCGGAGACCTCAGGCTTTACTTCGACTGCTAAAGGGGGTAGCGAAAAGCAAGCTGGCTCATCGCCCGATACTGCCTCAGGATGTATGGTCGCTAAAGGGCATCATAGGTTGCGGCACAGATACCCCGGTCTTCGAAGATAGAATCAAAGAAATGTGGGGCAGGTATCCATTGGAAGTTTACGGCTGTACCGAGGCTTCTGTAGTCGCTACGCAGACTTGGGACTATCAGGGCATGACCTTCGTACCTCACCTCAATTTCCTTGAGTTTATCCCTGAGAAAGAGAGCCTTAGGTCAAAGGAAGACCGCTCGTATCAGCCGAAAACTCTTCTGCTGGACGAGGTAAAAGCCGGTGAGAGGTATGAAATAGTCATCACTAACTTCTATGGTGGAGCCCTGATTAGATATAGAATTGGTGATATGATTAGGATAACCTCTCTTCGTAATGAACAGCTTAATATAGACATCCCCCAGATGGAATTTTATTCCCGGGTAGATGACCTGATTGACATTGCCGGTTTCACCCGGTTAACCGAGGGGATTATCTGGCGGGCCATAGAGCGCTCGGGGGTTGACTATGCCGACTGGACGGTGCGTAAGGAGGTGGCTAACAGTAAACCAACACTACGCCTGTATATTGAGACCAAGACAGACAGCTATAGACCGGACGACATAACGTCCAGAGTTCACGAGCAACTCAAGAAACTCGATGGCGACTATGCTAATATAGAGTCATTCCTTGGCCTGAAGCCGCTGGGAGTTACCCTACTTCCCAAGGATGCCTTCCAGGCTTATATGCTGCAGCAGCAGGCAGCCGGTGCCGACCTGGCTCATCTGAAGATACCGCACATCAATCCATCAGATGGCATGCTGGACTTCTTAATCAACGGCTCATGCCGGGTAGTAGTAACCAGCAGTTAATAAAGTTGACTAGAAACTATTAAAAGTAAATAGGCTGGGTATCTCCTAAGAGCCCCCTTCGTTTACGAAGGGGGCTCATTTTGTAGGGTGAGTTGTGGTCACCCTAGACTCTCTTTACAGGATACCCTCACTCCTATGCAATCGTTCTATACTTTGACAAGCTTGACAGGTATGATATGACAGTGGATAA
>CAYNFT010000013.1:0-33344 GCA_964396535.1 uncultured Dehalococcoidales bacterium | reverse complement strand
TTTCATCGCGCTTCCTCTCGCCGCTATCTATGTTGCCAGCGAAGTCGGGGCAATATCGCTAGACACCAAGACTCTTCTGATTATTTCTGCCGTCATCTTAGCAGCGGACATCATTCTCTTCTTCCTGAGTACAAAGTCATTTCAGAGAGAAGAGATATTGACGAAGTGGACGTAACAAAAGATTCTTTTTAATAGGCAGGAGAGGAAATGAGTATACACCATATTCTCGTAATAGTCATACCCACGATAATTATTATGGCCATTGGGTATTTTGTGCGCCGATATCTCAGCCGTAAGAAGAAATGAGCATAAAAAAGAGAATTACCATAATAATCGTAGCTACGATAATAGTTATCGCAATTGTGTTTATTGTGCGTCGAATTCTCGGACTCGGGTACAATATTTAGCAGACAACATGAAAAACATTTTTAAACTGTAAACAATATTTAACGTGACAAGGTGCGCATATAAGAGTACTTCTTAAGAAATCCATGTAAAGGTTATTGAAAAGACTCTCCCTGACAAGGCTTTAGAGTGTCCAACGGTTCTAGGTATCGTCTCCCTAAGTGGGGAAGGGGGGACTCGAACCCCCACGCATTGCTGCACATGATCCTAAGTCATGCCCGTCTGCCAGTTCCGGCACTCCCCCAGGTCCCTGTAGGAAATGTTAGCAAAAAAACAGCTTCCTGGCAATGCTCATACATTTAGCAGACATCTCAGGCAATTATTCCGGTAAGTCCTGTCTTTGAGAGCGTTATTAACCCCTTACCCTGTATCCCTCTCCCTTTATGAAGGGGAGAGGGAAGAAAGTTTTTTAAAGGGGGCTTTGCTCCCTTTAAATCTTCCTACTAGATAACCCCATCACGTCAGGTTTGACCACTTGGTGCTAATTATATATTATTGACGCAGTTTACAATAAGAATCCTCTCATAAAAAATCGATGCAGGAAGTGACGGATTAGACGAAAAGGATTTTCAGCGGCGAGATGGTACCAGTAATAGCTATCCTGGGACTGGGTACGCTGGCGATGAGTATCCTTAACCCTGTTCTGCCCCTTTACCTGACCTCCATCGGTGTTGAGCCCGAAGTACTGGGCTTGATGCTTTCCGTAGCTATGGTAGGCATGGCCATCGGTGAGGGTTCTTGGGGATGGGTAGCCGACAGGCTGGGGATAAAGCTCTCGATGAATATAGGCACTTTTGCTTGTGCCGGTATGGTAATACTCTTCGTTTTGACCGAGAGTGTTCCCGCTATTTTTACTATCTTTTTCTTCTGGGGTGTAGTCCGCTCGGCCATCTTCGGGCCGGGGCGGGGATACATTGGTGCCAGCGCACCACCATTTAAAAAGGCTACCTTCATGGCTATTTCTGCTGTTATGCTATCTGCTTCCAGAAGCCTCGGTGCTCTTCCGAGCGGTTTTATGGTTGATACCTGGGGATACCATTCAGTCTTTTTCGCTTCCTGTGGTATTTCCCTGCTGGCAGGCTTGTCGGTGCTAACAGGCTTGAGGAAAATTCGGTCGATGAAGCCGGCACCCCCAGCCGTTACTAATACCAGGGTGGAAGAGCTTCCGTCCTCTAGCCCGAGGCTTAGTTTCTTCTCCCTCACCCCACAATGTATTGTAACCGCCCTTCGGTTTCTGGGGCTGGGGGCTACTATGACCTTTCTACCGTTGCTAGCTACCCAAGTGGTGGGGGTAGGGGCTACTGAGGTCGGCATCCTCTTTACCATTAGCGGGCTGGTTACTGTGGTGCTGGGTGTCCCTATGGGGATGCTTGCCGACCGGGTGGGGAAAAAGACGTTTATGATACTTGGACTTCTGGTGTCGTCCGGGGCAATGGCGGGAATAGCTTTTACCCAAAGCTTCTCATGGCTTATCGTATTCGTGGTTATTAACGGTTTAGGTCTGGTGATGTTCAGCCCGGCGGCACTGGGCTTGCTATCAGATTCTGTGCCACTAAACCGGCAAAGCACAGCTATGGGAATTTACGGAGGAGTATGTGAGAACACCGGTATTATCGCCGGCTCAGCCCTGGGGGGATTTGTCTGGAGTGCTTGGGGACCGCAACCAACCTTCCTGATGGGCACCTTAGCCGCCGGGCTGGGAGCCGTAATATGCTTCGGCCTGGTAAGAGACAAACCCTTTAAAAACCGGTAGTTTCGATTCCCCTATTGCAGACGATGGTTGCTGTTAGTGGTATTGAACACTATCTACTCAACAGCTCCTTCTATTACCAGCTCGGCAATCTCCTCATCCGAATAACCCAGGATTTCCGTTAAGATATACTCATTATGCTCACCCAGCAGGGGGACTTTCCCTACTTCACAGGGCGACTTCGATAGTATGAAGGGAGATGCCGTGGGGTGGTGTACTCCCATTTTCGCATGGTCAACCTCCCGGAAAAAGTGGCGGTGCTTAAACTGGGGGTCATGCTCAAGCTGGTCCTCACCGGTTTCCAACACTCCTGCTGCCACCCCGGCTGCCTGCATCAGAGTCATTACCTCTTCCGCTGAGTGCTTGATTGTCCACTCCTCTACCAGCCTATCCAGTTCCTCCCCGTTTTCCTTCCTCGCCAGCAAGGTGCTGAATTTAGTGTCCTTTGTCCATGCAGGATTGCCAATGACCTTACAGAAGCTCCCCCACTCCTCATCGGTAGATACGGCGATAGCACACCACCTGTCTTCGCCGCGGCAGCGATAGGCACCAGAAGGCTTATGTTCCACCTGAGACTGTCCTGTTAGCACCCGGCTTGCCGTTACCCCGGCTGGTGCCATTTTAGATAATACCTCTTCTACTGAGTAGTTGGCTGTCCATTCCTCTATCAGCCGATGCAGTTCTTCTGCGTTTTCCTTTCTTGCCGCAGGGGTACTGAACCTGGGTTCCTGCGTCCACGCCGGATTTTCAATCGCCTTACAGAAATTCTCCCACTCCTCATCAGTGGATATGGAGATAGTGCAATACCTGTCTGCATCCAGGCAGCGATAGGCATTGTGGGGGGAGGCATAATCCGAGCGGTTTCCCATCCTGTTGGCTACCCGCCGGTTTGCGGTATAGTCAAGAATAAGAGGTGCCATAAAGTGTACGGCGTTTTCATACTGGGACATATCTATGTACATTCCTTTGCCTGTCCGGCGCCGATAGAGAAGAGCAGCAAGGATAGTAACGACATTAAACTGGGGGGCGATAAAATCCGTGTAGACTCCGAGTTCCGGTGGCTCACGGTCGGGCCAGCCGGAAACAATGTTGAAGCCTGATAGACCTGACAACTGGAAGCCCCAGCCAGGGTGCCTGGAAAAAGGCCCTGTTTGTCCCTGCATGCAGGAACTGAGCATGATTATGTCTGGTTTTATCTCTTTAAGCACTTCATAACCCAGACCCATCCTTTTCATGGACCCGCCAGCGAAGCTTTCGACTACAATATCAGCCCAGGCAACTATTTTTTTGGCTACCTCCAGCCCTCTGGGAAGGGTGAGATTAAGAGCTATGCTGAGCTTACCGGTGTTCCAAGAGGTAAAGTGAGCACTGAGGTCCGGCTCTGGGCCTGTTGTTCGATAGTGACCCAGCCTGCTTTTGCCCTCTATCTTAATCACCTCTGCGCCATAGTCACAAAGAGTCTTGGCTGTTAGAGGTCCCACTATGACCCGACTGAAATCAGCAACCTTTATTCCCTCAAGTAACTTTTCTACCATGTCTTCCTCCTATTCTCGTTTGAAGTTCGCTATATGACCTTAGCCTGCTTTAATGCAAGGAGCTTATCTTTTGATACACCTAACTCCTTCTCGTAAATCTCCTCGTTGTGCTCACCAATAAGTGGAGCACGGCGTGATATTCTGGGAGGTGCTTCCGTGGTCTTGCCAAAAGCGCCGGGGTAGGTAATAGTATCTCCCAATTCAGGGTGCTCCAATTCTACCCAGAACTCCCTGGCAGCAAGCTGAGGATTCTTTACTGTGTCAGCAGTGCTAGCCAGAGGATAGAGCTGGGCATTATGCTTCAGTGCTAACTCAAGTAGTTCTGCTTTGGTGTGTGACATGAAAAACTTGCCAGTTGGTTCTGATAGTTTCTCTACCACATCTGGAGTTATTGTTTGAAAGTTAAATGTATCCCAGTCAAACTCCTTCATAAAGTCGGTTGCCATTCCTTTGCTATCCATCATTTCTACAATCGGTGTGTTCCAGCGCCTCGCATCCTGGCCAGTCCAGAAGAAGGCAAAAACATAGCCGTCCTTGCAGGGCCATATCCGTGATATGTGAGGTCCAGCGCTCCGCCCTCCTCGATGCACAACTCTTTTATTGAAATCCCAGGCTTCTGTAATCCTCTCGGGGGTGCACCGGGCGACAGAGTCCTGTATTGAGACATCAACGTGCTGTCCCTCCCCTGTAATCTCCCGGTGGTAAAGAGCCAAAATCGCTCCCTGAGCAGCCTGACCCCCCGCATGCAGGTATGCCTGGAAATGATGCCCAATCCGGATAGGGGGACGGTCAGCATCGCCGAGCGTGTACATATAGCCGCCTATTGCCCAGCCTACCATGTCTGAAGTTTTATAGTCCTTATAAGGGCCTGTCTGTCCAAAAGGGGTGATAGAAGCCATGATTATGCCGGGATTGACCTTCTCCAGGTCTAGGTATCCCAGGCCAAGCTTGCCCATATATCCCGGGGGGAAGGACTCTACTACGACGTCAGCACTCTTTACCAGCTTCTTGAAGATTTCCTGCCCATCGACTGTCTCGATATCAAGGGTTATTCCTCTCTTGTTGGCGTTATAGGCAAACCATAGGAGGCTCTTTTCTGGGTCAGGCTCGTCGTGATAGAAGGGACCGAGGTTCCGGGCAGGGTCACCACCCGGCCTTTCAATCTTGATAACATCGGCCCCGAGGTCTCCCAGTATCTTGCCACACAGAATGCCCTTCTCGTCGGTCAGGTCTAGAACACGATACGGATTTAGCATGCCTTCTGCCTTCTCTATCTCCGCCATACTTTAGTCTCCCTTCATAATTAATTTATAGCCTGCATACTGAAATATACTGATGTTATTCATTATAAGAGCTATGAGCTTCAAACGGCAAATACTTCAAGAAGCTGAGACTGCCTGGTCTAATCAATAACCCCTTCTTTTATCAACTCTTCATACTCATCATCTGGTACGCCAAGGATTCCCTTGAGGACATATTCGTTATGTTCGCCCAGCAAGGGAGCCACCTTAAGCTCATAGGGATATTTTGATAGCAGAAAGTGAGCGCCGACGTGGGTACGGTATTTCCCGATTCCCGGATACTCAAGCTCTATGAATGTATTACGGTGCTTAAGCTGAGGGTCGTGGTCCAGCAAGTCCTCGCCGGTTTCCACCACTCCCGCCGCCACCCCGGCTGACTGCATCATGTCCATCACCTCTTCCGCTGAGCGGTTACTTGTCCACTCATTTACCAGCCTGTCCAGTTCCTCCTCGTTTTCCTTCCTCGCTAACAGAGTGGCGAACCTTGGGTCATTTGCCAATTCCGGATTGCCAATAACCTTACAGAAGCTCTCCCATTCCTCATCGGTGAATACGGCTATAGCGCACCATCTGTCTTCACCAAGGCAGCGATAGGCGTTGTGAGGAGCAGCATATGGACACTGATTTCCCATCCTGTTGGCTACCCGCTTGTTTACGACGTAATCAAGAACAAGGGGTGCCATGAATTGAATGCCGGCTTCATACTGGGACATGTCGAGGTATTGCCCCTTGCCTGTCCGGCGCCGGTATTCAAGGGCAGCCATAATAGCCAGTATATTATAACGGGGGGCGATGAAATCAGTGTAGGCTGCTATCCATCCTGGCTGCCGGTCGGGCCAGCCGAGAATATTACTGAAGCCTGCCAGCGCCGTCAGTTTGTGCCCCGAACCAGGGTGGTTAAAGTATGGTCCCGTTTGCCCCTGCATTGAGGAGCTGAGCATGATGATGTCTGGCTTTATCTCCCTGACTACCTCATAGCTTAAGCCCATCCTTTTCATTGCCCCTCCGGCAAAGTTTTCCACCACGATATCAGACTGAGCAATTAACCGTTTGACTAACTCAAGCCCCCTAGGTTCACGAGTATTAAGGGTTATGCTAAGCTTGCAGGTACAGTATTGGTCAGTACTGCCCGAACGGGGAGCTCCTCGCTCCCAGCCAGGCCTTCTCCTGCTCTCTACTATAATCACCTCTGCCCCAAGGTCAGAGAGATGCTTGGTTGTTAGGGGTCCTGTAAGATGCCAGGTAAAATCGACAACCCTTATACCTTCAAGCAGTTTTTTCTCCATCTTTTTCTCCTCTTTGTTGAGCCTCTCTATATAACCCCGGTCTGCTTTAGTATAAGCAGTTTATCCTTCGAGATGCCCAACTCCTTCTCGTAAATTTCCTGGTTGTGCTCACCGATAAGCGGGGCACGACGCGATATTCTGGGAGGTGCCTCTGAGGCGTTGGCAAAAGCGCCGATATAGGTAATGGTGGCACCCAGTTCAGGATGCTCCACCTCCTGCCAGAAGTTCCTTGCTGCAAGCTGAGGGCTCTCCAGCATGTCAACAGGAGTAGATACAGGATAAACCTGGACACCATGCTTCAGCGCTCCTTCGAAGAGTTCGGCTTTAGTGTGTGCCATGAAAAACCTGGCCGTCGGCCCTTCGATGCGATTCACTTCCTCCTGAGTTGTATCAATACCAAATTTGCTCCAATCAAACTCCCTTAAGAAATCGTCTGCCATCCCCTCACTCTCCATCCACTTTACCATTGGCACATTAGTACGCAGTGACATCGCACCACCCCAGTAAAACCAGGAGACATAGCCGTCCTTACAGGGCCATAACTGTGTCAGGCGAGTTCTAGAACCAGACAGCTCTCCTCCCCGCTTCTGGATGGTCTTCCTGAGGTCCCAACCAGCTGTAATATGCTCGGTGCACTGAACAACAGCCTCCTGGATGGAGACATCAACCTGCTGTCCTTCCCCCGTACTCCAACGGTGGTAGAGAGCCGTCATTGCTCCCTGAGCACCATCAGCTCCGGCATGAAGGTATGCCTGGGAATGATGACTGAAGTGGATAGGAGGACGGTCAGCATCGCCCCACGGTGCCATATCGCCACCCATTGCCCAGGCTACAATGTCTGAAGTCTTATAGTCTTTATAAGGACCTGTCTGTCCAAAGGGAGTGATGGAAACCATGATTACACCGGGATTAATTTTCTCCAGGTCTGAGTATCCCAACTCAAGATTATCCATGTATCCCGGGGGGAATGACTCTATCACAAAGTCAGCAGTCTCTACCAGCTTCTTAAAGATTCCCTGTCCATCGACTGTCTCAATATCAAGGGTTATTCCCCTTTTACTGGTATTGAGAGCAAACCAGAAGAGGCTCTTTTCCGGGTCAGGCTCGTCATGATAGAAGGGACCCAGGTTCCGGGCAGGGTCACCACCCGGTCTCTCAATCTTGATAACATCGGCGCCAAGGTCTCCCAGTATCTTGCCACACAGCAGGCCCTGCTCATCGGTCAGGTCTAAAGCTCGATACGGACTGAGCATACCTTCTGCCTTCTCTTCCATACTTCTTTGGCCCCCTTTCATAGACAGCAAATCATAAAAACAACAGACTGTGGAATCAAATAGACTTATACCACTTGTTATCAGAACTGTCAAATCAGTGTTACTAAAGAGTCATTTCTCTGCCACCTGAGTTTCCAGATAAGTAGCAAGTGTCAGGGCGTTTCTCACGGCAAACCCTTCGGCATCGTTATTGAAATAGACATAGATTGCCTTCAGGTTCTCTGCCAGATTGGTCAGCCTTTTTGCCCAGGTAGCCAATTCCTCATCGGAGTAACAGCTTGAGTAGAGACCGGTGCTACCATGAAACCTGATATAGGCAAAATCTGCTGTCGCCACCAGGGGACAACTGACAGATGGCATATCAAAGACACAGAGTCCTGTATCATACTTACGTAAAATTTGGAAAACCCCTTCCTCAAGCCAGGACTGGTGCCGAAATTCAATTACATGCTTCAGTCCCCGTGGTAAAGTAGCAAGGAATGATTCCAGCAATTCATCATTGCGGTGCATATTAGGTGGCAGTTGATATAGAAGCGGACCCAGCTTATCACCCAGGATTTTAGCTCTGGTGATAAAATTATCTACTGCCTCTCCGGTATCCTTGAGCCGCTTAATGTGAGTGATAAAGCGGCTCACCTTGACAGCAAAGGTGAAATTGGCTGGTGAAGAATCGCGCCAGTTGGTAAAAGCATTCTCTGAAGGCAGCCGGTAAAAACTATTATTGAGTTCAACCGTAGCGAAATGACCGGCGTAAAATTCCAGCCACTTTGCCTTAGGCAACTTTTCGGGATAGAACCTCCTCCGCCAGTGCTCGTAATGCCAGCCTGATGTGCCAGCATAGTAGTTTAACAGCATTAAACTCCCTTACTCATGTGAATTGACCCCAGCACCCCGCTTGAGCCACAAACCTCTTATTTCAATCTAACATCACTTAATAGGCTACCACCTTTTAGCAGCTATCTCAATTACTGGTTTCCAACAAGGTATCCTGATGGTACTCACAATACGGTTTTTCGAGATTGTTTATCAACCCCATCCCCCTTAATCCCCCTTCCCCTTGATAAGGGGAAGGGGGAAGTTTTTAATAAGAGGGGCTAGCGCCCCTCTTTAACGCTCCGATGCTATTGTTTGAGGGGCTTCGTCCCTCTAGCTCCACTTTTTATAGCTCTCTCCTTTTATAGCTCTCTCCTTCTCAAGGAGAGGGGGAAGAGACTATAGAGAGGGAATTCACCCCTCTCTCACCTACATTCTCCCTCCCTTCCCTTACTAAGGGAAAGGAGTCAAGGGGATGGGTTACTTTAAACAACATTAGTTTTCGATGGTTTATAATAGACCTGAATTAGTGCTAAAATATACTTCTAACCAAATAGGCTGAGCAGATATTATAGACAATGAATCATATTGGTGTGGATATAATAGAAATAGCTCGCATCCAAGAGGTTGTGGAGCGCTGGGGGGAGCGCTTCCTTCACCGGGTATATACGGAGTCAGAACTCAGGCTATGCCGTAAAAAACCTGAGCGCCTGGCTACCCGCTTTGCCGGCAAGGAAGCAGTAATGAAAGCCCTCGGCACTGGAGCCAAGGGTATAAGCTGGAGAGAAATCGAGATATTGGCTGAACCCAGTGGCAAGCCACTGGTTCGTCTACATGGTAAAGCACAAGAGAAAGCTGATGGTTTGGGCATGGATAAGCTGGCTATCAGTCTCTCAGATTCAAAGGATTATGCCATCGCCGTTATAATCGGTGAAACAAGGTAATACTATATCAGATGGGAAGCCTTTGCCTGGCTTTTTAATTTCATACCAACCCGTAAGAGTGGGTGTTTATTTCCAGCAACCTTTTAGAAGTCGGCGGTCTATGGTGATAACCCTATCAGCAACTTCCCTTAATGGCCGAGAAGTCCGCTCTTTGCCAAAGAGTGCCACCTCTATATTCTTCCCGTTATCCTTTACCGCCTGTAGGGCACCCACGTAGTCACTATCCCCGGCAACAAGAATAGCCACATCATAATTATTCTTATAACTATGAGTTAGCAAGTCTGTGGTTAATTGTATATCAACCCCCTTCTCGTAAGGAGGTGCATTAGGCCAGTTGATGTAAACCAAACGCCCCAAACGCAGCTCACAATAAGGTATGGCGCTGACGCTGGCAAAGAAGGCTTGCTGGTCTCGATAGCGCTCTGGCTCTTCCTTTCGTCCCACTATGGCATTATAGTAGTAGATTCTTATCAGACGACGCTTATCCAGGATTTTGTTAGCAAACTTGCCCATGTCTATATCAGTTCTCCTAAAATGGCCCTTAAGAGAATGGTACAGGTTACTGCCATCAATGAATATCATTAGCCTATCTGTTTTATCCGTCATATATTACCTTCTTTTAAGATTTTTTGTATTATGCTTGCTACATCAATTATATAACCTAAGGGATGGAATTGCTAATGGGGATAGGATGAGGTCGTTTAAGAAGGACACGTCGAAGGACAGTATTCTTCTCCAAAGAATCAGACTAAAGGAGAATATAAGAGAGGCAGAGCCTCTCTTATATAATCACTCCCCCTTCCCCTTGATAAGGGGAAGGGGGATAAAGGGGGATGGAGTCATTAAAATTAAGTGGGTTCTCAGGAAAACCGAAGATTTTTCTGGGTGCTTTAAGGGGGTGAGGTTAATAAACAATCTCGAAAGATACTGCTGAAACTGGAACTAAATTTGACAGATGGAACTAATTGTGGTTTAATGATTAATAGGAAGCTACATGTTACCAATCGAGTTTTGCTTCGGGAGGTGTGTCATGAGGCTTCACGCACTACTGGGAGTTTGGCAGGTTGACAGTTAGTGCCCTGCCTTTGGCAGGGCAGCCGGAACTCGAACTCAGCTCGATTGAGTGAGTTGGGGGCCGGTCTCCTAAAAGAGAGGCCCACTGCGGTGCTGAGCACCGCAAGTGAGTTGGGCTCGAGAGACTAGATTAGAATGGAGGGCATTTGACCGTGCCCTCTATTATTTTTTTACAGAAACAAAATCTGGCTGAAGGCGCTTTTTTAGTCAAGCGGAGGCCGTTTACCTAGAGCATTATGGCGTGGCATCAAGCTTGACAGCGAGAAAGAGAGGAGTTTATCATCACCCAAGAGAATCTTCAAATGTACAAACCTTTGTTCAATGAATTCCTGGTAAGCGACCATACCCTGCAGGTATACAAAGATAGCAAATTACTCTTTTCATCAAATAGGGAGAGGCTGCTCCCCTTACTTGAATACCTAGATAGGTTTGCTTCTTATCACCGGCAGGTAGTAGTTTTTGATAAGATAATGGGTAATGCCGCTGCTTTACTATCTATTGAGGCTGGCTGCCAGGAGGTTTATAGCCCGCTAGGCAGCCAGATTGCCATCAAGACACTCGATAAATATGGCATTAAATACCACATAAACGAAATTGTACCCTATATTCAACAACACAATAGGAAAGATATGTGTCCTATGGAAAAGCTATCGCTGGATAAAGGGCCAGAAGAATTCTTCGAAGTAATGAAGGACATTATTAAATAGAAGGGAGAAAAGACATGGAGACGATTAGGCTGGGCAAGACTGAGATGATGGTATCAAAACTGGGTTTCGGGGGTATCCCGATTCAGAGGCTTTCCGAAGATGATGCAGTTGCCGTGGTCAGGAGATGTCTCGACCTGGGCATCACCTTTCTTGATACTGCCAATGGCTATACCACCAGCGAGGAGCGCATCGGCAAAGCAATCAAGGGACGGCGGCAGGGGCTTGTCCTGGCCACAAAGACTCATGCCAGGACTGCCGAGGGGGTTAAAAGTGACCTCAAATTAAGCCTGGAGCGTCTTGGAGTCGACTCCATAGACCTGTACCAGTTCCACGGCGTCAGCGATTCAGATAACCTGAAAATGGTTCTTGACCCCAATGGACCGATGGCCGTGTTAGAGGAGGCCAAGAGGGCAGGGCAGGTCAAGCACATTGGCATTACCTCACACTCGATGGACATTGCCAAAGAGGCGGTGAAATCAGACCGCTTCGAGACAATAATGTTCCCCTTTAACTTCATTACCTCCGAGCCAGCCGACGAGCTTCTTCCCCTGACCAGAGAGCACGATGTCGGCTTCATTGCCATGAAGCCGCTGGCTGGAGGAATGCTGGATAACGCTACCATCGCTTTCAAGTACCTTTTTCAGTTTCCTGACCTGGTTCCAATTCCGGGTATAGAGAAGATACACGAGATAGAGGAGATTGTTCAGATACTGGAGGGACCACGGCAAATGACCGAGGCAGAAGAGCAGGAAATGCAGCGGTTAAGAGATGAGCTGGGCACCAGATTTTGCCGTCGTTGTGAGTATTGCCAGCCCTGCACCGTAGAAATACCCATCACAACAGTGATGACCAGCACCAGCTTCTTCAAACGCATGCCACCGGAGAGGTTCTTCTCCGGAATGGTTGAAACGGCAATGGAAAAGGCAGCCAACTGCACCGAGTGCGGTGAGTGCGAGGAAAGGTGCCCCTATAATCTCCCTATTAGAGAAATGATTGCCGAGCAAGTTAAATGGTACCGGGAAGAGAAGAGGAAATATAATGAACAGGTTACTACCTAGCCTGCCTGACAAATTCCGCTCGAATTCCGAAAGGAGGGACGATGCAAAAGATTACCGATAATGTTTACGTCGAAACAGGGTTTCAGGGCAGCAACAACAGCTTTGTCGTCACCAAGGAAGGGGTGGTGATGATTGATACTCCCCAGACACCTACAGACGCAATAAAGTGGCGAGATGAGATTGCCAAGCACGGTCAGGTTCGATACCTGATAAACACTGAGCCCCACGGCGACCACTTCACCGGTAACTACTTTTTTGAGGGTACGGTGGTAGCTCACGAGGGCACCAGAGAGGCAATTTTAGCCTCCTCGGTTGAGCAACTGAAGGAACGCACCCGGCAGATGGCTCCTGATAGCCTTCCCCTGCTTGAAGGATACAGCTATCGCCCGCCCACCATTACCCTTTCCCAGCGGCTGACCCTTTATCTCGGTGACCATACTTTTCATCTTATTAACCTTCCCGGGCACACCCCTTACCAGGTGCTGGTTTATGTACCTGAGGAGAAGGTAGTCTTCACCTCAGACAATGTAGTTTATAAAGTCAACCCTTTCCTTCACCAAGCCCTGCCCTATGAGTGGCTGGATTCGCTGAAGCGATATCAGGAACTGGATGCCGATGTGCTGGTTCCCGGGCACGGTGAAGTCTGCGACCGAGGGTACATCCCGGAGATGAGCTCCTTAATTCAGGCCTGGATAGATATGGCTACGGCGGCCATTAATCAGGGGATGAGCCTGGAGGAGGCTCAGGAAGACACCTCCCTACCAGAAAAGTACTCTCTTAAGCTGGGGGATGAATCCCAGGCACGGCGGTCGCTACAAACGAACATGGCACGCCTGTATGAAGTGCTTAAAAAGTAGGAACCAGCCTGTCCTTCAGCCAGTTTAGCCCTGATTGAAGCCAGCGGCGAAGAACCGGGATACTGTTTGGCCGACCTCTCCTTCATAGCCGCCCATAAAGTGGTCAGCCCCTTTTATTACCTGGTACTGTTCGGGTCCGAGAACACCCTTGATTTGTTGCTGGACACGCTCAAGAGGTATCATCTGGTCAGAGTCACCGATAACATAAAGTTTGGGCTTGCCATATTCCTTTAGTTCTTCACAGTTAGAATCCCTCAGCGGTGCTGAGACCAGTGCCAGAAGACTGACCCGCTCATCCTGAAGGGCAACCGGCAGGGCTACCATAGCACCGAAAGAGTATCCCGCCAGCCCAATTCTTCTGGTGTCAATACCTGTGGTGGACATGGCAAAATCTAAAGCTGCCTTAACATCTTCCCGTTCGGCGATGCCTTCTCCGAAGCTACCTTCACTGTTACCTACTCCCCTGAAATTGAACCGGAAGGCAGCGAGTGACTGTCGGACCAGCGCCTGGCAGATGGCAGCAACAACACTATTCACCATATTGCCACCGCCAGGAGGGTAAGGGTGGCAAACAACAACGCCCGGGAAAGAGCCTTCACCATCGGGGAGAAGCCATTCTCCCTCTAAAGTAATATCACCACAGGGAAACCTGGCCGGAATAGATTTCAATCTTCTTCCTCCTCTCCTTTGTCAGTTTCGCCCACTTTTTTCTTCCCCTGCCACCATTTTTTGAGCCGGGCTATAACCTGTTTCTCGTATCCCTGTTCACTGGGAGAGTAATACTGTCTGCCCTGGAGTGAATCAGGCAGGTTTTGCTGCTCAACAAAGTGCTCTGGATAATCGTGAGCATATTTATATCCCTTGCCATAACTCATCTGCTGCATAAGAGGCGTTACCGCATTGCGCAGGTGCAGCGGCACCGAATCGGCAGAACCTTTTTTAATCTCCGCCTGAACCCGAGAATACGCCTCATAGAGGGAGTTACTTTTCGGCGCTGTCGCCAGGTAGACGGCGGCTTCAGCGAGTGCCAGATTGCCCTCGGGCATACCAATGAAGTGGACCGCTTGTTGAGCCGCCATGGCTATCACCAGTGCCTGAGGGTCAGCCATACCTACGTCCTCCGAGGCGAAGCGAACCAAACGACGGGCAATGTAGAGAGGGTCTTCCCCTGCCTCCAGCATCCTTGCCAGCCAGTACAAAGCCGCATCCGGGTCCGAACCTCGCATCGATTTATGCAGGGCTGAGATAAGGTCGTAATGCTGGTCCCCTGCCTTATCGTAACGTAAAGCCGGATGCTGGACAGCGTCTTCGATGGTGGCTAACGGAACACGGCGCTTTCCCTGAGCATCGGGGGGTGTACTCATAACTGCCAGCTCCAGCGCATTGAGGGCAATCCGAGCATCACCTTTCGACATGGTGATAAGATGGTCTATTGCCTCAGGTACTAATTCTACTTTTAATGTGCCAAGACCTTTAAGTCTATCCTTCAGTGCTCTCATGATTATGACACGAATTTGATCCTCAACAAGAGCGTTCAAGGTAAGAACCTGACACCTGGAGAGGAGAGGCGAAGTAACCTCAAAGGAGGGATTTTCTGTAGTCGCCCCAATGAGGGTTACAGTGCCATCCTCGACGTAGGGCAGGATAGCATCCTGCTGGGACTTGTTGAAACGATGAATCTCATCTATAAACAGTATGGTTTTCTGCTGGGACATTTTGCGGCGCTCCTTGGCCTCCTCGATTATGCGACGCAGGTCAGCCACACCAGCGCTGACCGCACTTACCGGGCTGAAGTGTGAATCGGTGGTACTGGCGATGACATAAGCCAGGGTAGTTTTGCCGCTACCGGGCGGACCCCAGAGGACGATTGATGGTAGCCGTCCGGCTTCAATAGCCTTCCTCAGTACCCGCCCTTCGCCTACCAGATGCTCCTGCCCGACAAACTCGTGGAATGAGGACGGTCTCATTCGAGTGGCTAGCGGTGCCTGCTGTCCCTTTTGCTCTTCTGATTGGCGCTCAAACATATCCATAATTTCACACCCCTCTGATTTCTATAACCCTATCCCCTGTATCCCCTTCCCCTTGTTAAGGGGAAGGGGATGATTTTTCTGAGAGAGGCGAAGCCTCTCTCAGATTCTCCGTTTTTATATCTCACTCCTTCAAAGAAGAGGAAGGAAGTAGCCTTATAAGAGGGACTCCGTCCCTCTAGAACCCCCTATCATCATTGAGGCTTCGCCCCTTCAATCTTCCCCTTATTTATGCCTCCTCATGTTAAAGCGGCCTTATCGGTCTGCCGTTTGAAGTATATGATTTCAGGGTCACCCTCATCTCTCTCCTAGCCTATGATTATATCATCCAGGGGTCGCTTGGGCACATGGTGTACGCCGTCACTATCGCGCCAGTAGTTGGCCTTGCCATCAGTACCAACAGTCTCAAGTACCACCTTTTCCTTGGGCTTGCCAAGAGATAATACCAGGAGTATCTCATATCGTGGCGGTATTCCGAGAGCCTGCATGACCTCGCCCCTCTTTACCGAACCGTGCATGCAGCCGCCCAACCCCTTCTCCCTGGCACCGAGAAGGATACTCTGCGCCGCTATGCCATGGTCACAGCCGGCAGACTTGCTTATCTCTGTATCCAGCAGAATAATGATATAGGCCGATGGTCGTTCCCCTTCAGACGGGCCGGGCCAGTCGGTGAGCTGGCCGGCAAAACCTAGCTGTGGAAATATCATGGCATTTTTTTCCGGGTCACAGGAAAGAAAGTATTTCAGCGGCTGCCGATTGGCGGCAGATGCCGAGCACCTCGCCAGGTCAACAAGCTCCCTAAGAGTTTCATGTTCTATGGCAACGTCCTGATGAAACCGCCGACAACTCCTGTTCTGTAGTATCAAATCTCTTATCATTCTTAGCCTCCTTTACAATCTAGCTAGGAATCCAGATTTTCTTAGATGTTATTAGTTCAACACCGCCGGGAAGTATCACTTCAGCGGGTGATTTTGTGAAAAATACCAGCCCCTTGTACGCTGTCAGGTATTGATAGTTAGTCTTCATAAACCCGCCCGTAGCCATCACCACTATTGGTTTATCAGCTTTGGACAGTATCATGAGAAAATCATCAGGTTCGACTTCGACGATGGCACCAGATGCTTTGATTGCCTGAGCAATAGCCGCCGCTCTAGCAGCAGCCGCCGCCCCACCTCCTGCAGCATAAGCCATATCCGCTCACCTCCCTGATTTTTATTAACCTCTAAACCTCACCCCTTCTGATTTCTATAACCCCATCCCCTTTATCCCCTTCCCCTTAGAAAGGGGATGGGGAAGCATTTTTATAAGAGGGGCTTCGCCCCTCTTTAACTCCCCATGTAGAATAAAAATGGGAGAAAGATAGCCTATTTTATGAACCCCTTGTTACCTAATAAAGTCGTAGTGGTTCAGTTTTATTTTGCTCTTTGCATCCTCAAGAGCTTTTAGACCGCACATATTTATGAACACGCAGAATTTTTCTGCTATGTTTTCCAATTTGTCAATATCTTTATAGTCATGAGGCTTTCTTTGACGCCACGGAGTCTTTGGTTGATATGTTAGTATTATTTCAGCCATAGGGCATAACAGTGCTTGTTGCACCTTATCATGTTCTATCCCCAATTGTTCAAAGAATCCTAAAGGCGGGTCCATTCGCATTTGTCCACCTGAGAATGTTACTGAACGATGTTTGGATACGTCATGCTGTTCAAAAATAGTATGGATTAAATCTCGATTTTGATGCCAGCAACTCTTTAAGGACGGGAAGTAGTTATCGTATCCTTGAACCATTCCAGACGTATAGTTTGGTGGTTTTCCCAGAATATTGTAGGGTGATATGCCAGCCAACTCCTTTTCATTAGTGACATCTTTGAATTGTTTTGAATCGGCAATGTAACCAAGGGCATTCAGTCCAAAAACCATACATTCGATTGCGGAGTCCATGTTGAAAAGAATAGATGACAGATGATATTCCGCTCTCTGAATGCTGGTCATGAATGGTGAAGGCAGTGCCCAAGAATGAACTGAATAATAATTAATTTTAACACCTTGGACTCGTGCATACAGTCCATATACCCCGCCTCGAAAGTGGTTGAACCAGTCACCCCTATTACTTAGGTTGTAGTCTTGGTCTGCTAAGAGTGCAAACTTATCTAGCTCCTCGTATGGTGACAAATCAAATTTTAATATGTAATCATTAGACATTTTCCCGTACTCCAATGAACATTAAGGTGTCTATTTATACCTCTTCACCTGGAAGCGGTAGAGTTTTAGTGGTTCGCTGGGGGCTATGCCGGCTTTCTGGCGGCAGATGTCAATCTGCTTTTCAACGGTGTCTACCCCCTCAAGGTCAGGGAGAAGCAGACCCCGGCTGTACCCGGCCTGCACGATAACTCCATATTTCCTAGGGTCAAGCTGCTCCTGGCTCTCGATAGGCTCGGGAGGAGTAAGGACATCCACGCTGTAGTCAAGGTCTTTAAGTTCATTGGGGGCAACGGAATGGAAGCGGGGGTCTCTGGTAGCCGAGCTGATAGCATTATTGATAATCTCTTCAGCCACGTTTTCTGTGGTCGGCTCGAAGGTGCCGATGCAACCCCGCAAAGTACCAAGCTTGTGGATAGAAACAAAGACCCCCGCCTTCTCCTTCATCTCAGGGGTAAGTTCCTTCGGTGGCTCAGGGGTCTCACCGTCCCTAACATAGGTCTCTACAGTTTCTTTAGCTAATTTTATCAGAGGGGACATCCCGGTTATGATTACCCCGGCATAGCCCACCACACTGCCATAATCGCCGGAAGTATCACCGCTGGTCATATATTTAACCAGTTCCGCCCCTTTTGCCCCCAACTCCTTAGCCGCAGAGATGAGGCTGACCGCTGTTGCATAGCCACACATTGTTATATTGAATTCCTGGACTCGTTTTATCAGTTCGTTCTCGTTCAAATCCAGCATGGCTTCTATAGCCTGGTTATCCTTCTCCTGAGTTGTGTCCTGTGGCTCATAGTGGTTCATATCACTGGAGGCTATGATTACCACTTCTCGATTCAGTTCCTTAATGGCTTTAGCTATCTCTTTACCAATTTCCTTGTAAACGTCCCCCTTTGCATAGCTGAGAATTATGGGGACAAGTTTAATGTCTGATTTGAAATACTGTAAAAATGGGAGCTGAACCTCGATAGAATGCTCATATTGATGGGCTACATTGTCCTCTTTTAAGTACTTGGATGAAGCCAGAATCTGTTTGCCCAGTTCCGAGTCAATCTCTACCTCCCCCAGTGGGGTTTCCCATACACCCTCAGTCATAATACTGAAAGGTTTGCCTCTCCCGGTGTGGCTGGGTCCTATAATGACAAAGGTATCCTTGAATTTGATTCTGGAGAGAGTAGCACCCGTTACCGGTCCTGAGTATATATATCCGGCATGGGGCAAAACCAGCCCGATTACATCTTCCTTGGCTGCTTCCTCATCAACAAATCCCCCAATCATCGACCTAAGCTGGTCAGGCGCTTCTGGATAGAACTGCCCGGCTACAATTGGATTCCTAATCATTAACTTCACCCCCTTATATTGATATAACCCCACCCTCTTTATCTCCTTCCCCTTATCAAGGGGAAGGAGACTTTTCTTTTTAAGAGAGGCTTCGCCTCTCTTTGACTCACCTTTAGTATCCCTCTCCTTTCCAAGGAGAGGGGGAAAGGTATTAGAAGAGGGGCTAGCGCCCCTCTTAGACGCTCACTTAGCTTAACCTCCTTGTCTGGTCATCCTGAAATTAAGTTCGGCACCGCAGAACTTACACTTTGAACCCTCCAGACCTGCTACCTCAGTTCGGTAGCCAAACCTTTCCACACTAAGCTTACCACAGGAGTAGCAAACAGTGCTCTCGCTCACGTGCCCGGGAACATTACCAACATAGATAAATTTAAGACCAGCCTTTTGGCCAATCTCATAGGCATGCTCGAGGGTGGATATGGGGGTTGGGGGCAAGTGCATCATATGGTGATGGGGCTGGAACCTGGTTACGTGCCACGGTGTTAGTTCACCAAGCTCATCCCGTATCCAGTTAGCAATGCCCTCAAGCTGCTGGTCATCGTCATTCATGGTGGGTATGATGTTGGTAACCACCTCAACATGCATATTCCACTTGGTTTTAGCCCGCTTGGCAACCTCAAGTATCTTCCGCCAGTGGGGCACCTTAGCTAGCTCGCGATAAAAGGAGTCGGAGAAACCCTTGATATCTACGCGCCAGGCATCAAGATACGGCCCGATAGTATCCAGCGCCTCAGGGGTGGAGTAGCCATTAGTTACATAGACGGTATATAGATTGTTTTCCTTAGCCAGCTTGGCTGAGTCAAGGGTATATTCAAACCAGATACCTGGTTCATTGTATGTCCAGGCAATACCCTGACACTGGTAGCGTTTAGCCAGCTCTATCTCCAATTGGGGTTGCATTTCCTGACAACCGCGCTGTACTGTCCTGGTATCAACCGTGGAAATTTCCCAGTTCTGGCAGTGCTTACAGTGAAAGTTGCAGCCCAGGGTACCTAAAGAGAAAGCCAGGCTACCGGGGTAGAAGTGAAATAACGGTTTCTTCTCGATGGGGTCAGCCGCCATTGACGAAACCACGGCGTAGTTCAGATTATATAGAACTCCGTCTCTATTCTGATACATACCGCAGACGCCAAACTTGCCCACGCCTATTTTGCAGCGCCACTGGCAGGTGTGACACTGAACTCTGGAATTCGGTAGTTTCTCATAGAGCAACGCCTCGTGCATGGTCAGCACCTTAATCTAATTATACCACAAAGAGGTGCTGAAGCCCCTCTTTAATTTCTATGCTATTCTACAGGTTACAAGCTCCAGTTTAATCCCCTCTTGGGACTTTGACAATATCTAGCTTATTTTCTCCATGTCTTCACCACAGCAGACGAGAGTGCCGCCACCAACCTTGGTAACTACTACCTCATTGCCACAGATATTGCACCTGTATTTTTCGCCTTCCTTCTCTACAGCCATTGGAATACCTCCTTATTATGATATAACCATGCGAGACAGTTCATCTAACTTCGCCATTTCCTCCCGTGAGAGTTTCAATGTCATGGCACCGATATTCTGAAACGCATGCTCTGTTTTGCTAGCACCCGGTATAGCTACTATGGAATCACCCTGGTAGTTAACCACCCAGCTCAAGGCTACCTCTGATGCACTACGGTTATATGAGCCAGCAATATCCTCCAGCATTTTAATCAGGGGGCGGCTTTTCTCGACCATGCGACCTATCGTTATTCTCCTGAGAAATGGTAATTTCTTGACTAATTCCAGGTTTTTGTGGAACTTGCCTGTTAATAACCCCTGAGCTAACGGTGACTCTGCAATGATAGTAACGTTCAGTTCTCTGGCAGCATCCAATACACCATTCTTCTCCGGGTCGCGATTCAGTAAGTGGAACTCCACCTGGTTCGATGCCAGTGGCAACCCGTGCTTTGCCAGAGCAGCGTGAGCCCGGCGCATCCGTCCGGTCGAGAAGTTGCTCACGCCAACGTAGCGGATTTTCTCCGCCTTAACCAGAGCCGCCATAGCATTCATTTCTGCCTCAACCGAAGAGAACGAAATTGGTAAATGAATCTGGTGGAGGTCAATATGAAATGGTGCCAGGTATCGCTGGCGGTCGCCGATGGTACGTGAAATACTGCGTGCTGTTCGGAAAATGGGCCACCATTTGGTGGCAATTACCACTTCCCCATCCACCTTGCCTGCGTTACTCAGTGCAGTAGACAGAGCTTTTTCAGAACGGCCGGAGCCGTAAGACTCTGCCGTATCAAACCAGTTGACACCTCCTTCCAGAACTGTTTTCACAATTTTATCCACCTCGTCCTGTGGCGGCGATTTCCAGAATAGACCTCCCAATCCTCCACGACCGCAGAACTGCCAGCAACCCAACCCTAGCGGCGTTATCTCTATTTCGGTTTGACCCAGCTGCCTTTTCCCCACAGCCATTCTAGACCCCTTCTACCGAATTATATTGTAGGGCTTTAGTTTAATCACTAAGCCGCTTAAAGGTCAAGCCCCCGATATTGAGATGTTTTAGCAACGGGGAGCTTAAGAGGGGCGAAGCCACTCTTATAAAAAATACTTCCCCTTCCCCTTAGAAAGGGGAAGGGGATACAGGGGATGGGGTTATAAAAATCAGAGGGGTAAGTTTTGATTACAGGTTCTTTGCCCACTCTACAGCGTTCCGGAAAATCTGGAAGCCGTCGCCGTATTCCCTGGCTCCCAGCCTTGTCCATTGCGGGTGCTGGGTGCCCCGAATATAACGCTCAGGGTGCGGCATCAAGCCAAAGACGCGCCCCGAAGCATCGCAAATCCCGGCAATATCACCCACCGAGCCATTGGGATTACAGGGATAGCCTGCTCCGGTATGCCCCTGTTCGTCGGTGTAATATAGGGCTATATTCACATCTGATAAAGTATCAGTCAGGGCAACAAGCTTTCCCTCGGCATGAGCCACCGGCAGATACATGGTCTCTATTCCCCCGGTAAACACACAGGAGCTTTGTTTATTCACACCCAGATATACCCACCGGCATTCAAATTTACCCGAATCATTGGCTGACAGGGTTAACCGGGGTAAACCACCGTTCGATAACTCTGGCAGAAAGCCAGCTTTCACCAGCACCTGAAAGCCATTGCAAATTCCCAGAATCAGCTTGCCATCCTCGATAAACCTCACTATATCTTCACCAAGCTTTAACTTCAACTCATTGGCCAGCACCTTGCCAGCAGATACATCATCGCCGTAGGTAAAGCCCCCGGGAATCACCATTATCTGGTAGTCAGAGAGCCGTTCTTCACCACGAATCAACTGGTTGACATGAACCAGGGATACATCAGCTCCAGCTTGCTGGAAGGCAAACACAGTTTCAGCATCGCAGTTTGTACCCGGGGCACGTGTTACCAGTGTTCTTACTTTACTCATTTTCTCCTACCATCTCAATGGTCTCTGCCAGAATTCTTTAAGCTCACCCAGAGAAGCACCAACAATCTTTTTCCCATTTACACCATAAATTTCCAGCACTTCAGCATCGGTAACCTGACCGATAGCGCCGAAACTGGTACCATTCATCACCTCTTCAAACTCGGTTTTGTTTTCCGGTGCTACTTCAATCAGGAAGCGACTATTTGATTCAGAAAAGAGTATGAAGTCATCCCGGTCTACAGGCTCACCGAGCGGAACGGCTTTCAGGTTGATGGTTACGCCCAGTCCCCCGGCAAAAGCCATCTCAGCAAGGGCGACACCAATGCCTCCCTCACTGCAGTCGTGACATGCCCTGACCAGGCCCTTCTCCGTAGCCACGCTCAAGCTATTCATCAGCTCTCTGGCTCTCCGGGGATTCACTTTGGGCACGTTGTTACCCACAAGACCATGAGTCCTGAAATATTCAGACCCACCCAGCTCATTCTGAGTGGTGCCAACGATGTAAACCAGGTCGCCGGCTCGCTTGAAATCCATTGATACGGCACGACCTGTGTCTTCCATAACGCTGATGGCAGAGATTAGCAGCGTATGGGGAATAGAGATAGTTACGCCTTCATATTCAAACTCGTTATAGAGGCTATCCTTGCCGGAGATAAAGGGAGTTTCATAGGCAATGGCCATATCGTAGCACGCCTGGGCTGCCCTGACTAAAGCCCCCAGCATCTCTGGCTCATCAGTATTCCCCCAACTGAAATTATCAAGCAGAGCTACTTTTCGTAGATTCCCGCCGACGGCTATGACCTGTCTCAACGCTTCATCAATGGCAGATGCCGCCATCCAGTAAGGGTCTATATCTCCATATCCGGGATTTATGCCATTGGAGATGATTACGCCCATTTTAGAGTCCAGCACAGGCCTGATAATAGCCGCATCGCCTGGCCCATCATTACTCTTACCTACCAGGGGCTTTAGGACATTGCCTCCCTGCACTTCATGGTCATACTGGCGTATCACCCATTCCTTGCTGCATACATTCCAGGCACCGAGAATGGCTAGCAGGTCTTCGCTTAAATCTAGAGGACTGGCAAAGTCGGGGTCGGTATACCGGAGTTGTTCCCATTTCGCCTCTCTCTTCACCTGGGGTATACCGTGGTGCAGGAATTCCATGCTCAGGTCGCATACCAGGTTATTACGATAGAAAAGCCGAAGCCGCCGGTCATCGGTAAATTCGCCAATGACAGCCGCCTCTACATCCTCGCTGGCAAAAAGTTCCATCAACTCCTCAATACAGTTTTGTGGGACGGCCAGTACCATTCGCTCCTGAGATTCGGAGACCCATATTTCCGAGTAGGATAGGCCGGCATACTTTAACGGAACTTTATCAAGGTCAACACGCACTCCGGTTTCTTCGGCCATCTCGCCCACTGCTGAGGAGAGCCCACCACCACCACAGTCGGTTATCCGGCGGTACAGCCCGCGGTCTCTGGCCTGGAGAAGAATATCAATGAGCCTCTTCTCTACAATGGGGTTGCCAATCTGGACGGAGCTATAAGAGACCGTGCTTGACTCCCCGGTAAGTCGTTCTGAAGCAAAGGTAACGCCGTGAATGCCGTCACGCCCGGTTCTACCCCCGACCAACACCACCAGATCACCAACCTTCTGCTGTCCCATGCGACCGAGTTCTTTAGGCATAAGTCCCAGTGTTCCACAGTAGACCAGCGGGTTGGCGGTATAGCGCTCATCAAAGAGCACGGCGCCATTAAGGGTAGGAATTCCGAGACGGTTACCATAGTCAGCCACCCCGGCTCTGACTCCCTTAAAAATACGTCTTGGATGCAGAACACCTTTTGGCAGCCTCTCGTAAGGAAGGTCAGGAGAGCCAAAACAGAATACGTCCGTGTTGGCTATTGGCTTGGCACCCAAGCCGGTACCAAGAGGGTCACGAACTACCCCCCCTATCCCCGTTGCTGCCCCTCCATAGGGTTCAACCGCCGAGGGGTGATTATGAGTCTCAACCTTGAAACAGAGCGCCCAGCGACCATCAAAATCAATCACCCCGGCATTATCCTCAAAAACGGAAATACACCACGGCTTAGCAAGCTCCTGTGTCGCCTTCATGATGGTGCTCTTGAGCAAATTATCAATGGTTGCCCCGGAAAAAGAGAGCTTTCCCTTAAAGGTTTTGTGGACGCAGTGCTCAGACCAGGTCTGAGCCAGTGTCTCAAGCTCAGCATCAATCGGATTTCTGCCTTCCTGTCCGAAGTAAGCTATGATGGCTTGAAGCTCATCATCGCTGAAGCCAAATTGCTGCCTGACTTCCAAAAGCCCGACAGCATCTAATCCCAGAATGTCTACCTGGTTTAACTTGAATTCGTACCGTGGATTTTCGGGGAAGCCAAATTGCTCCGACTTGACTATATGCTGGATAATCGGGTTCACCAGAAGCCGACTACAAATAACCTCTAGCTGGTCCTCATCCAGATTCCCCTGGAGTAAATAGCGTTTGGCAGTTTTTACTGCCCTGACGTCACCGACGCCCAAATCCCGAACTGCCTTCATCACGGTTTCTTCAACAGGGTCAGTGACACCGGCATTGTAAACAACCTCAACAGTATGGAGGAGGTTGTCAACCTTACCCCCTTTATCCCCCTCTCCTTGATAAGGAGAGGGGGAGGAGTTTGTAAGAGGGACTTCGTCCCTCTTTACGCCCCGTGGAGAAAGAGCGTGGCTTCGCCCCTTCACACTTCCCCCACTATCAATCAAGGGAGTGAAACACTGATACTCCTGAGTCACCGGGTCAGCCAGAAGTTTATGACAAATCAAATCCAGTTTATCGAGCGCCAGGTCAGCATCCAGCCAGTATATATCCATAACCTGAACCTCGGAGATGGTCTTTATTCCCAGGTCATGTATATCCCTGACCAGGCCAAGTCCTCTGGCATCCGGCAGGTGGCTCTTCAAGCTGACTTCTATCCTATGCATTACAGATACCCTTCAACAATCGGAGATTATTAAAGGGGCTAACGCCCCTTTTAATAACCAGATATTATTTCTCGAATGCACTGTTCAGTTATGCTATGAACTAAGTAACTCAGTTACCACCTCGTTTATCTCACGTCCGTCCGCCCTGCCTTTAAGCTGAGCGATAATCTTGGGCATAACCTTACCCTTATCCTTAGGCCCCTCTGCACCAACCTCCTCAATAACCTTGCGAGCTTCAGCTATAATCTCATCCCGTGCCATCTGCTGAGGCAGATACTCTTGAAGGATAGCCAGCTCAGCTTCTTCTTGAGCTACCAGGTCTTGGCGGTTACCTTGTTTGAAGGCTTCAATGCTCTCCTGACGCTGTCTGACCTCCTTGGCAATAACCCCAAGGATATCACCAGTCTCCAAAGCTGCTTGCCGGGCGATTTCAGCATTATGAACGGCGGCCAATACCAATCGAATAGCCGAACGCTTCACCTTATCCCCACCCCTCATTGCCTGCTTGAGGTCAGCATTGAGCTTTTCTTTCAGTTTTGCTTCCAATTTAACCTTCCATCAAGTGTTTATATTCTATCTTGCCGATACTCTGGCAGTTTTGCGCTTCTTAGCTGCTTCCTTTCGCTTACGCTTAACACTAGGCTTCTCAAAGTATTCCCCATGGCGTATCTCGGATAGGATACCAGCCTGCTGCACCCTCTTGTTAAACCGCTTGAGCAAATTCTCGAAGCTCTCATTCTCACCGGCTATCACACCAGTCACATAACATCAACTCCTTTTTTACCTACCTATAATATTCCGGTAGCTTATTATAGGTACTTTAATAGTATCACATAACCATTTTAGTTAGCTAGAGCCACTCTGTCAAGAAATCTTTATTAACCCTATCCCCTGTGTCCCCTTCCCCTTGACAAGGGGCAGGGGAGAAAGTTTTAAAGAGGGGCTATTGCCCCTCTTAGACGCCCCGCTGCTTTGCCCTGGTATTTCCAAAACCGGCCCTAACCCCCGCTCTGTCTTAGTATCTCACGAGCGGCCACTATACCTGAGGCTGATGATTGGATTAAACCACGACTAACACCAGCTCCATCACCAATAGCAAACATATTGCTAACCTCAGTCTCCAGGTTAGAACTAAGCTGAGGTCGGCTGGAATAGAACTTGACCTCAACCCCATAGAGCAAAGTATGGCGTGACGCCACCCCCGGGGCAAGCTTATCCATCGCTTGAAGCATCTCCACAATCCCGGTAAGGTGACGATAGGGAAGGACAAAGCTAAGGTCACCCGGGGTAGCACTCTTCAAGGTAGGCTGAACTGAGCCCCGCTCAATACGGGCTGGAGTAGAACGATGCCCCTCCATCAGGTCACCCAGACGCTGCACCAGCACCCCACCACTGAGAATATTGGCCAGCCTGGCCAGATACTTGCCATAGGCAATTGGCTCCCGGAAAGGCTCGGTAAAGGTGGTACTCACCAATAAAGCAAAATTAGTGTTATTACTTCTACGGTCAGCATAACTATGCCCGTTAACTGTGATTACCGGGTCACAACCCCCGGTAGATTCCATAATGACCTCACCAGCAGGACACATACAGAAGGTTCTAATCTGGTCATCAAAGTGTGGTGATAGGAATCCCAGTTTTGCCTCGTATAGCACATTGCTCAAATCATCCATCACTGCCACTGGCACCTCGACCCTGACCCCAACATCAACAGGGTTATTGTACATGGTTAGGTTAAGCCGGTTAGCTTCTTTGGATAGCCAATCCGCCCCCTCCCTACCCGGTGCCAGAATCAGGTAACGAGTATCAAACCTGTCTCCTGACTCAGTTTCAATCCCCCTCACCTCGTTGTTGTCAACGATGACAGTCGAAGCCCTTGCCTCAAGTTTAAAGTCTACACGTGAAACAAGGTAATCCCGCATAGCCTTGAGCACCGAACAACAATGTTCGGTACCAAGATGACGAACAGGCACCGCTATTAATCGTAATTCAGCCAGAGCAGCCTGGCTGCGTATCCTCTCAACTTCATCCCCAACCCCATACAGCTTATCTGAGGCACCAAACTTACGATATGTCTCATCAACATTCTTTATGAGGGCTTCAGTATCATTCTCCCCAAGGTAGTCCAAAAGCCGACCCCCTACCTGTGGTGAGAGTGTCAGTTTACCGTCACTGAATGCACCAGCTCCGCCTAAACCACAAACGAGATTGCAAGGTGAGCAAGAAATACAAGGACTACCTTTGTCACGAGCCGGGCACTGGCGCTTATCAATATCTCTTCCCTTCTCTATAAGCAGAACTTTTAAGCCAGATGTCTGAGTCAATTCTAGAGCGGCAAAGATACCTGCTGGACCACCACCCACAATGATAACGTCGTATTTCTTAGTCATCTTACTCAACAACGCCATTTTATAATTCACAGCTTCAGACGTCAAGGATTATTGACATTTGCCAATTGGCGAATTATAATTTGATTATGGACAGTAATCATCTGGGCGGAATACTCAAGCAGCAAAGGATATCGCTGTCGCTGACACTCCAAGAGCTAGCTGGCAGGTCTGGTGTATCGGCATCACACCTGGGTCGCATAGAGAGAGGGGAACGCTTCCCGTCAGCCCACATCCTGCAGAAAATTGCCAGGCCTCTAGCTTTTGAAGAGGACGAGCTCTTTACCTTAGCCGGATACCTATCTCCCCAATCTCCCATGGTAGCTGAGAAGACTCCACCCTATGGCAGTGAGCGACTGGACCCCTATGTAGCCAGAATGCTGGCCCAAGAGCCGGTTGAGATGCAGCGTGCTATCATCGGAATCCTCACTATCTTAAAGAGCATTGCCAAGGGCACAAACAAAGAAGAAAGTAGCTAATGGCCAGTGGGCAATATCTGCCTCGCTGAAATAAAAGTGGTCATCTGAAAAGGAGGACCACCAGTGCCAAGGGTAATGTTGTGAGAAGGTTAAGGGGGTTAGCTACTTCGGTCGGCGGCGTGGCACTAATAATCGGATTATTGATAGCCTATAATGGACTTCGACGCGTTGTGCCAGGATAAGCCTGGATAGGTTGAATTAAAGAGAGAAGACATGACGAAGCAGAACAAGGAAAAGCTAGATTTCGTTGACGCTATCATACATGAACTCAAGACTTCTCTCACCGCCATTATTGTTTCGGCAGAGCTCCTGGGTGAAGAACTCCAGCCAGACGCGAAGAGCGTGCTGGGTAGGCTTATCCAGAGCGTTATCCGAAATGCCCACAGCATAAATGAAAGGCTCTCTCTCCTTTCAGAAACGGGCGAATTGCTAACTGAAAATGCCCGATTCCAACCAGAGCCTGTTGAAGTTGGAGAGGTTGTCCAGAATGTAAGCGCACAGCTTTACCCCGAGATTCAAAGAAGAAGACAATTTCTGACGCTGGAAGTGCCTGATTCCCTTCCCATGGCTAGAGCAGACAGGCAGTATCTGGAGCAGATTCTACTAACTCTAATAGCCAATGCCAGCAAGTTTACTGCGGAAGAAGGTAAAATAAAGGTTAGTGCCTATCAGGATGGAGCGAGTTTGGTAGTGCAGGTAAGCGATACCGGGGTGGGCATCTCACCAGAGGAGCAAGAACGGGTATTTAAACCCTACTATCAGGTTAGCCGCCTTGATGAGGATAGAATGCACAACAGCAGCGGACTTGGTTTAGCTATCGCTAAATTCCTCGTTGAGCTCCACGGGGGTAAGATTTGGTTAGAGAGTACAGTCGGGCAGGGCAGTAGCTTCTTCTTCTCCCTGCCAACGGTGGTGTCAGTTGAAAGTAGTAGTAGTTGATGATTCCCCTGAGATTATAGAGGTTGTTTCTCTGTGTTTCCAGCTACGCTGGAGCGGTACCAGTCTGCTTTCGGCATCTACTGGTGCTAAAGGGCTGGAGCTTATTGAAGCTGAGAACCCTGATATGGTTATCCTGGACATAGGCTTACCCGATATGGATGGCTTTCAGGTTCTCCGTGAGCTACGGCGCTTCTCTCAAGTGCCAGTGATAATGCTAACGGTAAGAAGTGAGGATACTGATGTAGCCAAGGGGCTTGAGCTGGGAGCAGATGATTATATAACCAAACCCTTCAGCCATATTGAACTGATAGCACGAGTGCAGGCAGTGCTGCGCCGTGCCCAGGGGCTATCGGTTAGCAGCGAGGAGCAACCCTTTGTTAGTGGCCAGCTATCAGTTGACTTCGCCAGCAATGAGGTAAAGCTGGATGAGAAGCCGGTAAAGCTTACCTCCACTGAATCCAAGCTCCTATACCTCCTAGTCAGGAACGAGGGACGGCTGGTTACCCACGAGAACCTGCTGACAAAGGTATGGGGCGAAACGTATGTCGATGCCAGAGACCTGCTGAGGGTGCATATTCAGCACCTGAGACAGAAGCTCGGGGATAGCGTTGAATTGCCGAGTATTATCGTCACCGAGCACGGCATGGGCTACAAGTTTGTCAGGCCAGCGTAGCGCAGGCTATGGTTTTGGCTTTTCCTGATACACCTAGAAACTGTGTGGCTTGCCCAACTGGCAAATAGAGGCCAAACTTAATTATGCCACATATGTTGGAGCGATAAAAGGCGGCCAACCCATTCGCATGATGGCATTATGAACAAATTCACGAAAATACGGCCATGTGTTCAATGGTAGATTACGCACTTTGAATTTTGCGAATAAATCGTCGCTGATAGGTATCTTAGAAGAATAAATTACCAGAAAGTTAACGATTATTTTGGCCTTAGCCTCTTTCGTTTCTTTATCGTAGATAGTCACATTGTACTTGTGAAAAACGTTAAATTGCTCATCCTGTTTCTCATACGACGCCTTCGTTCTCCATTTGACTTCAGCAGAGGATGGGAAATAGGAGTAATCAAGTATATTGGTCTTAGCTGATACAACGTGAATATCTTCAACCTCAATTTGTTTTATAAAATTATTATACTCTTTATTGCTTAACAATTTCGTTCGTTTTGTACCCTTTTCTTCACTCATGCTGCTACCATTTCCTCAGTCTTGATTTTTGAGAATCTCTGAATAGGAGATTCTTGTTCTATTGCTTCTACTACCACGTAAGGTTCGCTTATTGGCAAATGAATAGTAGGGGCTCTACGAATATCAATTTGCTTTGAAATCTTGTCCAATTCAGTTTTTATTTCGTCAAGAACTCTCCGAGTAGCTGTACCGGCCGATAGTATACTCTCTACATATTGATTCAAACTAACCCCTTCACGTCTCGCTTTTTCTGCCAAGCGTCTATGCAAATATTTGGGTATCCTAACCATGAATTTACCACTGTGTTCCTCATCAGTTCGAGGCAGTGGTATCTCAACACCGTCTTCATACGCCGCCTGTATCCAATCCTTTCGGGCATCCTCAATTCTCTGACTTGTTTCTTCTAGTGTTTCTCCCTCAGTGAGACATCCTGGAAGGTCCTCAATCTCAGCTACGAATCCGCCTTCTTCAGCACGGTAAATAGTAATTGGGTAATTTAACTCTAGGTAGTATTCTACGGGCTTAATCTCCTCTAGATTTTTCAAGGTATTCCTCCAGTCCTAGTATTATTACAATTCTTTTCACATACTCTCTTTTTACATATCTTCCCTTTACTGTAGGCGCAGTGAATGGATAACTGCCCTTTCTATGAAAGGTATATTCACTGCCTGGTTTCTTCTTCTCTGTATAACCAAAAACATCAGCAAGTCTCCTAACGTCACTTATGGTAATCTTATTTTGTTTGTAGATAAATTTCTCAATGAGCTTTTCAGAGCTAGACATAATGATATGATACTATATATAGTATCATGTGTCAATATGATTATTGAACAAATATATTATATTTGTCAAGAGGTTTGCCCCAAATCTATATAAAACTCCTCTACTTTTTGCAAATTTACAACGGCATTTCGCAAACAAGCTAACCTAGGTATAGACGGCGACCACCACGGCTTCTTTGGCATTGTGTTCATCAAAGAAGATAACCGCTACCTTCCTGCCCGCAGTCATTTCTGAGGCTGGTATATTCCGGGCTACAGCAATACCTTCCAGGTAAACCTTATAGCTACTAGCGAGTTGAACAGTGGCTGTATAGTCACCAGAATTAAAACTCTTCAGTATCCCTTTTCTTGAGCTCATTTCAACCTTAAGTCTCCTTTTTATATTTTTAACCCCATCCCCCTTAATCCCCCTATCATTATGGGGGCTTCGCCCCTTCAAACCCATTCTTCCCCTCTCCTTCAAAGGAGAGGAGGATAAAGGGGGTGAGGTGGATAAACTATCTCTATACTGTCCCGAGTGACAGGCGCTGCTCATATTCGCCGCGGCGAGGATTATGAATCAGGGTAATTCCGAGCACCCTCTTCTTCTCAGCATCGAGCCCAGCCCGGCTATCAGTTATGTCAATAACATCATATAGCTGCTGACCGCAATTAACCGGAATGCGGATAGTGCCACCGGCTGATTCTATCTCAGCTTCCCTCAAATAAGCCTCCCCCCTCTGCTCAGCCTTGACTACGGTATCTATATTCCTGTCTTCCAGCTGGTTTAGCCGGTCATATAGCTTGTTTACCTGACTCCAGGAGAAGGAATCAACAACTATTGGCTTGTCATTTATTGAATCGTAGCCCTCAACCTGGACCCGATTAAGTCCCCAGGCTCCATTTCGGTATCTACCCTCGAATATGGGATGAGATTGTCCGTAGGAATAAACCGAATCGTCAGAGGACAGGGGGTTCACCAGATAAGCTTTGTTGCCTTCAATAAATAGTACGTCAGGGACGAAGGATAGCAGTCTTGCGATGACAGTATCGCCTCTGTTATTCAGGTGGATGGTAAAATCAGGGTAGTAGCCAGTTATAACCGACGACTGGGATTTTACCTCAAGCTTTAAGCCAGCTCTGGCCAGGACAAACTCAAGCATCTGCTTAACGTTCATCTCGCTGGAGGTCTTATTCCAGCGAAACTGACACCTGGCTCTCCAGGCATCTATCCACCCCCATCCATCCAGAGTATGGAGGAAAAGACTGGCTTTACCTCCTGAGCTAACGTGTTCACAGGCTTCCAGAGCAAAGGTTTGTCCTGAGCTGACCTCATTTCCCTGAGGAGTAACATAGCCCGGGCTGACCTCTAACTGGCAGCCTATCTCAAGCGGTGACGGCAGCGAAGCGTAGCTCCCGTCATCATTCCTGAGTTCAACAGTCAGCCTCCCCTGGCTCAGCCCTGTCTCCTGCCTCAGAGATATAACGTCAGCAGTTAAATCTATGCTTTCGTCTGTAAGCCCGGCACGCCAGACACCATCGGGGGTAGATAGCCAGCAATAATCGCCGTGATGAGCCACAGCCATGCCATACTCACTCGACAGGTTGAATGGAACTGGCTCACGCCACAGGTTATCCAGAAACTTGGAATTAAGGACAGAGTGAGACCAGAAAGGACGGCAATAAGCTTCGGTGCCGGTAAATTTCTCAACATAAAAGCTCCTGTAGACGTCCGGCTTATCCATGAAAACTCTATGATACTCAAAATCACCATCTGATGGAGCCGAGGCAAACTCCTTGAGTTCTGACCAGGTGCCTGAGGTAACATCGCCGCCATCGCCGTATACCAGGCTCCACAGCTTAAAGTTGTCTGCCGAATCCTCACCGGAAACAATGAGATTCCAGTCGGCATCATAGACGACGGCAACGCCTGAGAGGTCATCGGTAGTCTTATCCCAGGCAACTTTTGACTGCCAGCTACCGCCAACACGCTTTTTAGCATAGAGGATTTCCTGGTCGGCAAAGAAGATGGATAAATCACCATTAGTTTTATAGGCGGCGGCTAAGCCATTGACACTGGTGGTAGGAGAATAGTCAATAAGTTGAGGGCTGCCCCAGCTAACACCATAGTCAGTACTCTTTAAGTGTCGGATTTCCCGGTTTAAATTTATCCAGAAAATAGAGACCTCAGCCCCTAAAGAAGTAACAGCCACAGCAAGGCAATTATACTGGTTGGTGTAGGTCCAGGTGCCGAAATCCGATGAAGGACCAGGGTTGGCCACCCGCTGCCGGTAAAGCTTTCTGCTATCGGCAGGCGGGGTTATCCTGACCCTGATAAGGGAACCATCACCAGGGATAGTCAGGGCGTGAAAATAGTCATCTTCACTGCCAGTATATAACCGCTCCCAGTCGAGCCTGACCACGCCAGCTATCTTGTTCCTGGCTTCTACCTTAACGTATGGAGTATGGCTGGCTTCTTGCTGAGCGGCTAGTAATGTTGATGTTAAGTTTCTCATTTTACTTTTTCTACCTCACCCCCTAGATTTCTAATTTGGTAACCCACCCCCATTAAACCCCACCCAAAGAAAGGGAGGGGGAAATTT
>CAYNFT010000012.1:0-35639 GCA_964396535.1 uncultured Dehalococcoidales bacterium | reverse complement strand
ATGATAATATGGGCTACGCTAGGAGAGTTCACCACCACGGACTTTCGGACGGCGACCTTTCGTACGGGCGAACAGAAATACAACATGACAGGGTGGCATGTTAGTCCGCTACACCACGGGGCCATTATGGTTCAATAAGTGGCACTAACAGTAGAGACTTTTTAAGCATCCTTAGTCTATCAGGGGACGATACAGTGTGTCAAACTAACTGTCGGCAGGCTCAGTTCGCCCGTAGTCGTCATCTACTCTTACTACATCTTCCAGCTCAGGGGTTGAGACTTCAAATATAACAGTGTCCTCTATAGCCTGCAGGCGATGCTTGGTCAGCGGGGGTACTCTGAAACAATAATCGCTTGAAACTTCGGATTGAACTAGTTGCCCATCATTTCCTTCAATCTCCAGCAGGGCTTTTCCCTCAAGGATATAGAGGGTCTCATCCTTCTCTTTGTGATATTGGAGACTAAACCGGTGTCCTTTCCTAATAAAAAGTAACTTACCTGCATACTTTGGAGTATGAGCAAATAATAGCTCAAACCCCCAGGGCTTTTCAATTTTTCGAGGAAGCTTATTCTCCATAATCGGTTCCCTCCCAAAGCTTCGGCTTCTCTAGACTCCAGCTAGCTCTCGACCTAGCTTGAGTAACTTTTCTACTTGAGCCGGTGAACTGCTTTCGGCATAGATACGAAGTAACGGCTCAGTTCCAGAAAATCTGATAAGCAGCCAGGTGTTATCAGCCAAGGTAAAGCGAAAGCCATCGGTAGTATCAAATTTTTCTACCTTAACCCCGCCAATATCTCCGGGGCGATTCTGCTTTATGCGTTCAATTATTGCCTGGCGTTCTGGCTCAGGGAACTCTAAATCCACGCGGTTGAAGTGATGGGGGCCTACCTTGTTATAGAGATAGTCTATGAGTTGTGAAGGGGTTTTGCCTGTCTTAGCCATCAGGTCCAGGAAATAGAGAGCAGCCAGGATACCATCCCTGTCTGGTGTATGACCGCGAAAGCCAAAACCACCACTTTCTTCGCCGCCAATGAGTGCATTTTCAGTCATCATTATTGGCGCCACATATTTAAAGCCTACCGGTGTCTCACGAACCGGCACATTAAAGATTTCACCCAAGCGATAAAGCATGCTGCTGGTGGTGATTGTCTTGATTATAGAACCTCGTTCACCGCGCACCTCCAGCAGGTAAAGGCAGAGCAGAGCAAAGACCTGAAGCGTGGTAAGGAACTCACCCTTTTCGTCTATGATACCTAAGCGGTCGGCATCACCATCGGTAGCAACTCCCAAATCAGCCCTCTGCTCTCTAATGGTAGCTGCGAGCTTGTCCAGATTAGCGGCAATCGGCTCCGGTCGAATCCCGGGAAACAGCGGATTGCGTTCATTGTTTATTTCTACTACCTCGATGGCTCCGCCACTTAGTAGCGCCTTGAGATAGCCAGCACCGGCTCCATACATCGAGTCTACTATGACCTTTAGCCTGGACTGGCGCAGTCCGTTGAGGTCGACGAGCCTGGCTACCTGCTGGAAATAGATTGGAGCCAGATCAAGGTATTCTACTAGCCCTTGCTCTAAGGCGTTAGCTAGGGGCATCCGGTCGATTTTCCCCGTGGCAAGAATATTAGAAATGTGTTTCTCTATTTCATCGTTTACTTCAGTCGGGGCGCTGGCGCCAGCTTCAGTTTTTACCTTGAAGCCGTTCCAGATAGCCGGATTGTGGCTGGCGGTTATTATGATAGCCCCGCCGGCTTTTTGGGCTATGGTTCCGAAGCTTATCATCGGCGTCGGCGTGGCTTTGGGGCAGAGGTAGACTTTTATTCCATTACCGGCGGCCACCTCGGCGGCGGCGGCGGCAAAGTCCTCGGAGGCAAAGCGGGTATCATAGCCGATAACCAATCCCTGGTTAGATAGGCCTGTCTGTTTTAGATAGTTGGCTACTGCTTGGGTGCAGACCCGCACGTTATCAAAGGTAAAGTCTTGGGCGATGATTCCCCGCCAGCCATCAGTGCCAAATTTTATGAGGTTATTTGCCAACCCTATCCCCTTTATCCCCTTCCCCTTTATAAGGGGAAGGGGAAGTTTTTATGTAAGAGAGGCTTCGCCCCTCTTTGACTCTCATTATTTCCCCAGCGCCTCTTTTTTGAGGATTTCGGCTTTGTCGGTTTTTTCCCAGGGGAGGTCAAGGTCTTCTCGTCCGAGGTGACCATAGGCAGCGGTCTGTCTATAGATGGGGCGGCGCAGGTCGAAGTCTCGAATAATGGCTCCCGGTCTCAGGTCAAAGTGCTTGTTAATCAGGGCTATGATAATTTCATCGTCGACCTTGCCTGTGCCAAAAGTCTCGATAGAGACAGAAAGCGGATGGGCGACTCCAATTACATAAGAAAGCTGAATTTCCAAACGTTCAGCCAGCCCGGCAGCTACTATGTTCTTGGCTATATATCGGGCAGCATAAGTTGCCGAGCGGTCAACCTTGGTCGGGTCTTTGCCTGAGAAAGCACCACCGCCGTGACGGGCAATACCGCCATAGGTATCAACCAGAATCTTGCGACCGGTGAAGCCGGTATCTGATACCGGTCCTCCGATAACGAATCGCCCGGTAGCGTTGATATAGAATTTGGTTGCATCGTCCATCATTGAGGATGGAACAATTGGCTTGATTACCTTTTCAATAATATCCTTTTCCATTTGTTCACGGCTGACATTATCATCATGTTGAGCTGCAATAACTACACTGGTAACGTGTTTTGGAACGCCTCTATTATACTCAATGGTTACCTGTGATTTTCCGTCGGGGCGGAGGTAAGTTATAATTTTATCCTTTCTTACCTGAGCCAGGCGCTGGCATAGCTTATGCGCCAGAGAAATAGGCAAGGGCATAAGTTCTGGTGTTTCGTTACAGGCGAAGCCAAACATCATACCCTGGTCGCCGGCGCCGATTTTATCAAGGTCATCCGCACCCACGCCGGTCTTTACCTCCTGTGATTGGCTCACACCCATGTCAATATCGGTAGATTGCTCTTTGATGCCATCCAGAATGCCACAAGATTTATAATCGAAGCCATACTCAGGGTTGCTATAGCCCACATCTCGCACAACTTCCCGAACTATCTTGGGAATATCAACGTAGCAACTGGTGGTAATTTCTCCTAATACAATTACCAATCCATTGGTTGTAGCTACCTCACAGGCGACTCTTCCATTTGGGTCCTGCTCCATTATTGCATCCAGAATGGCATCTGATATCTGGTCGCATAACTTATCAGGGTGCCCCTCAGTAACTGATTCCGAGGTAAGCATGTATTTTGGTGAGCTTGTAAAACTATCGGTCATATTTCTCCCTTCTATGTTCCTTCTTGCCAGCTGTTAAGGTATTTCTCCTGCTCTGGTGTTAGGGTATCAATATCAATACCCATTGCGTTTAGTTTTAACCTGGCCACCTGCTTATCAATTTCTTCGGGTACCGGGTAAACCTTATGCTCTAGCTTTCCTTTGTTTTTAGTCATATATTCCAGACAGAGTGCCTGGTTGGCAAAGCTCATATCCATAACGCTGGCCGGGTGCCCTTCAGCCGCCGCCAGATTGATTAACCTCCCCTCACCCAGCAGATATAGGAGGCGGCCATCTTTCAGAGCGTATTCATCGACAAAGGTACGAATCCTTCTCTTATTGCGAGCCAGGCTTTCTAAAGCAGGGATATTAATCTCTACATTAAAGTGCCCGCTATTAGCCAGGATAGCTCTATTCTTCATCACCTTGAGATGGGCTTCATCAATGACATTTTTATCGCCGGCAGCAGTAATGAAAATATCGCCTTCTTTTGCCGCCTCTATCAACGGCATCACCTGAAAACCATCCATGGCTGCTTCCAGAGCGCGTACTGGCTCCACCTCAATCACAACCACATGCGAGCCCAGTCCCTTGGCTCTCAGGGCTATGCCACGCCCACACCAGCCATAGCCACAAACTACCACTCTTTTACCTGCCCAAAGGATATTGGTAGCGCGGGTGATACCGTCGATAGTACTCTGCCCGGTGCCATAGCGATTATCAAAGAGGTACTTGGTTTGGGCATCATTTACCGCAATTATGGGATATTTGAGGTTTCCTTCCTTCTCAAGGCTGCGAAGCCTTATAACACCGGTGGTTGTTTCCTCGGTGCCACCGATGACATTTTCGATTAAATCCTTTCGCTTGGTATGAAGGGTGGTAACTAGGTCAGCGCCATCATCCACTGTAAGCTGGGGCTTGTTGTCTAGAGCGGTACTGATGTGCTTATAGTAGGTTGCCTCATCTTCTCCTTTGATAGCATTGGTAGGAATACCGTAATCTACCAGGGCTGCGGCAGCATCATCCTGAGTGCTGAGAGGATTAGAAGCACAGAGGATAACATCGGCGCCTCCCTCCTTCAAGGCCAGAGCCAGATTTGCCGTTTCCGTAGTGATATGAAGGCAGGCTGAAATCCGGACACCGGTAAAAGGCTTCTCCCTGGATAACCTCTCCCTGATGAGCTTCACCACGGGCATCTCATAAGATGCCCACTCAATTCGTTGCTTGCCATCTGAGGCCAGGGAAGGGTCTCTAATGTCATAGTTCTTGGTTGTAGTCATCTACTACTCCTTATATTTATCTTTATCTACCTCACCCCCTTTAATTTGTATAACCCCATCCCCCTTCCCCTTACGAAGGGGAAGGGGGAAAGAGATTTCTTAAGAGGGGCTTTGCCCCTCTTTAACTCCCCCGTTGTTTTTGTTAAAGGGGCTTTGCCCCTCTAACTCCCCTTTTTATATCTCTCCTTCAAACCGACTTAACCTCATTCCTTCATCCAGCAGGGGCTTTGTCTTATTTTTACTTGCTTTTCGGTCGACCGCCTTTGTGAAGGCGAGGGTTTTCCGCAGGGCACTTCTCTAATGGCACCGGGCAATCTAGGCACGTCTCCCTCCCGTACTCTTTACACCCGTCCAGCCAGGGCACTTCGCCATTGAATTGCCCGTACAAAGGGTGCTTTTTCTCCTCCTTTTTTAACGGTCTTCCTATTTTACTCACTCAGCGTATTCCACTTTCATATAATATATCCCTGTCTTGAGTTAACATTGTATCATAGGTCGGGTGGGAAAATTTGGCCGAATAAATACCGGTTTGAAATTTCTCAAAATCTTTAAACTATCCTTTTCTATTGTCGAAACTGCTCAGCCACAAAATCGGGTATATCCAGTGTGCCCATAAGTATCGGTTTTTGATGGCAATCACTGCCCCCTGTCATGAGCAGACCGTGCTTCCTGGCAAACTCGACGTAGTGCGTAGTAGTTTTTGCATCGTGTCTCGAATGCCAGCACTCAATACCATCTATGTATTGTAACATATATTCTTCAATTATATTCGTCTGCTCATCTAAATCAGACGTTATGCTTACCAGAGAAGTCCCGTTGGGGTCATTGGCGTGAGCAAGCACCAGCACTCCACCAGCGTTTCTGACTAACCCTGATGCTTCCGCAAGTGAAAGGGGGTACTTGGGGACATCACACTTGACCAGATATTTATCAAAGGCTTCCTGGTTATTGCTGACAATCCCTTTTTCCACCATGTATTTTGCTATGTGGGGTCGACCGAAGGTGCCATCAACACTGTCCTGTATCTTTCTGATATCTTCCTCGGTAAATCTTTCAAGGTTTTCTTTATCAAATTCATTGTTAAGTTTCTCTAAGATTTGGAGCGCTCTGGTTTCTCTGTGCTCCCTCATCAATTCAAGTTTACCTTTTAGCTCCTGATTGTCGATATCATACTGGTATCCCAGGAAATCCAGGGAAACGGATTTGACTTGCTTGTTCTGGTGACTCCTGTCGCTTTTTGTGCCCTCATTATACCGAAATGTCACATTTAGTTCAACTCCGGTAACATAGTCTATGCCATGTTCTTCAGCTAAGGCGATGGCTCTGTCCTGGAAGGCTATAGAATCGTGGTCAGTTATTGACATAAAATCAATATTCCTTTTCTTCGCCTCCCTAAAAACCTCTTCTATAGATAGTGCGCCATCGGAGCCAGTCCTGGTGTGGATATGCAGGTCTATTTTCATTCTTATCGCTTCTCCACGCCGATTACATACCAGTCTTCCGGCGGGTCGTACCGGGTATCAACTATCAAGTGGATGATATTTAGGTTCGGATACAGGCTCTTTAAGTCGTCTAAATCAACCGCTTCAAAACTCTTTTTATTGTTGAGGTAAGCCTGCTCAGTCAGGGCATTTGACTGATAGTCCTCTTTAGTCCTATCTAATATCCGCCTGATTGATACTTCCTGCGGACAGTCGGTTTGCATAATGACGAAGGTTAGGTTATGCTTGGCAGCTATTTCAGCGGCACGTTTTCTCAATGATTGGGTAACGAAGGTGGCATCGAGTATCACGCCTTTGTTATCCTTTAGACTTTCCTCCGCCCGCCGGAACGTTTCATCATAGACCATGGTTCGTTTATCCATATTGGAGGCGACTTTTTCATCAAATATGTCCTCGTTTTTCAGCACTTCCAGTCTAATCAGGTCAGTGCGGAGGAGCGGATAGCCCTTAATCCTGGCTACCTCTTCAGTCGTCTCAGTTTTCCAGGTGCCGGGCAGACCGCAGGCGATAAGCACAAAACCAGAGCCCAATTCTTTTTCAACAAATTTTAAAAATGGTTCTTTCAATTTATTTAACTCCCTATCGTTTTGCGCGAGCAAAGCCAAATGCAGACGCGCTACTATGTGAAGTTGGCATATCTCTCAGTACTGTTAAATTCGCTTCTGCAGCTTCTTGAGGTATGTCGAAGGCCCAACTATCGTTGCTGAACTTTGCTCTATCTGGACAGATATCTTTCCAGCAAGAAGCCCAGCTTGAAATGACGGTTTGTAGGTCAAGAAGGTCTTAGTTTGAGACTGTGGATGGTAGCCTAGTTCAGCTAGTGCAACGTTGAGCCTTTGCAAAAATGCCTCCTTATCCTGAAAAGCTACGGAAATCGTAACTGCCTTTACAAAGAAAGCCATTACAAACCCAAACAGTAACCCAAAGGCAATGCCACCCCATATGCCAACACGAAGAACTTGACCGAATTCCCAGCCCATCATTAAGGAGAATAGCAACGACCACAGCAATGCAAATGGCAATGCTGTGGTCGCAGCTAACATAACGAATGTACCCCAAAAACTTCTAGGTTGCATGCTAATCCCTGATTTTAGATTTTTTGCCCAATTTCATATGATAGGTGCATAAATGAACTCGGTGCTCGCCTAATCTGATTTTATTTTAACCTATTTCGACTCACCATCATATATACGATTCGGCAAGCTCAAAATACTTCCTGGCAACGGTCACAGTCTTTGTTTTCTCTTCCTCCGAGATATGGGGGTCATCGAGCTTGAAGCTCTCTACCCTTCCCCGGTTACATATACCCTGAAGTTGGAGCTGGCAATTCCTTGTACTCTTCTTTGGCTTCGATAATATCTCTGATAAGCATGATAAGCTCTCTCAGCTTATCAGCGTCTTCATTCTCATTCATTATTGCATCCTCCCACCCCAGCTCTTTGGTGCTGGAGTTATATTCCACCTTGAAGTGGTAGCTGCTATACGGGGTTCTGATAGTTATAAGCTCCCCGGGAGCTACGGAAACAGAGAACTCATCCGGGTAATCAAAGAAGTCAATCTCAATCATCTTCTGATAGATTCTATCAAGCTCTTCCTCAGTCAAAGATAGTTCCACAGTAATGGATGGGTCCATAACCATGTCCTTGGTATACGTTCCTTCGAATGTATTCAGCTCGTTCCTTGCCGTAACACCGTACTTGAATATCAGATTGAAATTAGATACCTCGGCCGGACGGGTAGTACAGCCTGTCAAACCTGTAACGGCAACGATTAGCGCCAGACCTGCTATTATCAGCCAGCTTTTATTCATTCTGGTTCACTGTAATATATACGACTCGGCAAGCTCGAAATATTTCTTTGCCACAGCTAAAGTTCTTGTTTTTTCCTCTTCCGAGATATGGGGGTCATCGAGCTTGAAGCTCTCCACTTTTCCCCGGACATAAGCCCGGTAGCACTTATAAAAGTCAAGTAATTGGGTTAGCTCCTTATCCTGGCTGAAAGTTACATAGGCATCAACGAAGCTTTGGGACAGGTCAGCCCGCCCGTAATTATCTAAGTCCATAGCCAGGAAGGCTATCTCTGAGGCGACATCACAATACCTGAACCTGTCATTGAACTCTATGCAATCGTAAATGTAAATGTCATCGGCAAAGCAGATGTGGGCAGCATGGAGGTCTCCATGACAATCCCTTATTCTGCCATCGGCTATTCGTTTACGGAATAGAGGAGCATTACTATCAATAAAACTATTGGTGTAGTCTTTGATATACCGATAGCTTTTTTGAGAGATAGTGTTGCCAATGTATTTTACTGTCTGGATGAAATTCTCCTCGGTATTGTTAATGATGGTATCAAGGTCGCCAAAGGCGCTAATAGTGGCGTTGGTCTCTGCTTTTAGGTGAAATTCTGCCATTTTTTGTGCTACATTGGCTATCATTTCTGCCGATACCTGCCCTTTGGCTAATAGAACATTCAGCATTGCGTCCTGGGGGAGGTGCAGCATCTTTACAGCATACTCAATAACCTTCCCTTTTCCTCCTATAGAAAAACCATCTTTTTCTTGTGTGATTGAGACCACACCTAAATAGGTATCGTTACAGAGGCGGCGGTTAAGTTCAACCTCCCGCTGGCAGTAAAAGCGCCGCTTCTGTAAAGTAGTGTAGTCCAGGTAGCCCAGGTCTACTGGCTTTTTCACCTTATATACATAGTCGCCAGTCAGAAAAACGAATGACATCTGGGTCTGCATCAGCTCTACCTCTGGTGAAGCATCAGGGTAGATTTGAGGGTCTAGGAGTGCCTGAACCATTTCTGGTAGCTGGGACATAAAAACCTCCCCCTTAAAAAAATGCACTTCGAGGAACATTATACTACAGTTTTAGATACTGGGTGATTCCCAGCCAATGGAGCAATTCTGCTAATACCTGCTGGTAATTGTCACGCGTCAGGTTTATTAAATTTACCTGGGGCTGGCGCTTTATGGTATCCGTCCAGGGGTTGGGGGTAAGCATTATTGTTCCAAGAACCCTCTTGCCACTATCAATAATCCGGGAAACAGATTCCCTGAAGGCAGTCGAAAACAGTTCCATCTTACCTATTTCATCGATGATGACTAAATCGCACTGCTGCGCCGCCCTGCGGAGGGCAGGGACACCCACCTGCTCTAAAGTCTTGGAGTCAACCCCATACTTGCTCACCCGGTACGGGCTATGAAAGCTGACATGGGCCAGTATGGTCTCTTCACCATCCAGGGTAATCAGTCTGAAGCCTTCTCTTATTCCCCGGGTTCGTATTTCCTCGGTATAGAAACCACCAGCCTTGCCCTTCATTTGGGCGGCTACCTGTTTGATAAGGCTGGTCTTTCCCGTCCCTGGTCTGCCGGTGAGCAAATAGGCCTGCTTCATTGGCTCCTGCTGCCACAGGCAAGGGGTTAGGCTTGAGCTTTCGCCGCCTTTCTCTTTGCCTCCAGCTTCTTCTTCTTACTCCGATGTTTAAGAATTGCTACTCTTTTGCTCTTATTCATATCTCTTCATAATGTAACCTAAATTAGCTTTTTTTGCCACTTCTGGATTGAAGCACCTTAACAAACCTGCTGAAAGAGCGGTCGTAGGTCTTCTCTACTTCAGGGGGAAATACACAGCCGGGGAGCTCGTCGAATTGAAGGTGATAGGAAATACACTCACAGCACTTGCCCTTTCTGGAGCAGGGTTCATAGGTACAGGGGCATTTGGCTTGATTGGCTTCAATCTGACACTCCATTTACAGTCTTCTCCTCCCGATGAGTCATTTAATAGCGAGGATTGAAGGGGCTTGCCCCTTCAAAATTTATGCTACCCCATTTCTTCATAAATACCGTTTTCTTATTGTTTCTGAGAGCTCAGTCAGCAACTCCAGGGCTTGACCGGATCCTTCCTTGGATAGAGGCGTTAACGTGCAGCTGGGAGTAAGCAGCCCCTGCTGAATCAACTGCTTAAACCGGATGCCGTTTCGGGTAAATGGTGCCATTGCCTCCTCCAGCCGGTCTTTAAGGCTGGCTACCGTTTCTCCAGCCAGCGCCTCAGGCTCATTGGGGACAATCCCCCAGGCAATAGCTCCGCCTTTATCCAGAAACCTCTTTACCTCAGCAGGATAGAGACTCAGCGACTGAGCATAATTGTAGGTATCAAAGCTCAATATATTGGCACTGGTCTCAAGCAATACCGACCAGTCGGTATTGCCGCAGCAGTGAGTTCCTTTTAAGCCGCTGATACCGCCAAAGACCTCGTCCAGCAGGCTGATGACCCTTTCCGTGGATAATTGAACGCCGACCGAGCCGAAGGCAGCCATATATGGCTCATCAACAAAGATTATGGTATTCTTTGAGATTTTGCTTAGAATCTTCTCCTGCCAGCCTGCTTTAAGCCTGAGCAGCTTGGCGACAGCGTCCCCCAGCAAATCGTCATAGATTATAGAGCGGCGGTCAGCATCGGTAACGGTCAGTCCCCAGGTGACAGGACCAGTTACATGCCCCTTAACCGCCCGGGGTGACAGGTTGTCCATACCGAGAAACGTATGCAGACCAGCAGCATAGTCCTGACTGACCGGATATTTATTAAAATCGTTCTCCAGATAGGCGGTATAAAGCTGCTCAAGGGGTTTTTCTATACTGTCCTGGGAGCGGTCTACATAGATTCTATTCCCCTCGACCACCACCCCGGGAAACCCCTCGCTGTACTGGACATACATATTCTCCAGAAAGGAGCGTTTTGGTAGCTGGGGCCAGGCAGGGATGTCCTTAAGGTAGCAGGCGACCTGTGAGCACGCCTCAGATGGGTCAGTATGGGGCATACTTCCAATCATAGTGGGCAGGCAGCCAAATTCTGTGTCGGGCATAAGTTTGAAAGCTCTATCCTCCGTTAATATATTTACCTATTATCAGGTTTAGTTTCTTCTTCTGCTCCGGCGGTATCATATCGGGAGCGGTTACAATCGCCGTCTCCAGTGCCGTAGCGCAGGGACAGTCGCGCTTCTCCGGTATGCGGCTGACCGCCAGTCTTATGATATTCTTAGCTGTATCAACATTATGGCGCATTGTATTGAGGATAACGTCCACCGTAATCGGCTCGGCACGCTCCCACCAGCTGTCGTAATCGGTAACACAGCCGATAATAGCGTAGCAGATTTCGGCTTCCCGCGCCAGCTTGGCTTCGGGCAGGGCGGTCATGCCGATAAGGTCTGCCCCCCAGGAGCGGTAGAGCCTTGATTCAGCCCTGGTGGAGAAGGCGGGGCCCTCCATGACGACGAAAGTACCTTTTGGGTTGACAGTGGCACCTATTTCTTTAGCCGATTCATATAAAAGTTGACATAATGCAGGGCAAAACGGGTCGGCAAAAGGAACGTGGGCGACAATACCTTCGCTAAAAAAGGAGCTTACCCTGGTGCGGGTGCGGTCGATAAGCTGGTCGGGGATAAGCAGGTGACCGGGCTCTATCTCTTTCTTGAAGCTGCCCGCCGAGCAGATGGCGATGATGTGCTCCACCCCCAGCGATTTAAGGGCGTAGATATTAGCCCTCGATGGTAGTTCGGAAGGAGAAATGCGGTGTCCCCTCCCGTGACGGGGCAAAAAAGCAATCCCCACCCCCCCCAGCCTGCCGAGGATAATAGAATCACTCGGCTTGCCGAAGGGCGTAGTTATGTCAACTTCTTCAATATCAGTCATCCCCTCGATATCATAAAGCCCGCTCCCCCCGATAACCCCAATCTTAGCCTGCGGCATTAGGTAACCTCCTAAATTGTATCTTCTGGTAAAGTATATCGCTGCAATTTCACCCAGTTCTCTAGTTTTTCAACATCGCTAATTTCATCACATAATTTATCTAGTTTTTCTAGTAATGACAAAGCTAAACGACGAACTAACTCACCGAATTCATCAATATCTTGAAATGAGACTTCTCCTTTACCACCATGAACGATATTGCTTCGTTTCCTATAGTATTTACGAACGTTCTTATCGATGATATACCTATCGTCAAGGCCTGTACCTGCGATAAATGCTGCCCTCTCAGCCAGCATGGCGGTTATCCCACGCTCTTCGCCCTTTGCCTCTCCCCCCAAGAGTGTCTCCAGTGCAAAGGCTATCTTGGCAAACTTAGTATTGTTGGTGTCTGGTTTTGTAGATTCGCCTAGCCAGCGAATGCCATTAAGTAATTTCCTTTCCATATCGTTCAAGGAGCTTTCCGCTTTTACAATGAGTTTGTTGATTAATTTCCACTGTGTCTTTTCTAGCTTGGACAATATGTGTTTTCTGAGTTCTAAAGAGGCGGTGGGAGGCGATAGTAAGTAAGTGCCTGCCTTATCATTTATCCGAATAGGAGTAGAACCTGGGAAAATGTAGTCTCCTATAAAACCAACTTTCCAATGTTCACTTCCTTTGCTGAAAGGGAAGCAAAAGGCTCTAAGAATATTGAGGGCTAGATTGACTTGCTCTTTTGTGTAGGAGACAGCCTTTTCCAAATCCCCGGGAGCATTAACGCGGGCAACGACGTGAACATCAGGTTTCTTAGGCCATGGTGACGGGTCTTCCTTCCATTTCATCAATTCTTGCTCTGTGATTGCCATGAATGTTACAAGGCCTAACTGTACTGGTTCTCCTTCAAGCCAGAGGTTCCCTATCGGAATATCTATATTTTGCCAAGCCTCAAATTCTATTAGTTTATTTAGGTGATTCTTTGCCTCGCTGACCAGACTTTGATTGCTTAGATGCTTTGCCTGCATCACACTACTTGTTTGTATATTAAGAAAGTCATACATGAGTTTCATCTCTATCTCGCGCTTTGAAAGCATTTCAGGGTTAATTTTGAGGATGCCTTGCACCACTTTGTCAAATAGGGGCTGCCCAGTTTGATAGCCATAAGACGGGTTAAAAATCGAGCGAGGGTGTTCTTTACCCCACCAGTTAATATCGCTGGCTGGTCCCCCTTTTCTAAATATGCCTACCAATTTCGCAAGGTTCTGTGCCAGCCTATTTATTTCTGCTTCTTTTCTCTGCCCTTCTTTGTCCATGTCATGCACTAACCTACTATCTTTATCCCCTCCCCAAAAGGTTCTCTAATTATACCACGCTCGGTGATGAGGGCGGTGATGTATTTATTAGGGGTAACATCGAAGGCGGGGTTTTCCACAAATACATCATCCGGGGCTATTTGCACGCCGCGAATATGGGTTACCTCTTCAGGCTTCCTTTGTTCAATGGGGATTTCCTTGCCTGAAGCAAGGGAAGGGTCAATGGTTGTGGTGGGGGCGGCAACATAGAAGGGGATGCTATTCTCTTTGGCGAGCACCGCCAGGGTGTAGGTACCAATCTTGTTGGCGGTATCGCCGTTGGCGGCAATCCTGTCGGCACCGACGATAACACAGTCAATCCTGCCCTGACTCATAAAGTAGCCAGCCATAGAGTCGGTGATGAGAGTAACTGGGATACCAGCCTTCTTCAGCTCCCAGGTGGTCAGCCGTGCTCCCTGGAGGAGGGGACGGGTCTCATCGGCGAAAACCTTTATATTCTTGCCCTGCTCCTTTGCCTGTATGATTATTCCCAGGGCGGTGCCATAGCCGGTGGTGGCTAAAGGTCCGGTATTGCAATGGGTCAGGATGGTGAAGCCATCGTTGATTAAATCGGCGCCGAACTGGCTCAGCTTTCTGGTTGCCTCAGCCTCTTCGTCGTGTATTTTAATTGCTTCTTCAACCAGCGCCGTCTTGACCTTTTCTACCTCTGTGCCAGCTTCAGCTATCCGCTCCATTCTTTCGACAGCACGGAAAAGGTTTCGAGCGGTGGGTCTGGTGCCGGCAATGGTCTGGCTTACCTGCTGGAACCTCTCCAGGAAATCGTCCCTTGAGCTGGATTGGATTTCCAGAGCGCCGAGAGCTACTGCATAGGCACCAGCTGCTCCAATGGCTGGAGCTCCCCTGATTTTCAATTCTGTGATGGCTGAGGCTATATCCTGATAGCTGCTAAACTCCAGATAGGCCTCTTCTTGCGGAAGCCTGGTCTGGTCGAGGATTTTTACCCGGTTGCCAAGCCATTCAATTGGTTGAATAAACATTTAGCTTCGCATGCTCCTCCTGAACAGGATAACGCCGATGAAAAAGATGGCTGCTGTCCAGCCGACCAGAAAAAGTAAATCGCTGTTAATTACCTCCAGTCCTACCCCCCGGGTCAGAACAGCCCTCGAAGCCTCAATAGTGTGGATATAGGGAAAAGCACTGGCTATGGTTCTGAGGTATGACGGCATAAACTCTATGGAGAACCAGCACCCGGAAAGCATCGCCAGCGGCATCGAAAACAACCAACAGAGAGGCTCAGCCTGGTTCTCAGACTTGGAGAGTGACGCAACCACCATACCGATGCCGATGCTGCAAAGTCCGGTGAGGAAAAAGACAAGGAATACCAGCCCAAGGTTGCCGACTATGTCCATACCGAATGCCCAGGCTGTAACCATAAAGATTATTATCTCGGCAATAGCAATGATAGCCAGGCACAGGGAGTAGCCGGAGATAAACTCAACGGGGTGGGTGGGGGTCGTTAGCAGGCGGGCCAGGAATCCCTTTTCCTTATCGCGGACCATTATCCGGGCGGAGGTAGGTATCATTATCAAAAGACCGAAGACCAGTATTCCCGGTCCCATGAAATCAATATAGGTTATTTCTGTCTCTATGTGGATAGGGTAAGCATTTACTGTTATCGGTATCTCGATATCGGCGAAGGTACGGGTGGCAGTATTTATTATTGAAACGATTTGTTCTGATAGCTGGATATCACTTTCGTCATAGGTTATATCAAGAAGGATATCGGCTTTTTCACCCTGCCAGGTTCGTGATACCTGCTCACCAAAACCCTGAGGAATAACAACATAGGCTGATAAGTCACCGAACTTGAGGTCTTTCATAGCGGTTTCATCATCGTCATAGGTGGTAACATCCAGTACCGGCACCTCAGCCAGAGCTTCATTGACAAAGGCTTGCGATAGCGGAGTATTGTCGTCATCAATGACACCGACAGAAAAGCTCACCGTGGTATCGCCAAAAATAAGTACAAAAATAATCATAAAAAACAGGGGGAACCCGAGAAGGAAGCATAGAGCCAGGATGTCTCTATAGGTCTCTTTAAGGTTTCTGCTGGCTAATTCCAGGATTCTCATTCTCTCAGCTCCTTACCGGTAATGTCCAGGAAAACATCGTCAAGGGTTGGCTCCTTGACATAGGCGGAGCGGACTACAGCCCCGGATGATTGTAGTTGGTCAACGACCTCCTTGAAATCAAGCTGCTTGTCGGTAACCTCCATAGTGCCGTCGGTCACCTTCACCTCAGCGAACTTGCTTTTCATCGCTTCTATAACTTTCTGAGTCATATTCCAGGCATAGATAATCATGGTATGCTTTCCTAATATGCTCGTCTTGAGTTCGCTGCTGGTGCCCAGAGCAACAATCTTACCATCATCCATAATGCCTATCCTATCGCTGAGGAAATCCGCCTCGTCCAGATAGTGAGTAGTGAGCAGGATAGTCTTGTCTCTCTTGAACTGGACAATATAATCCCATATTGCCCGCCTGGCTTGAGGGTCAAGACCGAGAGTGGGTTCGTCAAGAAATATGACCTCAGGATTATGAATCAGCGCCATTATTATATTAAGCCTTCGCATCATGCCGCCCGAGTATTTCCTCACCTGGTCTTTTGCCCTTTCGGCAAGTCCCATAGTCTCCAGTAGCTCTCGTGACCTGTTTCTCAGCTCACCGGGGTCTATGTTGTGGATTCTACCTATCAGGTTAAGGTGCTCCTGAGCGTTGAGATGTTCGGAGATGGTGGTTTCCTGGGTCGAAACGCCGATGATTTTTTTAATCTTATAGGGCTGTTGATTGATATCGTATCCCATAACTGTGGCAGTACCGCTGGTTGGTTTAAGCAGGCAGCACAGCATACGGATGGTGGTAGTTTTACCGGCGCCATTAGGACCAAGGAGAGCAAACAGTTCACCCTTTTTGATATTAAGCTCGATACCATCAACCGCAATCAGGCTGCCAAATACTCTGGTAAGCTGATAGGTCTGGATGGCATAAGTATCATCCTTAACCATTTCTGGTTGTGCCCGATTAGAACTCATTCTTACCACCCCCTTAAATTTTCTTACTAACCCTATCCCCTTTATCCCCTTCCCCTTATCAAGGGGAAGGGGAGGGTTTTTCCGAAGAGGGGCGAAGCCCCTCTTATACTCTCCTTTTTATAGTAATCTCTAGTTATATTTATTCATTGCTGCTGTCAGACCTTCGGTAAGGAGGCAGAGGATAGCTTCACTCGACCTGGGTATGACCTGAGTAACAGTCTGCTTTTCCTCAGGGGTGAAGTCGCTCAGCACATAGGCAATGATGTCAGTCTCAGAGATTCCGGTTGAGCCTTCGACTGCAGGCGGCCGCCCGATTCCCACCCGAAGGCGTGAAAAATCCTGGCTGCCCAGCTCAGCAGTTATGGATTCAACCCCCTTGTGTCCGGCAGAGCCGCCTCCCTGACGAATACGAATTTTACCCAGGGGAAGGTCAAGGTCGTCGTGAATAACAAGGAGGTTATCGAGGTTGATATTAAATTTGCTTATCAATCGGGCGACTGACTGCCCGCTTTGATTCATATAGGTCTGGGGTCTGGCTACTATAATCTTGTTACCAGCTACCTCCCCTGAGCCGATTCGTGCTTTCCCCTGCTTTCTATCGAACCGGATGCCCTGAGTCCGGGCAAAGTGGTTCAGACACATAAATCCCAGGTTATGGCGGTTTTTTTCATACTTCCGCCCCGGATTACCCAGTCCAACAATCAAGTTCAGGCTGCTGATTTAACCTCACCCCCCCCCTCGATTTATTAAACCCTATCCCCTGTATCCCCTTCCCCTTAACAAGGAGAAGGGGAAGTCTTTTCTTAAGAGGGGCTTCGCCCCTCTTAAACGCCCTATTATACTGGGGACAAAGCCCCTCTTAAACACCCCATTACTATTATTTTAGAGGCTGTCCGAAGACTGTCATTCTGAAGGAGCGAAGCGATTGAAGAATCCAATTTTTTGAGGCAGAATACAGATTCTTCGCTACGCTCAGAATGTCACTTCAGCATTTTCTGACAATCTCTAACCTTTCTTTTTTCTCTCTCCTATTTTTATTAAAAAGGCGTCCTCGTTAAGCCTTTTGGTATTTAGTTTTTCAGCCTGATTCAGCTTGGTAGCACCGGGCTCTTCACCTACCACCAGGTAGGCAGTATTCCGGGTAATACTGTCCTTGGTGGTGCCCCCGAGGGCTTTTATCCTTGTCTCAGCCTCCTGTCTGCTGAAGGCTTCCAGCCTGCCAGTGACAACGAACTCCATACCAGCCAGAGGCAGTTCTTGCAGTCCAGCCTCTTCGCTCCTCGGCCAGACTCCAGCCTTTCTCAACCTCTCGATAATATCACGGTTTTCCTTTTGCTTGAAGAAAGCAATTATGCTATCGGTAATCTTGGGTCCAACGGTGGGAATATACATCAGTTCCTCACTTGAGGCATTTGCTAAATCGTCAAGGTCTTTAAAATTTTGAGCCAGGATTTGTGCCATCTCCCCGCCGACATGGCGTATACCCAGGGCGAGGATAAGCCTGGCCAGCGGTCTGTTCTTGCTATTCTCAATAGCTTCGAGGAGATTATCTACGCTCTTCTCTGCCATTCTCTCCAGATTCAGTAGCTGCTCCCTTTTATCTTTAAGATAGTACAGGTCAGCCACATCCTTAACCAGCCCTTCTCTTAACAGCATGGCACTCTGCGATTCGCCTATACCCCTGATGTCCATAGCCCCCCGGGAAGCAAAATGCTCAAGACGCTGTTGAACCTGGGCGGGACAGGCAGCATTAGAGCAGTAGTACATAACCTCACCTTCGGGCTTGATGACTATTCCTCCGCACTCAGGACAGAGAGGCTGTTCCTGCTCATTCTTCTTTAGCTTATCCTTGAGATTGAATTCCTTTTCTTGACCAGTACGCTTGCTTACAACCGGACCGATAACCTCGGGAATCACCTCGCCCGCACGCTGGATGTAGACCCAGTCGCCCTCGCGGATGTCCTTGCGCCTGATATCGTCTTCGTTGTGCAGGGCTGCCTGCTTAATAGTTACTCCCCCTATCGATACCGGCTCTAAGACAGCGTAAGGGTTAAGGGTGCCGGTTCTGCCAACACTTATTTCGATTCTTCTTAGCCGGGTGGTGCCCTGAACAGCGGGGAACTTGTAAGCTACCGACCACCTGGGCTCATGACCAACATTTCCAAGTCGTTCCTGGAGGGTGAGCGAATCTACCTTCACCACGATGCCATCAGCTTCATAAGGTAGATTCTCTTTCTTCGCCACCCAGGTGTGGTAATACTCCTCGACCTGGTCAACATCGGTGAGCAAGGCATTATTAGGGTTCACCTTAAAACCCAATGACTTAAGGTATTCCATGGTTTCCCAGTGGGTTGCCGGGGTTTCCTTACCTTCAGCGTAGCCCAGTGCATAAATGTATATATCCAGCGGGCGCTTAGCCGTGATGTGCGGGTCAAGCTGACGCACCGAGCCAGCAGCAGCATTTCTGGGGTTGGCAAAAAGGGGCAGCCCTTCGGCTGCCCTCTCCTGATTTAGCTTATGAAAACCGGCTTTGGGCAAAAAGACCTCGCCCCGCACCTCAAACCTGGGTGGTGCCTCTTTAGGTACAGACAGTGGTATGCTTCTAATAGTTCTTAAATTCTGGGTGATATTTTCACCACGGAAGCCATCACCACGGGTAGCGCCGGTAGCCAGTTGACCGTCGACATAGGTCAGGGCTACAGCTAATCCGTCTATCTTATGCTCACAGGCAAGGTTAAATTGTTGCCCGGCTACCAGCTTTGAGGTTCGGGTATGCCAGGCTAATAACTCATCCTGGGAGAAGGCATTGCCCAGGGATAATAGGGGCAGAGGGTGTTCCACAACGCCGAAGGCTTCTACCGGCTCAGCGCCCACCCGCTGGGTAGGCGAGTCCGAAGTTAAGAACTGGGGATGTTGCTCCTCCAGCTGTTTTAGCTCCCTCATTAGCTCATCATATTCGGCATCGCTAATCTCAGGGCTATCCAGCACATAATAGCGATAGTTATGATGGTTAATCTGAGCTTTTAGTTGCTCAATTCTTTCCTTTGCCTTAGCTAAGTCCATCATATGATGCAAATATTATATCACAGAGGTCGTTTACCAACCTATCCCCCTGGTTTCATAATAATAACCCCATCCCCCTTTTTCCCCCTTCCCCTTGTCAAGGGGAAGGGGGAAACTTTTTTAAGAGGGACGAAGTCCCTCCAGAACTCCCTAAAATACCCATATCTTCATCCCTCTAAAATTCACTACGATACCCCCCTTTAATATTGTAGGCTTTTTCTCTCTTTAACTCTCCTTTAGTATTCACTCCTTCAAAGGAGAGGGAGAAGAGAAGAAAGAGGAGTTGGTACTCCTAGCAGACGCCTTGTTAGTCTAACCTCATTCAAATGGGGGAAAGGGGGATGGGTTACTAAAAAACATATATCACAGTCTATAGCTAGTCAGAAGATAAATGGATATAATATGCATTGATAGAATGGGGGGTTAATTAAAATGCGATTGATGAAACTAATATTTATATCGTTGGCTGTGGCGGTCATAATGGGCTTGGGTGGTTACTTTGGTTACCAGGCGGCATACGCTATGGGTGAGACAGCAGGATACGATACCGGCTATCCTGAAGGAGAAGAGGCTGGCTATATCTCAGGTAAGCAGGCTGGCTATGATGAAGGCTATAGCACAGGCGAGCAGACTGGCTATGATGAAGGCTATACCACAGGCGAGCAGGCTGGCTATGATGAGGGTTATACCACAGGCGAGCAGGCTGGCTATGATGAGGGTTATTCTTCGGGTAGAGATGATGGCTATAGCTCAGGTGAAACCGAAGGCTATATCTCGGGCACGGCCGATGGATATGCGACAGGATACGATGAGGGCTTGGAAGATGGCTTGGGGCACGGTTATACATTAAAAGACCCGACTTATACAGAGGTGGTCGCTTTCCTGAGAGATGATAAGACAGATAAGAACGAATACGTTGAAGATACCTATGGAGTTTATGTATGCAGCCACTTTGCCAGGGATGTGTGCAATAATGCCGAGCAAGCGGGCTTGCGATGCGCCTTTGTTGAACTACGTTATCTAGAGGGTGGACATGCTATAGTTGCCTTTAATACTACTGATAAGGGTCTTGTCTACTTTGAGCCGATTAGTGACGAGGAGTCAAAACCTGTCATAGGTAAACATTATTACCTGTGTATAGTACCTAAAGCTGGCTACTATTACGAAAAACCATCCTATGATGATACGATAATGGATATCGTGGTCATTTGGTAAAGATTAAGGAGTAGAGCGATTTCTTGTGTCTTCTCCAAGGCACAGGTTAAACTAAGGCGGTATAAACCATACCGTTATAGGTCGAGTTAGAAAGGAACCAGGCGAGCGTGGCTGATATTCATCCTTTCCGGGGCGTACATTATAATGAGTCGCTGGTTAAAGACCGGTCAGTGGTTATCTGTCCTCCTTATGATATTATTACCTCACAGCAACAGCAAGAGCTCTATCTGAGAAGCGAGTATAACTTTGTGCGACTGGAATCTGGTCGGGAGTTACCTCAGGATACAGTTACGGACAATAAATATGCTCGCTCAGCAGCTACCCTAGAACAGTGGCTAAAGCAGGGCGTTCTTGAGATTGATGAAATTCCGGCTATCTACCTCCATGACCACTTTTTCACGAACCAGGGGAGGAAATATAAACGCCGCAGCATAGTCGCCCGTGTCAGAGTGGAGGAATGGGATAAGATGGTCATCCGCCCTCACGAAGGCACACTAACCGAGCCCAGGGGTGACCGATTAAGTTTATTATGGGCGCTCCAGGCTAATACCAGCCCAATTTTGGCTCTGTTTGAAGACCGAGGACAGCGAATCTCCTCTTTATTAGCTGAGCAGGAGCGGGGCAAACCTCTAATTAGCTTAAAGAGCGCAAATGGCGAAGGTCATAATGTATGGGCTATCACTGATGTTGAGGTGGTTAATCAAATAAGCAGTAGCCTAGCAAGGCAGCCGCTTTATATTGCTGATGGGCACCATCGCTATGAGAGTGCTCTTGCTTATCGGCTTGAGAGACGTGCCTATTCACCATCAGCGTCGGAGGATGAGGCGTTTAATTTTGTGATGATGGAGCTGGTAGATTTTGCTGACCCGGGGCTTGTTATTCTTGCTCCCCACCGACTGGTCCGCGGTATATCAAAACCAACCCTGGATGGGTTGATGGCTAAGCTGAAGGTATTCTTTGAAATAGAGGAGTTGCCATTAAGTGTGCCTGGTGTCTGGAAGCAGGTCGACGATTTGCTCACTGAACCAAATGAGGTTAGAGTAATTCTTTTTGGTCCGACCACGGAGTGCCTTTTCGTACTGAAGCTGCGTGACCTGGCTGCAGTCAGCCAAATGATGCCTTACTTCCATTCTGAGCTATACAAGAAGTTAGATGTTAGTATCACTGACCATATTATATTGGAGAAGCTCCTGGCACTAAGCGGCGATAAAGAGAAGACAAGCCTTGCCTACAGTTATGATATGACAGACGCAGTAAACAGGGTACTGACTCAGGAATACCAGCTAGCCTTACTATTAAGTCCGGTCAAGCCAGAGGTGATTAAAGCCATTGCCGATGCTGGTGACAAGATGCCCAGGAAGTCTACCTATTTTTATCCAAAATCACCATCGGGGTTAATTTTTAACCGACTGGTGTAGGCTGCTTACCAAGCAATCAGAGCCAGGAACGTCAGTTCAGAAGTCAGTGACTACAGTTTTACCAGTTTAGCGGTGTAAATATCAGGGATAGATAATATCTTTTGCTGTGTCTCCTCTGGTAGAAGTTCGTCCAGGAGCAGTATCATTAGTGCCTCCCCTCTGGGCTTAAGGCGGCCGACATGCATAGCACTGATATTTATATTGGCGTCACCGGTTATCCTGCCTACAGCTCCAAGGAGTCCCGGACGGTCAAGGTGGTCGCAGAACAAGAAATATCCTTCGCTGGGGTAAATGTCTATCCAGTAGCCGTCAACCCGCACGATGTGGGTTTCGCCCCGAACCAAAGTTGTAGCCACAATAACACTATCGGTGCTGGTGGTAACCTGCACGGTAATAAGGCTGGCATAATTCTCGCAGGTAGCCTCTTTCTGCTCAACCACGGTTAAGCCGCGCCGGGCAGCTATTATGTTGGCATTGACCAGATTAATCCGTTCCTCACTTATCTCCTCAAGTAATCCCCCAAGGACAGCTGCCTTGAGAACATTAGTGTCATAGTTGGAAACCTCGCCCTCATATCTAATCTGGAGAGAGCTCATTTGTCCCTCAACTAGCTGGGCAACCAGCTTGCCTGCTGAGGTAGCGACCTTGATAAAGGGTGCCAGTACAGATATAGTTTCAACTGAGATATAGGGGGCATTAATGGCGTATCGGGCTGGCTGTCCCTTAAATATAGCAATAACCTGCTCGGCTATATCTTCGGAAACCAGAGCTTGAGCTTCGGCGGTAGAAGCTCCTAAATGAGGGGTGACAATAATGTTATTCTCTTCAAAGAGGATACTATTGGTAAGCGGCTCCGTATCAAAGACGTCAAAGGCGGAGCCAGCCACTCTTTCCTCTCTCACTGCCTTAACCAGTGCTTCTTCATCAATTAGCCCACCTCGGGCAGTATTGATGATACGAACTGTTGGCTTGACTAGAGCTAGCTCTTTGGCTCCAATTAATCCGTTTGTTGATTTTGTTAGCGGGACGTGGAGAGTGATAAAATCTGAATCTTTTAGTAGCTGTTCTAGGGACACCAGCTCCACGTGAAGGTTACGGGCATGGTCAATAGAGATAAAGGGGTCACAGGCAAGGACTCTCATCTCCAGACCCCGGGCACGTCTGGCTACCTCTGAACCAATGTTACCCAAGCCAATGATACCTAGTATTTTATTTCTGACCTCAGTGCCCATGAAATCATTTCGCTGCCATAACCCAGCTTTGAGCATGGCATTAGCCTGAGGAATATGACGAGCCAGGGCAAGCATAAGGGCAATGGTGTGCTCAGCAGCTGCGGTGGTATTACTGGTGGGGGCATTAACCACCACTATGCCACAACGTGTTGCTTCCTCTACATCAATATTATCGACACCAACACCAGCTCGGGCGATGACCTGTAGTTTCTTGCCGGCTTCTATCACTTCAGACGATACCCGGGTCTGGCTACGAACTACCAGAGCTTCGTAGTCACCAATAATGGATATTAGCTCCTCAGGCTTTAGTCCTAGTCTAATATCAACCTCAGCATAGCTACGGAGGGTATCTATTCCTTCTTCCCAAACGGACTCAGTAACTAGAACCTTCATAAACTAACTCGCTAGAATTCTCCTCTTTTCTATTTATTTCTTCCCACAGAAGCGTTACTCTACCGCTACAAAGCCTGCTTCCGGGAGGGCCGCTTTTAGGGATGATATTACTTTTTTAATATCATCCTCTGTTACCCAACCCAGATGCCCGATGCGAAATATTCTACCGTCTAATTTCTGTTGCCCGCCACCGAGCACGACCTGGTGCTCCTCTCTGAGAATTTGGAGCAACTTTTTAGTATCAAGCCCATCTGAAGAGCTTACCGAGGTAACCGTATTGGAGGCGTAATCTTCTTCAGCGAAGAGGGATAGCCCTAATGATTTTACCCCATCCCGGGCTGCTTTGCCAACCCGTGCATGGCGGGCTATGATATTAGGTAAGCCTTCCTTTAGCATCATTTCCAGCGATACCGATAGAGTAAATACGATAGTAATAGACGGTGTCCACGGTGTCTGTCCTTTTTCCAGATAGTTTTTGGCCTGGGAAAAGTCCCAGTAAAAGTAAGGCATCCTGGCATCGGCGTGCGCCTGCCAGGCTTCCTGGCTCACACTGACCATAGCCAGACCGGGTGGAACCATCCACCCCTTCTGGGAGCCGGTTACGACAACATCGCAGTGCCACTCATCTACTGGCAGGTTAATTGAGCCCAGACTGCTGATGGCATCAACCAGCAGTAGCTTATCAAATTCCTTAACTACCGAGCTTATTGAAGCTAGGTCATTGGTAACGCCGGTGGAGGTTTCATTGTGAGTGACCAGTACTGCTTTGATGTTTGGTTCAGTCTGTAGGGCCTTGCGCACCGCATCGGCATCAGCCGCTTTGCCCCATTCAAAGCGGAGAGGGATTACCTCAGCTCCAAATCGTTGGGCAATAGTGGCAAAGCGTTCCCCGAAAACCCCGTTGGATACAGATAATACCTTATCACCAGGAGATAGAGTATTAACGATGGTTGCTTCTAAGCCGCCTGTTCCCGAGCCAGTAAGCAGGAAAACATCATTCTTGGTCTGGAACAATTGCTTCAGCTTGTCAGTAACATCTCTCAGTATCCCCTGAAATTCCTCTCCCCGATGATTTATCATCTGTTTGGTCATCGCCTGGAGAACTTCAGCGGGGCAAGGGGTAGGCCCAGGAATGCGTAACTCTTCCACGTGTCTCCTTTTTACTTCTAACTACTCAGTATATCTGAATTAATGATTTTAGCAAAGTGACGCTTGCCAACCTTGATAATACTACCATTGTCGATTATGTCTTTAAGGGTACTTATTTTCTTGCCATTTATCTCTACAGCCCGTTGGTTTATCAATCGATTAGCTTCACTACGACTTTTTGCCAGGTTGGTCTTTACAAGCAGTCGACTGATACTGATTACAGTTTGTCCTGAGGGTTCCTTAGATTCGGCAAACTCATTAAAAGATATGTGATACTCAGGTATCTCCTCTGGTATCTCCCGTCTCTGAACTACTTTTTCGAACTGTTCCTCAGCCTCACTTGCTGCCTTCCGGTCGTAAAGCTGGATTACAATCTCCCTGGCCAGTCGCTTCTTGAGTTCCATCGGATTGACGGCATCGTTGGCAAGGGCTTGTCTGAATTCGGCAAGTTCTTTGTCAGGGACGTCAGTTAATAGCTCAAAGTAGTCCATAATAAGACTATCGGTGATAGACATTACTTTGCCGTATATCTCGTCGGGTGGCTCGGCGACGCCGATATAGTTACCCAGACTTTTGCTCATCTTCTGACTACCATCGGTACCGACCAGCAGAGGAGTCATAAAACACTGCTGGGCTCGCTGCCCCATTATTGATTGAAGCTCCCTGCCGACAAGGAAATTAAACTTCTGGTCAAGGCCGCCAAACTCAACATCAGCCTGAATAGCTACGGAGTCGTATGCTTGCATAAGCGGATACAGCAACTCGGTTATGGCGATAGGCTTTCCAGAATTATACCTGTTGCTGAAGTCCTCGCGGGCGAGAAACTGGGCAACGGTAAACTTACTGGTAAGTCGTATTACAGTACTCAAGTCGAACTTATCAAACCACTCGCTCTGCCACCTCACCTCCGTTTTTTCTTTATCAACCACCCTGAAGAACTGCTCCATATAGGTCTGGGCGTTAGCCTTCACCTGTTCGGCAGACAGCATAGGGCGAGTGACAGAAGCACCGCTGGGGTCACCAATACGGGCCGTCCAGTCGCCAACGATAAGGACAACCTGATGCCCCATCTCCTGAAACTGGCGCAATTTCCTGAGCCCCACCATATGTCCCAAGGTGATATCAGTGGTGCTGGGGTCTAAGCCCTCTTTAAGGCGTAGTTTCCTGCCTGATTTGAGTATCTCTCTTAGCTCTTCTTCGACTATGACCTCAGCTACCGCTCGCTTGAGTACATAATTAATATCCATAGCTTATTATTACCTCAGGAATCTATTTTTTAGGCAATCTGGCTACTTTCTGGCTGAGTATCCAGTATAGCTTTCCCTTGTTTTACATCCTCAGCTATCTGTTTCTTCAGTTCCTCTACAGTGTCAAACCGCTTCTCACCACGAAGGCGCTCTACGATGTCAATTTTTAGCTCGCGCCCATACAGGTTACCCTGATAGTTGAGGATATAGGTCTCTACGGTACGCCCATTGCCACCAAAAGTAGGACGCTTTCCAATGTTAGTCACCGATTGATAGGCTTTACCGTCAACATAGGTCCAGGTGGCATAAACACCCTCCGGGGGGAGAGTCTGTTTTTGGTCTATCTCCAAATTGGCTGTGGGGAAACCTAACTCCAAACCCCGGCCTACTCCCGTGGTTACGTGCCCCTGAAGGCTGAACGAACGCCCTATCAGGCTAGTTACTCTTTTCATATTACCATTAGCTAGAGCATTTCTGATAGCGGTGCTGCTTACTACTTCACCCTTTACCTTTACAGGGGGTATTACTGTTACACTGAAGTCCATACCCTGCCCTAATGCGCGGAGGGTATCAGCATTACCTTCCCTGTTTCGACCTAAGGCAAAGTCAGGCCCAATTACCAGACCTTGCATTCTGAGGTATTTCTTTAATAGACCGACAAATTGCTCAGCACTAAGTTGAGCTAACTCCGGGGTGAAGGACAAGGCAATGACTGCCTCAACACCTTCACTTTTAATAAGATTTACCTTTTCGTCAAGATTAGTCAGGTACGGTAGCCGAGTCTGAGGTGATAGCACCTCCAGGGGATGCTGGCGAAAAGTTACCACTCCACTAAGTAAATTCTTTTGCCTGGCATGCTCCTTCAGCTGTGAAATCAAATATTTGTGCCCTAGATGGACACCATCGAAAACACCGATGGTCAGGAGCATATCTTTCTCTGGCGAGAACTCGGCTAGCTCTTCCTCAACAAGCATAAAATCTTTTCCCTAAGCAGAATTACTAGTAGAAAGATACAGGATAGCCACTGAATAAATAAAGCGGATTTTAATAGAAACCCTGCCAGTTATCTCCTAGTTGAAGTGCTTTAATACTAGCATAAGCCTATTTAGGGGTCAACAACGAGTGTTAATAAAACCAAAGGGTGAGGTTAGCAAATGACCTCACCCAGGGGTGTCAGATGTGATGTGAGACATTGGTTCTGGAGTCAGTCTGCTCTTTGAAAATAGTAGCCGACTCCTGGTTCGGTTATAATATATCTGGGCAGGGAAGGGTTTGGCTCTATCTTCTGGCGCAGATGTGAAATGTAGATACGTACATAATCCAGGTCATCAGTATATTCCCAACCCCACACCTTTTCCAGGAGTTCCTTATGGGTAAGAATATGGCTAGCATTATCCACCATGAGGGCAAACAGACGAAACTCCCTGGGGGTTAGTTTCACCCGTTCTCCTTTCACCATAACCTTCCTCTCAGCGATATCTACGACGAGGTAGTCATCACCGTAGGTAGTCTCTCGTTTTGCTTCTGCTGAGGAGGGCAGCTCAATGCGGCGCAATACTGCCCGCACCCTGGCCACCAGCTCCCTGTTCCCCACCGGCTTAAAGAGGTACTCATCAGCTCCGTAGTCAAGCCCACGCACTATGTCTTCCTCGGCCTTCTGCTTGCCGGTGAGCATGATAATGGGCACGTCAGCGATTTCTCGGATGCGTTGGCAGGTCTGCCAGCCATCCATTCTGGGCATGGTCACATCTAGAAGCACTATATCTGGCTTCTCGGCAAACAGGAGCTTCAGACCTTCCTGCCCACCACCAGCCTTGAGCACCTCGAATCCGTGTTGTGTGAGGATCTGGTCAACCAGCCTGAGAAAGGTTGGGTCATCATCTATTGTAAGAATCTTCTTGGTCACTAATACCTCCGCTATGACTTGGGGTTATCTTCTTGCCTTTGTAACAGCATTTTGGCAATCATTCCAGGTAGTTCACGGGTATTAATGGGCTTTGACAGATAGGCGTCACAGCCGGACTCAATCACCTTCTCTTTGTCCCCCTTCATAGCATGGGCAGTAATACCGATTATTGGGGTGTGGCTCAATGACGGCGTCTTCCTTAGCTTCCTGGTCACCTCGAGCCCGTTCATTTTAGGAAGGCGAATATCCATAATAATGAGGTCAGGTCTCTCCCTGGCAGCTATATCCAGAGCCTCTTCTCCATCAGTTGCCTTGAGCAAGGTATAGTTCTTAGCCTTGAGGGTCATTTCAATCAGTCTCATATTCCGGGGGTCGTCTTCTACAACCAGTATCTTATCTTTCATTGTCTGGTTTTCTCCTTCGGCTTTGACTTGCTGCTCATTGCCAGGGGCAGGGTAAAGATAAAGCGGCTTCCCTTTCCGTATTCACTTTGCACCCAGATTTGCCCGCCATACCTTTCAACAATCTGTTTCACCAGAGCTAGCCCCAGCCCAGTTCCGCCCCTATCTTTAAACAAGGAATTTTCGAGCCGGGAAAAGGGCTCAAATATCCGTTCCTGGTCCTCTGTCCTGATACCAATACCATTATCAATCACGCTCACCTGGCACCAATTACCCTCTCTGACTGCCTCAACCTTGAGCCTGCTTCTATCCGGGGAAAACTTGGAGGCATTGTCCACTAGATTGAGAAGAACCTGGGCTATTTTCGCTTCATCGGCATAAACCAGTGGCAGCCCTTCTTCTATTTCAGTATCAAGGTTTTGCTTCCTTGGTGTCAGTATCGGCATCATAGTCCTGGTTAGTGATTTTATTACCTCGGTCAGGGCAACATTTTCCGGCTTGAGTTCAACCTTGCCCGATTCAATCCTGGACAGGTCAAGAACCCCGTTAATTAAGTTCAGGAGGTGCTGACCGCTGGTCAAGATATCGTTAAGGCACTGTCCCTGCTCCTCGTTAATCTTCCCCGGTACCTCATCCACCATTAACTCGGAAAAGCCGATGATGACATTGAGGGGGGTACGCAGCTCATGAGACATGTTAGCCAGGAATTCAGACTTCAACTGGTTTGCCCTTTCTACCTCCTGTGTTTTCTCAATAAGCTCCTGCCGTTGCGTCAAAAGTTCTTCAGTCATCGACTGAAGCTCCTCGTTCTGGCCATCGAGCTGCTCGTTCCTTTCCTGAAGCTCACGCTCCATCCGCTTGGGCTCAGTTATGTCTCTAGTAACATGAACAGAGGCAATAACCTGACCTTTCTCATCGAATATAGGCGACGTAATCTCCTGAAAATGCCTCCCTGCAGGAGGTACAAAGAATTCCCTCGTAACCGGCTTTTGGGTCTCCAAAACCTTCTTGTGAGAGCAATCCAAGCAAGGCTCTTTTGCTCCATGTATTACTTCGTAACAGGTTTTTCCGATGAGTTCTCTCGGCTCCATATTTTGGGGATCAGCATAAGCTTTATTAACCCTTAGAAGCCTGTAATCCTTATCATGAATGTAAATTAGATCTTCAGTGGAGTTGAAGGTTTTCTCCCACTCTTCGGCCGCCTGCCTTATCTCCTCCTCCATCCGCTTGAGCTCGGTGATATCCATGAAGTTACCCAGAGTAGCTCGTTTCCCCTTATAGTGAATAGAGCTAACTGTTTCCATCGACCAATTAGTCTCACCAGCCTTGTTAGTAACCCTGAACTCGTAAGGGGAAATGCGGTTTCCCTTCAACATTGCCACTGCGTTTTCTCTGGCTCTGTCCCTATCTTCATGTTGGACAAGCTCCAAAGGGGCCATATTTAACAGTTCATCTTCGCTAAAGCCGGTTAATTTCCGGAACTGGGGATTAACGAACTGAAACTTATCGTCCTGGAAAATATAAACACCAACCGGCGAGCTTTCCGCCAGAGTCCTGTAGAGCTCCTCTGCTCGCTTGCGCTCGGTGATGTCAGTGTAATGTTCGATACGACCTCCTGCGTAAAGTCCTGAATAGATAGGCTGGCTCCAGTGTTCAAGCCAGCGTTCTTCGCGTTCGCCGTCAGGTAGCACATGGCACTCGAAGTTCTCAATGTAGGTATTATTGTCATAGGTAGCCAGCACCCTCTGGACAAAGGTTTCTTTGTCCTCAAAGATGTTCTTAATTCGCCCACGAACGAGGTCTCGCTTATCCTTGCCGATAACCTCCTCACTTCGCAAGCCGAAGTAGCGTTCCAAAGAGTGGTTTATCCAAACAATCTTGAAATCACCGTCAAGGATAAATATGCCGACTGCTGAGCTATTGAGTACGTCGTCCGTCAATGAGCGGTATCTTTCTTCACTCTCTTGTAGCGCCTCTCTTACCCGGTTGCGCTCGGTGATTTTCTTCTGCAATTCTGCGTTGGCTTTAAGCAATAGCTTGTTGGCGCGCTGTAAATCCTCTACAAGTCTTTTATTTTCCAGAGAGAGCCTTTGCTGCTTAAGGGCGTTAGCAATGGTGGTCTTCATTTCATCCGGATTAACCGGCTTGACAAAATAGGCGTAGGCACCCTGGTTTACAGCGTCCACTGCTGTCTCCATGCTGGCGTAGCCTGTCATCATAATCACTGCTGCATCGGGGTTTATTTCCTTAGCTAGCTCCAGTATTTCCAGTCCGCTGACGTCGGGTAATCTTATATCGGCAATGACCACATCAAAGGAACTTCTCCGTATCATCTCCAGGGCTTCGGCTCCTCTTTCTAGTCCAACAACCTTATACCCGGCATCATCCATCAGTATGCCGCACAAGGTTGACCTTGTGCCCGGCTCGTCTTCTACTACAATAATGGTGGCACCTGCTGACTTCATTCTCTCCTATCCCTAGCTATATCCTCTACCAGCGCTATGACCCTCTCAATATCATAAGGCTTATATATGCAGGTATGGGCGCCCTGACTTATCGCCCTTTCTACTAGCTCCTCCTCACTATAGCCGGTCATCATAATCACTGTTGCCTGGGGGTCAATCTGCTTAACGTGCACATAGGTATCAACTCCATTCATATCGGGTAGCCTCACATCCAAAAAGATGATGTCATAGTGCCGGCTCTTAACCATCTCGATTGTCTCGGTTCCGTCCCTGGCGGTAGCTACCCTGTATCCCTTATCCTCTAGAACTTCCCTTAATGTTTCCCTATCGCCAAACTCGTCGTCAACCACCAGTATAAGAACTCTCTGGCTAGCCAACTCTTCAATAATGGCCATGATTCTACCAATATCGAACGATTTGTAGACAACGGTATAGGCACCCTCTTCAAGGGCTTCGTTTACCAAATCCTCTACCGAATAGGCGGTCATCATAATTACTGATGTCTTAGGGTCTATCTTCTTGACCTCCCTGAAGGTTTGAACCCCATCTATTCCCGGCATCTTTATATCCATAAAGATGACATCAAAGTGAGTCTTCCTTACTGCTTCAATAGCCTGGTAGCCATCCTCCACAGTAACGACATTGTGCCCTTCATCCTCCAGTATCCCTCCCAGGGTGAGGCGCATGCTCCGAAGGTCATCAACTACTAGAATATTAGTCTTTTCCATTATCTTCCTCTTACCTATCTTTTTTTATTATTAAAGGCAATTTTACAGTAAAGGCAGTTCCCTTCCCCATCTCACTCTCTACTTCGATTTGTCCCTGATGCCTATCAATAATTGTCTTGCATACCGCCAGTCCCAACCCAATACCCTTGGCTTTAGTGGTAAACAGGGGGTCAAAAATTTTACCTATGGTGTCCTCGGCTATACCGTAACCGGTATCAGCAACCCTTATCTCAAGGAAGTTATCTCTCCTCCCAGCGGCTACTGTTAACTTGCCTCCCTCGGGCATAGCTTGCACAGAGTTCGTAATTGTATTCACTAATACCTGGCGAATCTGGTCAGGGTCTACCTCAACCTGAGGCAGGTCGGCATCCAGCTCTTTAACCAGCTCGATACTTTCTGGAATGGGCACGTGTGAGAGGGAATCCTCAATCACTTTATCTATGTGGGTCGGTGACACTGCCGGCTTGCCTACACGGGAAAAGCTGAGAAGGTCATTGATAATTTTATTAGATGAATTTACCTCGTCGTCCATAATGTTGAGAAACTCCATAACCCGCGGCTCTTTCTCTCCCAGTTCGCTCTTTGCTATCTTCCCTTTTATATAGTAAACAGCATTCTTGATGGCTCCCAGTGGATTTCTAAGCTCGTGTCCCACCCCTCCCGCCAGTTGTCCTATAGACGCCAGCTTCTCGGAACGGACTAGCTGTTCTTGTGCCTCTCTGAGCTCCTCGTTGGCTGTCTGTAGCTCTTCATTCGCAGCGCGCAATTCCTCCTCGGTGGCACGCAACTCCTCGTTGGCTGCTTCTAGTTCCTCATTGGAGGCTCTAAGTTCCTCCTCACTGGCTTGAAGTTTCTCATTTGCTCGGCGAAGCTCTTCAATACCATTCCTGATATCGTCAATCATCATGTTTACGCCCATTCCAAGGGCATCGAAAATATCGTTTTCCCCGCTAACTTCGCAAGCCACTGCATAATCACCTCTTGCCACTCTCTGGATAATATTAAGAGTTTCTTCTATTCTATTACTAGCATATCCAAGTCCAACTGTACTTGCTTTAAGGTCGTCAATCATCATGTTGAAGCCCATAGCAAGTGAATCAAGGTCATCATTCTTACCCGAGAGTTCAACCTGAACAGAGTAATCCCCTCTGGCTACTTTCATAATAGATTCAATTATTTCGTTTATACGCTCTTTTTCTGATGTTTTATCCATCATTTACTCCCTATAGGTGTACATGATTCGTCTATGTTTGGATTTCTCCACTTGCGTGTATCACTCTTTCACTCTTTAAGCCACGCAAGAGCCTCTTCCTCCGTCCTGAAAAACTGCATATCCTTTTTCCTAGAAACTCCCATAACAAAGGATGCAAGCACTTTTGCCACTGGATGCATCCCAAATATAGCGACCCTTCCGGTTTTTTCATGCTCAGACATTTCCTTGAATACGCCCCTTGCCTCTGTTGAGAGCTTCCCTGTTTTGTTAACGTCCACCAGAAAATTTACAGCACCTTCAGCCATATTTATCATTTTTAAAGCAGCATCCATATATCTATCTGCTGCCTTCTCATCCACTTCTCCGATTAAAGTCACATAACCTATGTTGTCCTCGTCTAAATATAATCTACTTTCCCCCACCCAAATTTCTCGTTCTTTCCCTGCCATTTTCCCCTCCTTTTATTTTATTTCTTAGACGCGGTTATTTGTCCCGTTCCTCTTATATATCCTTGACTTGATATCAAGGCATTCCAGCTTCTCACGCAGGTTATTTGTTGGTGTTTCCACCTCTCCCAGAATCAGGTAGCCGGGAGTAGCCAGTGAGTCATAGAGCATGTCCAGCACCCTCTCCTGGAGTTTTTGCAGTAGATATATCAGCACATTGCAGCAGAATATACAGTCGAGATTCAAGAAAGGTGGCTCTATAGTTGAAGCCAAATCAAAATAGGAGAAGCGGAGCATCCGCCTGATGCTATTCCTCACCCTGTAGGCTTCGCTGCGGTAGCTGAAATAACTTTCCAGTAAGGGAGTCGTAAGCCCTTCTACATCCTTCGTCGAGTAGATTCCTGCTTCTGCTTCTTCCAGAGCTTGCCGGCTGACATCTGTGGCATAGACTTCAATATCGAAGTCCGGCAAGCTATGTCCCAGGAATTCGGTAAGCAGGATAGATATGGAGTATGGCTCTTCACCACGAGAGCAAGCCGTGCTCCATATGCGCAGTCGGCGCTCTCCGTGCCTTCTTTTGTAATCAACGAGTTCCGGTAACACCAGCTTGCTCACCTGCTGGAAGGTGTAGGGGCTTCGAAAGAACCCGCTCGTCTTTATGGTGAGGTCTTCGGCAAGAAGATGGTATTCTTCGGGATGGGCATCAAGAAACCGCATGTAGTCCCGATATGTCTCCGTTCCTGTGGCGTGAAGTCTCCTTTCCAGGCGGCGGGTTACCGTTCCACGTTTATACTCACGGAAATCATATCCTCCGTCCTGGTACATCTTCTCCAGAAGTAAATCGAGAGCTTTAGTATCACTTTTAGTAATCATGCTTGCCATATAAAACTCTGACCTTTCAGCAACCAGTGCTTATGTCAATTGTATCATAAAAGCAAAAAAAATGCCAATAGGCATTTTAAATATGGTAGATAAAGAGATACCAGGCATATTTAGGGACATAAGCTCTCTATTCAGAGCGGCTAAAAGGTGGGTTACAAGGTTCATCGGAAGCGGAAAAACGCCTTGGCATCTGATATATGGCAATTACTAGCATAGCATAAAGAGGGACGAAGCTAGGTTTTGGGTATTTAAAGAAGCAGGGGACTTGGTCCGAAAGCTCCTTATAGCTTGACTAAGGGGCTTTCCTCACTAGATTAGAAGCAGCAAAAACTATCAAGCCGATTAGCCCGGTTATCTCCAGAACTAAAACAACCGGATAGGGTTCGTATATTATTATCTGTCCGTAATAGGTAATAAGACCAAAATGCACTAAGAACGCAACAGATAAACTTATCACTATTATATTGGCTAGTAGATACCGCATTTTTGTTGTCTTTATTGATTGACTACCATTCCTCTCTTGGAATTTCCCGTAATTCAGGCTTAGAATCGGATGAATAATTAAATACTGTAGTTGACGGTGCGTCTTTAAAGATGCCTTCCTTTACTTCCCCATACTGCCCCTGATATTCAGGGATTTGTTCTCCCTTTTCATCAAATACCATAACCATATTATTAACACATCTAATAACAGTCTTAATCATCTTTATTCCCCTTTCGATGCCTTAGCAATGCTTTTCAGTATGTTGAGAATCCCAATAACTGCACGCTGAACCTCTAGTGGCTCCTCGCCCAACACTCTGCTCACATAAGGGTCAAGTCGCCCAGTAATATATTCGGTTTCCCTCTCCCCTATGCCTGTTGGTCGGGGCGACAGATAACCAGCCAGGGAGAATAGCTCACCTTCCTCAAAACCTAGCGGCTTAGCTATTTTTTGTAGAACTGAGGCAGAGGGGAATCTTTCCCCTCGTTCTATACGTCCTAGGTGAGATGATGATATACCTGATATAGCTGCCAGCTTACGCAATGTCAGTGGTATCATAACTCTTTGTTGCTTGAGTATTTTGCCTAAATCGCCGATGTCATTAGTTATTTCCATAAGTTCCTCCTCCACTCAGGTTCTCTCTGGTCACTCTTTCAGTTTAGGGGAGCAAAATTAATATCCTCATAAAAATGGTGTTAAGATTTCGTTAAAATACCGCGAGGGCACACTCGGGGTTCTTATCATCCACCAACTTTTATGCTATACTTAGGCAAAGCCAGCGTAGCTCAGCGGTAGAGCAGCGGTTTCGTAAGCTCGAGCCCAAAGTGCCGCTCCATCGTGTCCCATATCGTCTGGTACTGTCCCCCGACCTGCGAAACCACGATTGGCGTGGTTGATTGTAACTTGCTAGAATGGGATGTCAACGTCAAAATCAAGAGGGGTGCGAAGAAGTCCCACTCCTCACTTAAAGTAACTATTCAGCATTACCTTGGCGATTGCCGAGTAATCATATATAGGATATCCAGGCATTATAGAGTACCCATTAGCTTTCTCGCGTTTAATTTGGTAAAATAACGTAAATTTATAAAAGGGCAAAGAAAGGGGGGTTATTTATATGGCTGACCAAAATGAAGTAAGGCGCCTTCAAGACCTGGCATGT
>CAYNFT010000011.1:0-35852 GCA_964396535.1 uncultured Dehalococcoidales bacterium | reverse complement strand
CCGCTACCACTGGACGGTACTGCCACGCACGAAACTTGGCTTGACCCCATATGAGGGGAGCAGGGTCATCGAACTCCAAAACCGCAGGTCGCGGGTTCGAATCCTGCCACTCCTGCCAGTTTTTTGTATCTAACTCTACCTTATTAGTAACATTGGCTTACTCTTCACTGTCACTTTCGAGAACATGATCGACATTTCGTTGCGTGGCATTCCAATCCAGTCAAGCAAAAGCCCAGGTTGGTTAAATGTGCAGCTCATGAGTATGGTCAGCGCACTGAGGAAGTACTGGTCAAAATTAGTGGCTATAGCTGGGAAGAGATTGCTAATCTTGAAAAAGGGGAAATCGGTTGATATAATATGATAACGTTATAGGGGTACAGATATTTCATTTGGCTTCCCAAGTATATATATAGAGCATGATTACAGCGAGGCAGCATTGGCACCGCTAAGAACGCGGGTTCAGGGCTTCCTTGAGATTATTGACTAGAAGGTTATCTGTTAACATAATGAAGAGTATAAATAGATAAGTGAGGGGGTGATTTGCATCTATTTTGCTGGAATTGACCTCGGTTCTACTATGACCAAGGTGGTGATTATTAATGAGGACGAGGATATTTGCGCCAGTGTGATTTACCACACTGGCGCTGAGCATCGGCGTCTGGCCAACAGGGTAATGGAGGAAGCGCTAAAGCAGGCTGGCTTGCCCTTTGATGAAATATCTTACGTGATAGCCACTGGCTATGGCAGGATTAATGTTCCTTTTGCTGACCGTCAGATTACGGAATTAACCTGCCATGCTAGAGGGGTGGTTAGCTTCTTGCCCACCGTCAGGTTAGCCATTGATATTGGGGGGCAGGATGCCAAGGGACTTAAGATTAACAGTGGCAAGCTGATTGATTTTGCTATGAACGACAGGTGTGCTGCAGGAACGGGTAGATTCTTAGAGGTCATCGCTGCTGATCTTGGCCTCAGGGTAGAGGACCTGGGAAGCATTTCCTTAAAATCTACCAATAAAGTTACCATTAGCAGTACCTGCACTGTTTTTGCCCAGCAGGAAGTGATATCCCACATCTCTGAGGGGGCACCGTTGGAAGATATCGTGGCTGGACTTCATGATGCTGTGGCCAGTCGAGTAGGCAGAATGGTAAAGAGGCTGAAGGTAGAGCCCGATGTGGTATTCACCGGGGGAGTGGCAAAGAATATTGGTGTTGTTAAAGCCTTAGAGGAAAACCTGGGATGTGCGGTTTTTGTTCCTGGAGAGCCGCTTCTTACTGGGGCATTGGGAGCCGCCATATTGGGGAAGGAACTTACGTTGAAAGCGCTGGCCCAAGGTGAGCCTATTCAAAGGGAGGAGCGTCGCTTGGAGGAAGCGACTTTCTTCAAATAAAGGGTAATCAAATATGGCTTGGTTTATGGGTATTGACATTGGCTCAGGGACGAGCAAAGGTGTTATAACTAAAGATGGAAAGCTTCTAGTTTATCATTTGCTTTCCTCGGGCATTAATTACAGGCAAACAGCGGAGAGATTGAGGGAAGAGCTTCTAGTAAAAGCGGGCCTAATTCAAGAGGATATAGCCTACACTGTAACCACCGGCCACGGCGGAAATATCATTCCTTTCGCTAATCAGCATGCAGCGGATATGCGGTGCTGCGGGAGGGGAATAAACAGCATCTTCCCTTCGGTGAGGACGGTTATTGATGTACAGGGGCAGTCCAGCCAGGTGATTCGACTCAACGACAGGGGGCACGTAATTAACTTTGTGGTCAGTGAGAAGTGTGCTGCTGGTAGTGGGCGCTTTCTTGATGTCGTTGCCAATGTCCTTCAGATAGAGCTTAAGGATATTGGCCCTCTTTCCCTTAAGTCTGAAGACCCGGTTGTTTTTACTACAGGGTGCGCCGTTTTTGGAGAATCAGAAGCCATCTCTAGAGTAGCTGAAGGTATATCCAAGGAAGATATCCTGGCCGGGGTCAATAAGGCGCTGGCGGATAAGATTTCTGCTCTTGTTGGTAGAGTTGGCCTGGAGGAACAATGTGCCATCAGTGGTGGCGGTGGTCTTAATGTTGGGCTTATCAAGAAAGTGGAGGAGAACCTGGGAGTTCAGTTACTGGTACCTCCCCAACCTCAACTTATCAACGCCTTGGGTGCAGCTATAATGGCTGAGGGGGAAACTAAATAGAAGGAGGAGATTAGATGGCAGGTATGCTTGAAGGTATAAGGATAGTTTCCATGGGGCAAGTCGTAGCTATTCCGGCAGCTAGTTCCGTCCTAGCCGATTGGGGAGCTGAGGTAATTAAGTTAGAGCCCCTGATCGGCGAAATGCACCGAGGATTGAGACGAGCACAAGGGGTTGAAACCGGTCAAATTAACTGGGTTATGCAGGTGCTAAACAGGAATAAAAAGGATCTGGCGCTAAATCTGAAATCACAATCGGGGCTGGAAATCTTCTACAAAATTATTAAGAAATCCGATGTTTTTATGTACAACTATGAATTCAGTTCGCTTAAGAAACTCAAACTGGACTATGATACCCTAAGCCAGATTAACCCCAGGCTTATTCATGCCGTTATAAATGGTTACGGGTCGGAGGGACCTGATAAAGATGAGCGTGGCTACGATTTTGCGGCAGGCTGGGCTCGCTCCGGGATGATGTATATAATAGGCGAACCTGGGTCTCCCCCGGCTCCACAGCGCCCTGGTATGATGGATAGTGTAGCTGGAGCCCACCTTTCTGGTGCTATCTGTGCCGCCCTGCTACAAAGGGAAAAGACAGGTAAAGGGCAGAAGATAGAAGTTTCTCTGTACCATGCTGCTGTATGGACTCTTAACATGGATATCCAGGCTGCTTTATCAGGTCGGGAGCCGATCAAACACGACCGCACCAAGGCGCAAAATCCAATATGGAACAGCTACCGCACCAAAGACGACCGATGGTTCTGGCTGGCAATGCTTCAGGCCGACCCTTCCTGGCCTGATTTTTGTCGAGCCATAGAGAGGCCAGAACTGGAAAATGACCCCCGGTTCAACAATATGGAGACGCGGAGAGAAAATTGTGAAGAATTGGTTAGTATTATAGATGAGGTTCTTGCCTCCAAGACTATGAAGGAATGGGAGGAACTGTTTAGAAAAAATAACGTTATCTACGGGCGAGTTCAAACCCCAATGGAGGTTGCTAATGACCCTCAAGCCCTGGCGAATGACTTCTTTGTTGAAGTAGAGCACCCCGGGGCAGGAAAGATAAAGGTGGTAGCCAGCCCGGTTAAGTTCTATCAAAACCCTGCTTCGGTGAGAACCCCTTGCCCTGAGCTAGGGCAACACAATGAAGAGATGCTCTTAGAGTTAGGCTATAGCTGGGATGATATTGCCCGGCTAAAAGAGCAAGAGGTAATTCTGTAAAGAGGAATTTGTATTTTGTTTTAGGTAGACCCTGCACTCATGACCTCATGGAGCAGACATTTTTTGAAGGTTCCACAGTCTTTGCTCCTTTTACAGGCTTATATCGAAGCATGGTATGAGTAGGACAAAAGAAGGTGTGGATAATCTCGTTAAATTAAGGACACTGTAGTATATATTACAATTTAATAGGAGGTTTTATCGCTATGCACAAAAACTGGACGTTTGCCCACGTATGTATGGTAGTTAAGGACATGGACAAGGCTATTAAGTATTTTGAGGCCTTCGGGGTAGGCCCGTTCCCACCTATGATAGGAGGGCCAGAAGGGGTGCCCCTTACTAGCAAAACAGTCCGGGGCGAGCCTTCCGATTATGACATGGACTTAAGAATTGCCCGAGGGGGAATGGGGGGATTGGGATTGGAGCTGATACAGCCTCTTAAGGGTAGGTCTATCTATGACGAGTTTTTGGAAGAAAAAGGAGAGGCTGTTCACCATATCGCCTACCACGTTGAGGACCTTGACAAGGAAATAACTGAGATGGCTAAAGTGGGATTTAAGGTTATCCAGACCGGGGGTACATCTGGAGCTAAATGGGCTTACTTCGATACTGATAAGGTTGGTGGCACTATTATAGAACTTGCCCAAAGAATACAAAAATAGTTTACCTGGGGTTAGATTAAGGTGGTCTGAGAAGACCCTGACGCTTGACATTGCCAATTATGAGGTGACGTTAGCTTAAATCAATACATAATAGATAAAAAACAAGGTTGCTCCACGAGTGGCCTTGTTTTTTGATACCCTGTCAAAAACGTCCTTTCCGCCTTAAGAAGGCAAGAGCGATGGCCAGAGCTGTTAGTGAGACGACAACGAGAGCGAATGTAAGCAGATTTATTCCCACACCAAATAGTTTGTTCAACAGGAAAACTGCTAACGATACCAGGGCAATACTCAGGCCGAAACTCAGCGCTATTCTTTCAACCCAGTTGATGTCCTTTCGGGAGAAAAAAACATAACTCCAGGCAAGACCCGGTAGTAGTAATATGAAGATTCCACCGAATATAGCCCTTATAATTTCAGCAGCGGTCATAGTTTACATATTCTACCAAATGAGGTTATACTTTACTACTCATAATGAATTATTGAAGCCTGAGGCTGTTTGCCCGAAATGAATCTAAAGAAGACCAGGATAATTGAAGCACTCATTCTGATTGGTATTCTGTGCTTTGCCTTCTATATGGCATTCATTCCTCATATAGATTACGAATATCCGCTGCATGTTGACGAGTGGGCAAACTACGGTAACAGCCAGGCACTAATTACTGCCCAGAGCATTACCTATGTGGAGCCGTTTCTCGGCGAAAGGATAGTTGAGGACCACCCGGAGACTGGATATCACCTTTTCCTTAGCGGAGTCAAACTTCTGACCGGGCTCCCCTGGTTTCAAATCTTTCGTATTTTCCCGTCTGTTATCTTTATGCTGGTTGTCCTGTCAGCCTACCTTTTCGGCAGGCGTGGTGGCTTCGGTCTCGAAGCTGCGTTTTTTGTCGCCTTGGTTCCGACTACTGTTCGCTTCCTCGGTCCCGCTTTCTTAGTTCCGGTTGCCTTGGGTATGCTGTTTATCCCGTTGGTTCTTTTCACCCTGCACCATTTTGAGATAACATTTCCAAAGGGAGTATTTCTTTTACTTTTGCTATCTTTTCTATTTCTGATGCATGTGCCCACCGCGATTGCCGTCTGTCTAATTTCAGCTATCTACGCCTTTGCCAAGGGATACGCAGATTGGAGAGCAAAAATAAGCTGGTGGAAGAGCCCGGCAATGATTTTTACCGCTATTCTACTGTCCCTGCTGGTTGTCATCCTAAGGTACTCATCAATGATTGTCGAGGTAAGCGAGGATATTGAGTTAATGACCGCAGCTGAAGCCTATCCCCTGCCTTTAATTGCCGATGCCTACCAGAAGTTTGGTTACATTTCGCTTGTCTTCTTGCTTGTCGGCGTTTGGTTTCTATCCGTACAGGGGAAGGCTAAGGACTATGCTTTAGTCTTTTGCGCGGCAATTTTCCTTGCCATCCTGCTGTTATTCACCAGATTTAATATCGGTATGGGCATAATGTATGACCGCAGCTGGCTGTACTTTTTCATTTTGGTAAGCTTGGTCGCCGCTTTCGGGGTAAGAGGGGTCAGGCTGTGGTGCCAGAAATTCTTCGGCAGGTATATCAGTAATCCGGCGATTCTTGGTGTTGTCCTGGTATTGCTGCTCTTGATTCCTTCCGCCTGGCTGACTACCCGAAATCACCTTGAGGAGCCTTATTACCGCATTGTCGATGATACCATCTATGCGGATTTTATCTGGATAGCTGAAAATATAGATGCTCGATACCAGCGGGCAGTGCTTGACCCCTGGTTGGCGTTAACCTTTCCTCCGATTGCCAGCAGGTTCGTCCATACCTATTCTGCTTTCTACCCGGACCCGGAAAGAGACACAGCGATAATTGACGTAGACGAGTTCTTTAAGAATCAATGTCGCAATACTGAATGGCTAAGAGAGCATGATATAAGCATTGTTTATACTGATGTCACAGTGGACAATGCTGAGCTTGAACAGGTCCATAATCATGTATATGTCTTGCCTCGATAAATCAGGGTCACCGTCATTGAAAATAGCCCGCTCAAGCTGGCAATCCAGAGTGATAGTCTGATGTCTTTTATGGAATAATAGACAGCCAAGCCGACGCCGGTGCCGATGAGAAAAGCCGGAGCAAAACCCCACCACCAGCCACCCTTTTCCAGTTCGATTTCCGCATTCGCTTCCTTTTTCTCCCGTGGAAGCAGGACTGCAAGAGCACCCACAACAATAACCGCTATTATAAAGTGGTCTAATGAAATACGCAGCTCAATGGTAAATGGAGCCAGGGCGATGAACAACATCGTGATGAGCAGAATGACAAGTAATAGCAGGAAGGTTATCCGTGTGATTTCTCCCATTTCCTGGAAAAGCCTGTTGATTTGAAATTTTAAAAGGTTACCCGTTTTCATAGATTTCAAGCTCAATATACCCCTTTACGGTTCCTTCATAATCGGTAGTTTGAATCACCAGTTCTCCATCCTGAAACGTTACTCTCGCCCCGGGAACGTAGAGCAGGTAAGCGGGAGCAAATACTCCTTCAAGATGTTCTCTCACATATATCTTATATACCTGGTGCTGAAAAGCGTTACGGACCCTGGTAATCTCACTGGCGGTAATGATTATAGCAGCTTCATTGTTATATAGCACTTGATAATTATCAGTCAGCGTCAAATCCAGATAGTTGGTTTCATTATCATTTATAAGTAACTGCCCGTCGGGCAAATAGACATCGTAGCCAGGTATGAGGAACATATATCCTGCTTCCCCTAATTTGGTGCAGTCGGGTGTCTTGGTGGACATCTGCACCATAAGATAATCACTATCCTTAGGTAGCTCGAAGGCAAATTCGATGGCGCTCACCTCTTTATCGTCATTGGATAGCAGCGTGCTTAACCGGTATGACTTATCAGTCTCATCTATTGTCATCTCCCGGCTGTCTTCTTCAGCACTGAACCAGGCATATTTATATTTCTCCGAGCTAAAGCTGTTCTTATTGACTCCGTCATAAACCAGCTCATTTGACCCCAGAGATACGGTGGCAATTTGCTTGTTATTATAGTGAACCTCGAAGAGCTTGCCGTCAGTGACAGGGGTAACTTTCATCTCAGGTAGCGTTTCCGTAAGCGGCGCCTCTGGCTCGGGCAAGACTGTTGTCTCGGGAGGCGAGACCCAGACAGGTTCCTTCTCATAGATTTCACGCTCAATGTATTCCTTTACGGTTCCCTGGAACCCGGCACAATTTATGAAAATCTCACCATCTTGAGCTCTTACATTGGCATCCGGGACATAGAGCAGGTAGACAGGCATAAATGTTCCATTATTATCATGTTCTTTGACATACGCGTCAAAGACCTGGTGTTTAAAGATATTTTGAAGTTTAGTAATCTCCCAAGCGGTAATGATTATAGCCGCTTCGTTGTTATACAACACTTCAAAATTATCAGTCAGCGGCAAATCCATATAGTTTGTTTCATTATCATTTATAAGTACCTGCCCATCGGGCAAATATACATCATAGCCAGGTATGGAAAACCTGTATTTTATCCCCCCTAATTTGGAGAATTCGGGTACATCTACAAACATCTGCGCCTTTAGATAATCGCCGTCCTTAGCTAGCTCGAAGGAAAATTCGATGGCTCTCACCTCTTTGTCATCATTGGATAGCAGCGTGCTTAATCGGTATGACTCATCGGTCTCATCTATTGTCATCTCCCGGCTGTCTTCTTCATCACTGAACCATGCATATTTATATTTCTCCGAGCTGAAGCTGCCCTTATTGATTCCGTCGTAAACCAGCTCATTTGACCCCAGAGATACGGTAGCAATTTGCTCGTTTTTATAATAAACCTCGAAGAGCTTTCCATCCACGATGGGGACTACCTTCATTGCCGGCAGCTTATGGCTCGGTGGCATATCAGCCCCGGATGAAACTGCTATCCTAAGAGGTGAGAAGCTGACAGTCTCTTCCTGCTGGTAGTACTGGTAGGTGAAGAAAGCAGATGCGTTGGTATCGAAGCAGTTGCCTATTTCCTGTATATTTGTGATGTCAAAGCTTAAGGACAAGCCGGCAAGGGGGTCTATTAACAGCTGATAGTCTTCTGTGATTGATGGTATCTCCTGGTTAGCTAGTATCTTAAAGCGGGTCTGCCAGTCGTTCTCAATAAATTCCCCCTTGGGGGTATATATATCATAGTCCCTTTCGTAATCCACCATGTATTCCACGCGTTTCACTTTCGCTGGATAATCTACCCTGGTAGAAAGATAGCATGAGACAGAGTTCGTCGCCTTATCCAGTTCGAAAACATAGCTTATCATCGCCGGGTCTTTTTCCTGATTTGCCCAGGTGATTTTCAGGACAGATTTGTTTTCGTCTTCCACGATTTTCACTTCTTTATTATCGCCGTAATCGAACCAGCTCTCTTCTCCGGAGCAGACCCTTTTTTCCTCTCCGTTATACCCAAACCAGGTATGCCCCTCGTGGAAATACAGTAGCCTCTCTTTCTTATAGCGAAGCTCTATAGTGGCTGAGTTCTCAAAAGTCTCGATTACAAGCTCGTCATTGCTAATTCTAAAAGGGACAGCTGGCAAATTAGGGTTGCCATACCAGAGCAGATATAGTAGGATTATTGAAGCAGCAATAATCCCGGTAATTAGCTTGTCCCAATGCTTTAAATTATGGAGAGACCTTTTGAGATATCTCACCAGATTCCTTCCTAATTGGCGTACTGCTATTATTCTTTTACCCATAGTTTTGCTCGGGCCGATAATCAGGTGGATTCCAGTTACCTCCAAGTATCCAATTGGTGGTGATGCTGGCTCCTATTTTACCGTGGCTGCCGCCTATGCCAAAACCTGGCCCTTATTTCCTGCTACTGTCCCCATAATAGGGAATATTCCCACAGGTTCAGAGGTTCTCCCTCTTCTCTCCTGGCTTATGGCTATGCTGAACAGGCTTTTTGGCCTCGACCTCTATACGGTAACCAAAATAACCCCGCTCTTAATATGTGCCTTTGGCTCTATTTCTATTTACCTGCTCGCTAAGCAAGTAACCGGTAGGCAGGACATAGGCTTAATCGCTGCCCTGTTCTATTCTACATCTAAATTTAACCTCTGGATTCCCTATCCGGCATACAGTGAAAGAGTGGAGTTAGGGCTTGTTTTTATCACCCTGTACTTCCTTTTTATACTAAAAATAGTGACAAAAGTCAATGAAGAAGGCAAAAAAATGCCTGAAGACTCGTGGAGAAATATGTTTTTCGCTGCTCTCTCGCTGTTTGGGATAATAAGCTCCCATGATAGGGCTATGGTGGCTTTTTTCATCATAATCTCAGTCTTTACTGCACTACTATTATTATTTGACACGCGAAGGTTTATTAGAAAAACAGCATTAACGTTGTTTAATAGTATTCTACTGGGAGTTTTATTCTCGCTGCCTATAATTGTCTTTTTTAGAGAATTTTTATTCCAGAGAGTCCTTCGTGTTTCCGGCGCTTCGAGCGGAGTTGAGGGTTATGTCCCATTTTACGCCAATTTGCCTTCAGTTCCTTATGGCTATTTGGTAAGTCTTTTCGTCTTAATCGGTGCGGTTTTGCTTATAAAGAAGAGACCTAAATCATCGGGAATCTACCTGCTTTTAGGATGGCTTTTAATCTTATACCTATTTTCGAAGCTCTACATATTTGGTATCTATTTTCTTGATTTAGGTCGGTTTATATATTACATACCTGTCCCTATGGCAATAGTAGCCGCCATCGGTCTTTTCGAGGTGATTGCCTGGGCTAGCAAAATGATGTCAGGCTTCAAGCGTTTCGACCTTAGGAAAATAGCCATACCATGTATTATCGGATTGATAGTGGTGTTGCAGGTTCACGAAGCGGTAAGCACGGCTGAACTATCCAAAACAGCCAGACCGGCGCATCCATACCTTAATGAGAAGATAGAGCAGGCGATACTGTGGCTGAAAGATAATACCGCCGAGGATTCTATAATCTTTACACCCGCTCTTTCTCCGTATGCTGCCAACCATTATATTCCTGGCATATCAGGTCGGGCATATCTACTTACACCGGACCCTGGACTGCCTCCGGGGCAGTATACAGAGTATGTCCTTTTTTCTGAGGCCCGCCAGGCAATTGGCCTGGAAGACCCGGAAACTACCTTTGAAATCCTGGAAAAATATTCCCATGAATACTCTGAGGGCTATGTTTTTATCGGCAAGAAACAGATTAATTTCGCTAATGCTTATGGTGAAAACATCGACCTCGAGCGGCTGGGCTCTTATTACCAGCAGGTCTTCGAGAACAGGGAGATAGTGATATACCGGGCGTATCCCATTGAATAGGATATTATGGTAGTGCCTTTTCCCTGTAGTTCTTCTCCCCGCAGATTATCAGGTCAGAGGCGTATCTTCGTGACACGGAGCTAACAAGCATATCGAGGCGCTGAAAAAAGGCGGTAGCCAGGGGGGGCATAAATGGAAAGAGCAGACAGCCGGTAACCCTGATTTCTGCCATATCATTGTTTCTCAACAATCTTTCCAGCTCGTCGGCTGAGAAGTATCTGGTATAGGCTACCGGCGCGCCCCTGTACTCCGGATGCCAGGGACGACGAATCACGGCAAGGAGTAATCTTTTAATGAATTTGTAGACGTAGGCTAATGCCATGATGCTGTGCTTGTTCGGCACGCTGATTACCACCTTTTTCGATACACGGCATATATCATTGAGCGCCTGTTCATAGCTTTTTAGATGATTTAAGGCATCGACACAAATTGCCAGGTCAAATGAGTTGTCATTGAAAGGCAGGTATAGAGCGTTTGCCTCGATGTATGAAGCCCTGCCCGTTTTTCTGGCAATATTAAGCATACTCCGGCTGGTATCCGCTCCTGCCACCAGCTTCGCTCCTGTCCCGGTGAAGAGCTCGGTAAACCGACCTGTGCCACAACCTACATCCAGTACCCGTTTATCCTTGATTTCCGACTCATTTATTAACGAGAGAATGGCGCGCTTGTGTAGAGCACTACGAGCTCGCCCTGTCTTGCTGAGGTACCTGGTCTTCATGAAATCCCTGGCTACCCGTTCGTCCTGGTAGAAATCCCTGGTAAGCCTATCAGGCACAGTCTCTTTAGTCATCCGTTTCTACCCCTTTGTGACACCTCGTTATACAGGTTTAATATCTGGGGATATACTCTATCTATATCGTAGTCCTCAATGCTCTTTCTGGCATTATTTTTTATCTTTTCCAGGAGGTCTCTGTTTTCCATAAGTTCGATTATTTTTTGAGCGTAGGCTTGAGGGTCATTATAATGTTTTTTCCCTACCATAATTCCATTTTCGTAATTATGGACTACCTCGGGGATACCGCCTATCGGCGAGGTAACCAGAGCACATCCTGAAGCAAGACACTCCAGTATTGCTGTTGGAGGGTCAGCCATCAACTCCGTAGTTTGAATCGGAGCAACGAGGACGTCTATGGAGTTGAGAAAGGTAGGAACATCAACCTCGCCGACGATACGAGTGTTTCCAGAGATTCCAAGCTCATCTATTAGCTTGTTGAGTTTATCAAGCCCTCTTCTCTCATCGGCTACAATTTCTGCCTGATTGGTGGGGATGGCAAGAGTAAAGATAGTATTCGGATACCTGTCAAGGATTACAGGAATAGCTTTAATCAGAACATCGAATCCCCGCCGACGGTCAGCAGTGCCCAGGGCACCGACTACAAAGGAGTTATCTTGCCTGTAATTATACTGCTGCGATGTTTTAAATCTTTCCAGGTCGACTAACCGGGTGATAAATGTCCCCCTTTCACCGAATTCACTCTGTATATGTCTGCTGGTGCACATAATACTGTCGAATCTGAGAAAGCGGAGGTAAGGGCCAACTGGCGATGCAATTTCACGGATGACCGGTTTTCTGGATGCCAGTCTTATCAGACTGGCGAGGATGGCAAGCGCCGGGTGACCTGCCATACAGTGGATAACATCAAACTCCCGATGACGAAAGAAATATAGAAGTGATTTAAGGGAAAATATCAGGTACATAAGGGGCATCCTGATAGATGTCGAGGGAGGTTCCGTTTTTTCTACCATTATGGCTTCGTAGTTCACGCCTTCCTTTGTCCACCCGGGGAGGTTTATACTCCGGGTAGCTACTGTAACCTCGTGACCATCTTCAATAAGCTTCTTGGATAGATTGTGAACATATTTATGGCCACCGGTAAGAAAAGAAAGGCCAACAGCCCAAAAACATATTTTCATTTTTTTCATCATATTCGGTTGAGCGAACATACTTCTCAGGTTTGTATTTTTCTGGTGACTTATTTCAATGCTCATTATCTTCACCAAACAGATGGTTAAACAGCGTTTCCGGGGTCCTCCTTTTAATGGTTATTGTTGCCAGTGTTATCCAGGCAAGCATGGTCAATATCGCCCAGAGGATGAGATACAGATAGACGAAATCGAAGGTGAAACGGCCGATGGTAATAGGATTCAGTGCTACGTCCAATATGCCAGCGGTAAGGAGCATCAGTTCCTTGCCGGGACTGAGTAAATTCTCGAATAATGTGTAAAGAAAAGGGCTCCGTGATGTAATAAAGGAGCTTACATGCTCAACAGGGGTGGACAGCCCGTTATCTCCGCTCTCAACCCTATTCTCCGGACTGAGGTACTTCTTCAAGCCACCACCCCGGCGCAGGCTCAGCCCGGCTTCAACAACCGAGGCATAGCTGTTAAAAACAGTCAGCCTTATCAGCAGTACTGATATTGCGGCAACCAAGCCAAAGGCGAAGACCTTAACGTCGTGGAGGGCACTGTATACACCGAAGGGTAGGGTGGCAAAGATGTATGATTCCAGTATATGGTGACCCAGCAGCCGGCTGATATAAGCACCGGTCATGCTGGCTTTGCCTCGATAGCGAGCGACCTCACCATCAACATAATCAAGCAGGAAGTTCACTATTAACAGCAGGGCGCCGATGACGATAAGCCATTTACCGCCAAGAATAAACATTATGCCGCCAGCTACCGCTATCAGGAAACCAAGCAGGGTAACCTGATTGGCAGTGATTCCGGTGTGGAGCAGTACCCAGGTAATATAGATAGCCAGAAACCGGGGCATTACCTCTGAGATGGGACGGTCTTTTCCTTTTGTGTCTTTCTCACAGATTTCACGCAGTTCCTTAATCGATTCAACCATTTTTATTTCCTTGGGCGGTTATTGCCGGATAAATCTCTCTCTGTGCTTTTTCCAGGTCGTGAGGAAAGTCTATCTCAATCCAGGGCTTACCATTGGTATCATACTTGTACACCTGGTGCCTTTCATCAATCAATCTCTGAATTGAAGATTCAAACCACAGCATCGGTTCACCCTCTCTCACAATCCTGTCCAGCGTTGCCGATAATATCCGTGCCCCGTCTCTGGAGAACCTGGCTATGCCGATAAACTCACCGTAAGCCTGAGAGGTAGCCATCGTCTTGTTTATTTCGGTTATCAGTTTGCCATTTGCCTTCACCTTCATGTCCTCTTCCAGACAGTTCTTCTTCTCCACCGTCAGGCAAAAGTCATGCCTGACCTCAAGCAATTCTTCAAGTATCCTGCGGTCAAAGACAACGTCAGAATGGAGGTAGATTAGGTCGTCGTTCAGTTCCTTCCTAGCCAGCCATAGCGAGACCAGGCTGTTGGTCGTCTCATAGAAGGGGTTAAATATGTATCTTATTTCGGCGCCGTATACTGCCTCTATCTTTGGTGCCTGGTAGCCGGTTACCATTACAATATCGTTTATGCCACAAGACCTCAGGTTCTGCACCTGATGTTCCATGATTGTTTGCCCGTTGGTCTTGAGTAACGGTTTCGGTCTATCCCTGGTCAGGGGGTAAAGCCGATTACCCTTGCCCGCGGCCAGTATTACTGCTTTCATTTTTTATCTTCCTGAAGATATTAACAACGTCCTCGAAGGTTACCTGACGGGGGTTGTTTTCCAGGTGCCTGGTATCCTCCATTACAATCTTGGCCATATCATTGATGTCCTGCTTGAATTCAGTACCCAGATTAACGTCCTTTATTATCTGTTTGACCTCAGTAGTAACATTATTATCAAAGCCATTGAATTCAAGGACATAGGGCAGTACCATAGCTACCGCTTCGCCATGGGGGATACCCTCATTGGTCAGAGGGTAAGAAAGGGCATGACCCAGAGCCGTACCGGAGTTACCAAAAGCCATGCCGGCTGTCATGGTGCCCAGTGCCATATTAGCTCTGGCTTCCTTATCCCCGGCTACCGCCCTCCGAAGATTATCCTTGATGATTCGATACGCCTCCAGAGCCAGTGCCTTTACCAGCTGGTTCGCCCTTTTTGAGTCGTAACACTCGATAGCATGCGCCAGAGCATCCACACCTGAGCGGGCGGCTAATCGGGGGGGCATCGTTTGACTGAGTTCAGGGTCAATAATGGCTACATCGGGGGTCATTTTCTTATCGACAAACGCCCTTTTCTTGCCTTCCACCTTGAGAACTGCCTCATGGGTAACCTCACTGCCACTGCCGGAGGTAGTGGGAATCATTATCTTCGGCACGTTAAGTTCGGTGGCTGTCTTCTTAGCCACATCCATAGCACTGCCCCCGCCGAGTCCAATTATCAGGTTAGCCCTTTCCCGGGCGAATTCTTGGCAGCGTTCAGTGCTCTCGATTGACGGCTCTGGCTCGATTCCAGCAAAGACTGTTGAAGTTAGTTGGTGCGTCTTTAATGACTGGACTATCCGGTTCAGCGCTTCCCGACTGAGCATTCCCTGGCTGGTAACGATGACTACCCTTGCCGCACCGAGCCGCTCTGCCTCATCGCCAATCCTTGCTATCGTCCCCGGCCCAAAAATGATATTTCCCGGGATGGTAAAGTCGAAGCTCAAAACGGTTCCTCCCATCGTTCTATCTGCCGCATAAAGCTATCTTTAATGTCAGCCGGAGCAATGGAGACCCTCGGTAATTCCTTGTTGTCCTTTTCAATATTCACCAGTACCAGGGATGGTCCGTCCAGATTCAGGGCATGCCGGGTGACCCTGGCCAGTTCTTTTGCCGAATCAACCTTTAATGAATGTGCGTAACCCGAAGCACGGGCAATCTCTTCTATCCTCACAGTATTGGAAACAGTAGACTGGCCTCCGGTAGAGGCGTATATCCCGTTGTCCAGAACAAAATGGAGCAGGTTCTTCGGTCTGTTGTGTCCAATCGTTGCCAGCGAGGCAAGGTTCATTAGAATATTGCCGTCGCCGTCAATCACAACCACCTTGCGGTCCGGCAAAGAGAGAGCTAATCCAAGACCGATAGAGGATGCCTGTCCCATCGAACCCAGCATGTAGAAATTCTCTGCTGAGTCTCTGATGGCGAACAACTCCCTGGTAATAAACCCATTTGCCGATACCACCAGCTCATCACCACTCAGAGCTGTTGAGATTGTTTGAATTGCCTCATAGCCAATCATTCAAGCACACCTTTTCTAATGACTATCGCCACTGGAGTCTGTTGCCTCTCTATTACTGCTAGGCAATCTCTTATTATTTCTTCGGCATTATCTTTAATGAGAATTCTGATCGGCACTCCAATGTCTTCCAGCAGTTGAAGGGTTGACCTTCCCATAATGATATGTTCCGGGGCATCGTTGCTCTCGTAGCCTCTCCATGAAATCAGCAGGAGGACACCTATTCCATACATTAGATTGAGCGATGCCAGCACATTTATAGAGTTGCCGAGTCCCGAATTCTGCATCAGAACCATCGGTTTTTTACCGGCCAGGTAAGCTCCCGAGCAAATGCCGAGCGCCTCATCCTCCCTGGCCGCCGCAATGTAGGGGATATCTGCATCCACCTCAAGTTCCCTGATCAGGTTCTTCAGGATAGAGCAGGGGACACCGACGGAGAAATTGAAACCGTGTTTCTTGAATAGTGAACAAAGGTAATTGGCGGTTATCACTCTTAACTCCTATATCGTTTTACTATAAAATTTCGGTTATTGAACAAGCCTTCCTGTAATTCTCAAAGGTGTGAATTTCCATCCAGCCTGAGTTCACCTGGAGTGCCCTAACCTCATAGCCGAGTTCAATTAAATATTGCAGGAAATCCGGGAGTGAAGCCTGAGATATGTTTTCCGCCTCGAAAAAGGGCTTGTCCCGATATTCTGTCAGCGCCTTTCGATACTCTTTTTTGAAGATTTCGGCTCCCTTTGCCGAGCACATAACAATTCCAATGAACTCGGCGGAAGCCTCCTCCTGAATCATTGCATCTATTCTTTTCACCCGATACAAATGGTCATAGGTCAGGATGCGCCCTTCAGAAACCAGTTTTTCTTCGGTAATAACCAGGTCTAATTTTTTATTTCGCTCAGGCAATTTGCTGAAAGAATTGTCGATGACAATAATGAAATCAGCTTCTAAAGACTTTAATCGCTCAATTAGTGATTTTTCAACCAGTATGTCAGAGTAGACGAACAGAGTCTTGCCATCTACTTTTTCTTCAGCACACATGATTGAGGTCATGATATGTTCCGATTGATACTCAGGATTATGAAAATAGTTCACGCCCTTAACCTTGAAAGCATCACTTCTATAGCCGGTGATTACCGAAATGTCATATAGCTTACATTTGCTCAGTGTCTCAACGTTCCGTTGCAGGAGAGATTTACCGTTTATATCCAGCATTGCCAGAGGGATATCTTGCAGTAATGGTTCGAGAGATTCCTGGTTACGTGGTGCTCCTGCTGCCGGGATAATTACCCTGATGAGTGGCTCACTGGACCTTAGAAAAAGTTGTTCTTGTTCCTTCATTATCGGCATGCCCTGGAGTTCGAAGACTTCGTCCATTGGCACAATCTTGTCGTTAATAACATCCAATCTTCCTTCCCTGGCAATTGTAGCGAAAGTCTCGTTAATCGCTTTGATTGATGCCCTCAGTCCATGATTGGCATAAATTACCATCTTTATGCCTAGACTCTTAATCTCATCTAGGGTAATCATGGCATATGAGGTAGGGCATATCACCAGGGGAATGGAAGAATGCCACGCTCTTGCAAAGTTAGCTATTTCCTCGGGCGTATCTGATTTCGAGTGAATAAAGATAGCATCAGCCCCGGCTTCGGCATAGGTATAGGCTCTTCTCAGGGCTTCTTCCTGTCCCCATCCGGCAATCAGTGCCTCAACCCTGGCAATAATCATGAAGTCTTCTGTTTCCCGGGCATTTTTGGCTGCCAGAATCTTGCCGACAAACTCAGCGATGGGTGCCATCTCTTGCCGCCCGGCTATGTAACTATTAACTTTGGGGAACATCTTGTCCTCAATTGTTATCGCGGCAATGCCAGCGTTTTGATATTTCCTGACCATATGGATTACATTATTGGAGTTTCCGTAACCGGTATCGCAATCAGCTATAACCGGAATTGAAACAGCATCATTAATGTTAGTGGCTGCCTCAAGGTACTGGGTCATGGTCAATATGTTGGCATCTGGAACAGCGTGTGAAGCTGATACCTCAAAACCGCTAGCCCAAACACCGTCAAAACCGTTTAGCTCAACCAGTTTAGCGGTGAGGCCGTCGTGGGCACCCACTATCCTTATTACCCCTTCTTTATTGAAAAGCTCTCTTAACTTCTTCGCCTTACTCATCTTAGTATCTCGCCTACATCTTTACAGTAGGTTTTCAGATTCTGCCCTCTATAAGGTAGCCGCCAGTATGTAACTACTTGCGTTCACCGGTGTTAATCAGTCCTCCCCTGTTTAATGCAGGCAGGCAGCAATAATGCTTTGTTTAAAAGGACAATGGCTTTTTTAAAATTCATCTCAATCCTATCAAGGAACCTGTTACTGGGTAAGCTGGACCAGAGTATCTCCGTATCCCGTTCAGCAAGTATCCTCAGCAGAGTCAGGCTGATGAGGTAGATAAGACCGCCAAGTATCAGGTTAATCACCGTTAGCAGCCGGGTTGTATGAGGGAATAAGTATACAAAGGCACCTAGAATAACATAAGCTATGACAACCCTGAGGCTACCCACTCGAAAACGGAATTTCCCCGTTTGTATCGACCTTACCAATAACAGGGAAAATCCTGCAAAACAGGCAATAGTGGTAGCTGTGGCAGTGCCGATAATACCGTATCGAGGAATGAGTAAATAGAGTAGAACTATCTGGATGATAAAGGCTGGCAACAGCAGCAGCGCTGACACCTTTGGCTTTCCCTCGGCTTGAAATATTTGAGCAAATATGTAAGTGAAAGCCAGGAACCCTGCTCCTGCGGATACGATGCGCAGGGCATCAGCTGCCTCAAGATAGGTTTCGGGGAAAATGAGCAGCAATATAGACTCAGGTATCACAACAAACACTATAGCCAGCGGGGCAATAAACAGGCAGGCATATTTCAGCGTCCGGCCGATATATACCCTTGATTCCTCAGCACCAGTAGCGCGGGAGATGTAAGGAAAAATGGCAGCCATCACTCCTATCGTCAGGATGATGGGTATTCTGGCCAGCACAGCGGCTGACCGGTAATAACCAGCGAGCTGGTCTGAGACAGCTTCCCAGGCTAGGAACTTGATAGCCAGAGTATCGATATTCATCATCAAAATAAAAATTAGGATTCCAAAGAGCATCGGTGCAGCGAATTTAATAATGGACGGGTTGGTCCATCCCTTTCCACCCCATAAATTTTTGTTTCTGATAAAAAAAAACGAGAAGGTGAGAGTTGCCAGAGCTCCAGCAAGCAACCCCATGACAGCGCCGAAAACACCCTGCTCCAGCAACACCAGAACCAGAGCCACCGTAATCAGAGAAAATACCTGTAATACATCGACTAAACCCAATTTATTAAAACTGAAGAGCCCCTGTAAGGCATAGCGACAGACGAGACCAACAGAAAAGATGACTACGATAATAGCAATGACTGGAATTATCCGGTCATAGGCCTCGCCCAGATTAAACCAGTGTTTAGCCACCAGATAGAAAGCTGCCGAGAGTATCATACCCAGTATCAGGTTAGCCGTCAGAGAGGTTTTGAAGACATTTGCTTTGTTTGTTTTTTCATCCGCTAAGAACTTGGCTACTGTCCAGGGAAAACCAGACTCAACAAAGTAGTTCAGAATCATCAGGAAAGCCATGGATACCCCCAGCACCCCATAGTCACTGGGGGAGAGCAGCCAGCCCATACTCACATTGAAGGCAAATCTGAGCACGGCGGCAGCAATAGTAGCCACTACCAGTACCAGGCTTCCCCTGGCTATGCTCTTCAATGGTGAAACATCACTCTTCATTTTTCATATCTATTAGCCACTGTTATAGACGATTGCCGGAGACTACCACAGACCATTAATATTAACCCCCGGCAATTGAACTGATTGTATTGCAGACATACCTTATATCTTCTTCCTTCAACCCTGACCCTGAGGGTAAATACAAACCTTTCTGAGACAATTCCTCGGCAACAGGGTAACTCTCATCCTTGAATAGACCGATTTCCTGAAAGGCGGGCTGCTGATGCATGGGAATAAAGAATGCTCTTGTTTGTATTCCCTTTTCGCCCAGTCTTTTCATCAGTTCATCTCGGCTAATGCCAAACTCATCTTCAATCACGATGGCATACATCCAGTAAACATTTCGTGCCCATTCTTTCTCCACCGGCAACCTTATTCCTCTCACCTCTCTCAGCAGACTGTTATAAAGGTGGGCGTTTGTCCGTCTCATCTCAGCCAGTTCGTCAATCCGCTCAAACTGGGCAAGACCGATGGCGGCCTGGATATTGGTCATCCGGTAGTTATAGCCTATATCGATATGCAGGAACCGCTTTTCCTTGGAGTGGGCTAAATCCTTCAGCGTCCTGGCTTTTCCAGCAATTTCATCGTTATTAGTTACTACCATGCCGCCTTCACCGGTGGTGATTATCTTATTGGCATAGAAGCTAAAGCAGCCTATGTCGCCCAGACTCCCGGCCTTTCGCCCTTTATACTCGGCCCCGTGTACCTCGGCTGCGTCTTCGATGACAGACAGGCTTTGTTCTCTGGCTATCTCCATTATCGGGTCCATATCACAGGGATGCCCGTAGATGTGCACCGGCATTATTGCCTTTGTACTCTGGTTTATCTTCCTTCGTATCTGACTGATATCCAGGTTCCAGGTCTCCAGTTCTGAGTCAACCAGGACTGGCCTGGCACCGGTGTAGACAATTGATAGTACCGAGGCAGCCATGGTGAAAGCTGGCACGATTATCTCATCACCCTGACTGATTCCGAGAGCCATCAGGGCAAGATGGAGAGCAGTAGTGCCGCTGGTGGTGGTTATCCCGTGTTTACAGCCACAGTAGTCAGCAAACTTCTGCTCGAACTCCCCGATGTATTTACCCTGCGAGGAAATCCAGTTCGTCTTCAGACAGTCGGTAACATACTGAAGCTCTCTTTCTCCGATAAGTGGCTCACAGACTGGAATTAACTTTTTCTCTTGTTTCAGCATATATCCTCTATATCTGCCTCTAACATAAGCCTGACCAATTCTTTAAACCTTACCTTCGGTTCGAAACCGAAAGCCTTTTTTGCCTTTGTTATATCGCCGACCAGCAGACCGGTGGTAGTTGGTCGCAGCAGCGTTTTATCGGTGACAACATAGTCATCGGGAATCAACTTCACCAGCCCAAAAGCCTCATTGACAAACTCTCGCACGGAATGAGCCTCCCCGTTGGCGATGATAAAATCATCTGGCTCTGGTTGCTGGAGGATAGTCCAGGCAGTCTCCATGTACTCTTTTGAGTAGCCCCAATCTATCCTGGCACTCGTATCCCCCAGGAATAATTTATCCTGCAAGCCAGCCGAAATCATGGCTACAGCCCTGGTAATCTTTCGGGTAACATATTCCTCCGACCTTCGGGGCGACTCGTGGTTGTAGAAAATGGCACTGGAGGCAAAGACGTTGTAGGCCTCCCGGTAATGTCTGACCAGTGTATAGGCAAGGACCTTGGCACAGGCGTATGGGCTCTGGGGATTGAATGGTGTATTCTCTTTCTGGGGCACCTCAGCCGGCTTGCCAAATATATTAGAGCTGCACGGCTGGAAGAACCTGATTTCGGGATTGACCTGATGGATTATTTCCAGAATACGGCCGACGGCAGAACCGGTAATATCATAGGAATAATCGGGAATAGCGTAACTCCAGGCAACATGGTCCTGGTCAGCCTCATTGTACAGTTCGTGAGGTTTGACTTCACTGATAATCCGGTAGAGTGAGGGGGTATCGGCCAGGTCGCCGCGATGAGTGAAAAACCTCTTGCCGAATACCTTGTCATCCCGTAGCAGGTGCTCAATATTCATAGTATTGCCCGTGGCTGAGCGGCGCAACATTCCATGCACCTCATATCCCTTCTCCAGCAGAAGCTCAGCGAGATATGAGCCATCCTGACCGGTGACTCCCAGAATAAGAGCCCTTTTCTTATTAGGCGGGGGAAGTTTCATAGGCTAACTCCTGGATAAAATGGCTTTATTTTGAAATATTTTGGCAGCGTTCTGGAATATTTCCAGGCTGAACTTTGATAGTCAAGTCTTATTTTCGAAGTCAGCGGTCTGGCGGAAACAACGATACTCAAAGTATGAATGCCGCTTTCCACTCCAAACTCATTTTTTTTAAAAAGTTTCTCATAGTAGCCGAGGGGTTCTAAAATCTCAGCCCTGGCCCCCAGTTCCTCTCTAATTTTACGCCTGGCGGCAGTGATTATTGTCTCTCCTTTCAGCACCCGACCTCCGGGCACCCACCACCTTCCTTTCAGGGGCTCCCTTTCCCTTTTCACCAGTAGAAATCTGTCCCCATCTTTGAGCACGATATCCACGCACAGTATTGGGATAGCATCAATGATTCTTCTGTATAAATCATCCGGTATTTGCATTCTTGCCAACGACTCTAAAGCCGGGTACAGGAACAATAAACTTCCCCCCCCTTCCCAGCCATTCCTTTTCCCGTTCATAAAATGTGTTAAAAAATGCCCAGGGGAGAACCAGGAAGTAATCGGCTTCTTTTCGCGCTTCTTCTTCACCTACGATGGGTATCCAGCTACCTACCGTATATTTCCCCCATTTCTGCGGGTCTTTGTCGGCTGCCGCCTTTACCAGTTTATTATTGAGTCCGTAATATTGAAGGATGGTATTACCCTTGGTAGAAGCACCATAGACGTAAACCTTTTTACCCTTTTTCACCTCCTGTTTGATGAAGCCTACGCAGGCTTTCTTGTTCTCCACAATTCGCTGATAGAAATCCTCAAAGTCTTTCTTGGTATACTTTTCATCGTAGTTAATGCTTCCTGCTTTGTAGTGCCTGGCAAAAAGGCGGTAGCTTCCTCCGTTAATCTCATTCTCCTCAACCCTGAACACCTCCAGACCATTCTTTTGAAACAGGTATTTCAGGGAATCGTAGGAATAGTACTCCAGATGCTCATGGCAGATGTTACCAAGGTCGTTTTTCTCAACCATTGGCCGCAAGCACATTAGCTGGGAAATGAATATTCCATCTTCATCCAGTGCCATAGCAGCATCCCTGATGAACTGGTTAGGGTCTTCCATATCGTAGAACATGCCAAAGGCAGTAATTACCCTGGCTTTCCGGTCACCGAATATTTTCTGCCAGGCTTCATAGCTCCAGAAGTCATCAATTACCCAGGGGGTTACCTTCTTCAGTTCTGGCACCAGATTTACGGCTGGCTCACAGCCCACCCTGACCAGATTATCCGGATAGTACTTGAGCATTGTCCCGTCATTGGCACCAATATCAAGGACGATGTCTCCCTCGTCGAGATTTACCATCCGCCCAGCTATCTGCGTTATCTCCTTTAAGTCCTGACTGATAACGGGGTTGATGCCGGAATGGTACCAGTAATGTCGTGTATAGAGTAATTCCTGGGGGGCGGTATGCTTTAACTGGACGAGGGTGCAATTTTCGCAGAAGACAAGCTCAAGCGGAGCCTTGATTGATTCTACTGCCTCGCTGTTAACGAATGTCGAAACATATATTTTGCCCAGAGAGAAAAGCGGTGTCAATTCATTATGGCCACAGACCCGACACGTCTTTCTCGTAGTGTAATCTGGTCTAACAACTTTTTGAGACATCTCTGTCGTTCGCACCTTAAAAGCAATTTCTTTCTATGGTTGTTACAGCCTCACCTTATCCTCAGCGACGCCACGGTATGGTCCTTGCTTTACTTCTATAATCTTGGCATCCTCAAGGATGTCGAAGCCATGCCCCCCCGAAACCAGCAAAATGGTATCACCACAGTTGACTACAGTACTGGCTACTTCCTCACCCTGGCTATCATAGAACCTGGCGGCTATCTTACCGGAGTCGATGTGAAGCACCTCCTGTATCTGGTTGATATTTACTGATAGAGGAAGGTGGATGTGAGGTTTTATCTGGAAACCCTGTCTATGTACAAGAACCCCAAGCTGCAGGGGATTGTCGGCATCGGTAATGAAGTTGATGCCTTCTGGCTCGTAACCATCCCGCATCACCAGGGCCAGGAGTTCACCCGCATGCTCAATTCTTTCTATCACCTTCTGCTCTTTTCCATTTGTAGTACTCCTGTCCTTATCTTGTTCTCATCAGGGTGATTGGCTGCATCCCAGGGGAAAGACTCTCCCAAGAGGTGCCGCTTCCAGCGATTCAGGTCTTCATTAACCATTATTTCCACCAGTTCATTCATTCGGGTCGTCGGTTCCCAGCCAAGCTTCTGCTTCGCCTTGGAGTAGTCTCCCCGCAGGAAGTTTACGTCTACCGGACGCAGAAATCTTTCGTCAACCTTAACGTAATTCCGCCAGTCCAGGCCAACAACCGAGAAAGCCTTGGCTACGAACTCCCTCACGGTATGCGCCTCATTGGTAGCGACCACGTAATCATCGGGCTGCTCCTGCTGGAGCATAAGCCACATTGACTCTACATAGTCCCGGGCGTACCCCCAGTCTCTTTTTGCCTCTAAATTACCCAGATGCAGCTCATCCTCCAAGCCCAGGGCGATTCGGGCAACCGAGTTAGTAATCTTTCTGGTAACGAACTCCAGCCCTCTCAGGGGGGACTCATGGTTAAAGAGGATGCCATTACAGGCAAAGATACCGTAGCCTTCACGGTAAATTCTGGTCATCCAGTAGCCATACAGTTTGGCACTGGCATAGGGACTGCTTGGTCGGAAGGGCGTGTCTTCCGATTGTGATTTTGAATTACCATTTCCAAATAGCTCGCTGGTCGATGCCTGATAAAACTTTATCTTCGGGTTCAATTCTCTGATTACCTCCAGGACCCTGGTTACGCCGAGGCCAGTGACCTCGGCGGTGCTTATTGGCTGGTCAAAAGATGAACCAACGAAGCTCTGAGCTGCCAGGTGATAGACCTCGTCGGGCTCTGATACCTTGATTGCCTGGGCTAGGGAAGCATGGTCGATTAAGTCCGCTGGTATTAATTCCACCTCGTTGAAAACATCCAGAGAATACAACCTCCAGAAATTGGGGGTGGATACCCGCCGAAAAATCCCGACCACTCTATATCCTTTCCCAAGAAGAAACTCGGCTAGATAGGCACCATCCTGACCGGTTATGCCGGTTATTAAGGCAGTCTTTGTCATTTTTATTTACCCTCCCCATTCTTGGTTTTGATTTTCAGGCAGCTTCGGTAAACCTTCTCCATAGCCAGGGCTTGATTATTCCAATCATAATTCCGGGCAAAAATAAGGCTATTTTTACGCAGCTCTTCTCGTAATTCAGCGTTTTCCAGTAGCAGTTCAATCTTCTCGGCAATTAATTCGGCCGTTTCCCTGTCCGCTACCAGGCCATTATAGTTGTCGGTAATCACTTCATTATTACCGACTGCCCCTGACCTTGAGGTAACCACTGGTAGACCACAGGCATTCGCTTCCAGAGGCGTCAGCGCCCATCCCCCCAGAGGCGTTGCTGCATAAACAAATACTTTGGCCCCCTTCATGAGAGAAATTACTCTATCCTCCTCCTCAACCCACCCGTGGAACTTTATCCTGTCAGTAATATCTAATTCATTGGCAAGAACCTTCAGGTTTTCGCTATCCGGGCCATCGCCGATTATCCCAACCGTCACCTTCTTCCCGTTTCTATTTAAATGGGCGATTGATTCCACCAGAGTACGTACTCCTTTGTAATCCACCAGCCGGCCAACGTAGATAGCATCTGTTTTGTCTTCCTCTCTATCAGGTTCTGCTATCTGTTGAATTTTCTCGAAGAGAAGCCCGCTGGGAACAATAGCAAAGTTATCAGGATGATAGCCCCAGGAAATCAATATCTGTTTGGTGCTTTCAGTCTCGACGACTATCCGGTGAGGTAGCTTTACTGCTACCCTTTCTATGGCTTTACCAATAACTCCCTTCTTCCCCAGGTATTCATACCAGTAGTCATTCCATACTTCAAACCAGTTGATGACCAGTGGCGTACCTTTTATTAAAGAGACTAATTTTGCTGAATAACAGTGGAAATAGGGGAATATCGGGCAATCAATAACATCGAACCTTTCTTTGAGCAGGGGTAGAAAGACCTTCCGGGCGAAATATATCGGCTCGGTAATCGAGCGGCGCCCGTTTACATAACGTTTCTCTGGAGGCCGGCATACCCCATGCAGATAGACGCCGTCTTTCTGCAGTATACTTTCGCCCTCCCAGAACTTGGGACCAAAGATATGTATGTCGTGTCCCATCCGGGCTAGTCGGGTGGAAAGCTCCCAGATTCTCCGCTCGATGCCACCCTTTATATAGGGATAGATGGAGTCATAAACGTAGGCAATCTTCATCGTTTTAATAGCATGTGCTTTATTATGAAGCTGTAACATCGCCAGCCGTGTAATATAGTCCCTGCCTTGGGTCTACCGGCACGGGCGTAGTAGACGATTGGGATTTCTTTGAGCCTCAAGCCCTTTCTGGCTATCCCTCTCAACATCTCGGAGCAGAAGTCCTCGGTAATTAGAGCAGAATTCACCTTCTGCCAGGCTTCCCTGGTAAAGCTACGCATACCGGAATGGGCATCAGAGATGTATGTGCCCAGCAATCTGTTGAGCGACCAGGTCAGCAAGGGGTTACCGATGTGCTGGTGAAGCCAGGGCATAGCGCCTTTCTGTATCTCACCCTTGAACCGGCTGCCAATTACCACATCTGCTTCACCTTCTTGCAGGGGCTTAATGAACTCAGCTAGCGTGGAAACATCATAGGTGCCATCGGCATCGGCCATAAAAATATACGTACCACCGCTATCTTCAATACCGGACATAACCGCATAACTATAACCAAGCCTGCTTGGAGTTATCACTTTGGCGCCCAGTGAACTGGCTATCTGCGGCGTACCATCATTGGAGTTGTCGCAGAGGACTATTTCACCATCAATATTGTTTTCAACAAAGACACGGTTTAATTTTTCCAGGCAAGTCTTGATGCTCTCCTTCTCGTTCAGCGTAGGTATGATTACGGATACCTCTGCCATGTTACTCCCGCTATTTTTCAATTTTCTGTTTCAACAGTCCCAGCTCAGCTACCATCTCTTTTGCTGTTCTTCTTACTGCCAGGTCGGATGTCAGTTTTGGTTGCCAGCCCAGAGACTTTATTTTATCTATGTTGCATCTTACTCTTGGTACGTCCCCCGGCCAGCCTCGTTCTCCTCCGGTGTACTTAAAACGCACACCATTTAATCCCATCTCCTCGACAAGGATTCTAGCCACGCTGGTAATATTGGTGAACGATTCGCAGCCCAAATTGAATAGATTGGCCCGGTCATTGGAATGTTCGAAGCCAAAGAGTACTCCATCAACACATTCTTCAACGTGCAGAAACGGTCTCTCTTGAGTCCCATCTCCCAGGATTTCCATCTCGTTAGGATTCTCTCTCAGCTTATTGACGAAATCGAACATCACGGCGTGGGTAGCTCTTGGCCCGATTATGTTGGCAAACCGGAATACCCATGCCTGCATATCAAAAGTATTGCAGAATGCCGTTATTAAAGCTTCACCGGCTAATTTACCAGCCCCATAAAGGGATATGGGTAAAGTAGGGCCGTAATCCTCTGGAATAGGAATAACCGGTGTATCTCCATATATCGTGCCGCTGGAGGTGTATATTATCTTCTTGATGCCGTTGCGCCGCATAGCCTCCAGAACATTGTAGGTAGCTACAGTCTCTTGATACAGGTCAATACTGGTGTCATTCAGGGCGACTCTCAGGTCCTGGTTAGCCGCCAGATGGAAAATGAGTTCGTGTCCCTTAATTAACTCATTTAACTTATCGAAATCCAGGAGGTCAGCCTCGATAAACTTGAAACCATCCTTACCGATATGGGTCTTTAGATACTCAACCTTACCTCTCACCAGGTTATCGTAAACAGTAACTTCATTCCCATCTGCCATTAATCTATCGACCAGATGACTGCCGATACAGCCGGCACCCCCGGTAACGAAACACTTGGTCATTCTCTTTCCTCCTGGTTATCGAATACGTTATAGCAAAACTTGAAAGCAAGACTAAATCTATCGGCTAAGGCTGATGAAACCCCATAGCCGTCAATAAAAACCTTATTGTCTTACCTTCTCCATCATCATTTCTGTAGCTTTCTGAGCATCGGTCAAGAACTGGGCTACCGTAGCCCTGGTGTATTTGTGGTCGGCCATCTTGGATAATAATGCGGGTGGGATGGTGATGATATGAGCACCAGCTATCGCCGCGCTCAGAATGTCGCCTACTGACCTGATACTGCCCACGATAATTTTACTGTAATACTCCCAGCGCTCAAGCCACTCAACGGCATTCATAACAACTTCAGGAGCATTTCCCCCTTCATCAGCTACTCTACCGGTAAAAATGCTGATGTAGGTGGCACCAGCTTTTGCTGCCAGTATTACCTGACCCAGGGACATTGCGGCAGTGGCATTTACCTTTATTCCCTCGCTCTCAAGTTGTTTGATGACACCATAGCAGGGAGTGCCATCCCGGGTTATCTGTGGTATTTTAATCACGATATTGGGTGCCCAGAAGGCGAATCTTCGGGCCTGGACTATCATCTCATCAAGGTCATCGGTAGTAACCTCGACACTAAGGGGGCCAGGATTTATCAGGGCAGCAATTTCCTTCGCTCCGGATTCAGCATCGTAAACACCATCACTGAACATGATACTGGGATTGGTGGTTACACCGTCTATTACTCCCATATCGAACCATTTCTCAATTTCAGTGATGTTTGCCGAGTCAATAAAAATGTCCATGATTAGACTCCCTCCCTAAAATATATTCTGTCGCTTCCGTAAGGTTTGGGACAATGGCATCGGGCCTAGAGTTCTCCTTATCCATCAAATGACAGAGTTCACATTTCATCCTGCCCAATAGTATGGTTCTGCATCCGGCTTCTCTCCCTGCTGCGACATCAGTTAGTCCATCACCTATCATCCACGACTGGGATAAATCTATATTCATCTCTACTGCCGCTTTAAACAGTAACCCCGGTTTAGGCTTCCTGCATTCACAGTCTGCTTTAAGCCTTGTTACTTTTGCCTGAGGGTGATGGAAGCAGTAGTACTCGCCATCCAGCAGAGCCTTACCTTTAGACAGTTCCTGTTTCATCTTGTGCCTGATTTTTTCAAAAGCTTCCTCAGACATGTGCCCTTTTGCAATGCCCGGTTGATTCGAAACAAGGACTACTTTGTAGTCCATCTCATGGAGTTTTCTTATTGCTTTATCAGTACCGGGGAAAAGTCTAAACTGCTCCGCGGTAAACGGAGAGTCAATGATTCCATTTTCTTCGTCATAGATAAGTTCATTTATTACCCCATCCCTGTCAAGGAATACTGCCTTCATATTATCTAGCTTTCCTCTATCTTCTGTCTTAAACAGTTGCAGATTAGGTGCTCCAGTGCCAGGTGAAACGACTCTACCTGGGGAGTTGAGTTTACTGGCACGACAATGCAGGCATCAGCTATTTCTTTCATCGGGCCACCATCAAAGCCACTTAGCCCAATAGCTTTACCCCCGTTGTCTTGAGCGTATTTCATTGCCTTAAGCAGGTTTTGCGACCACAATCCTGCTCTGTCGCCCCCCGCACCACCGTGAACACTGATACAAATAAGAACATCTCCCTCTTTGAACATGGTCTTGAGCTGCTCATAGAAAAGGTTGTCAAAACCCTCGTCGTTTATGAGGGCGCTCATGAGGGGAATATTGTCATTAAGACAGAGGGCTTTGAACCTCTTTTTTTCATCCACAATCGTTGTCTTAGCTAAATCACAGGCAAAATGGGTCGCCGTAGAAGCGGAACCGCCGTTACCACAGATAAATACTTGATTCCCCTTTTGCCAGGCTTGAAAAAGAAGGCCAATGGTTCTATCTATATCGTCTACTGATAGGGTTTCAGCAACCTTCCTTAATTCGGAGATATAATTCTGGATGAAGTCTTCGTTTTGCATTTACTCTCCTGTTTAGGCGTTGACCAGTATCTTGGCACCCTCAAAGTCAAAGTGAAAGGTCTCCCACTTAAGCCCGAGTTTATCCATAGTCTCTATTAGTCTGGGTTTACTATGGTTCAAGTTGGCGCAGTAAAACATCAGGAACCCGCCACCACCGGCACCAATTATCTTCCCGCCGGTAGCACCGTTCTTTCTCGCCATTTCATAGCATTCGTCAGTAAAGGAGTCAGACATTTTCTGAGAACGCTTTCTTTTCGTTTCCCAATGAACGTGGAATAGCTCTCCAAGCATATCTACCTGTCCCTTTTCTAAATAACTTCTAGTTTCTAAACCTATCTCCTTAATCTGGTGAAGGTTCTGAATCATTTCTTGGTCGTCCTGTTTTGACTTTTCGTCCTGCTCGGAAAGTATGTCTGAAGCGCTCCTTTGCTTGCCGGTATAAAATAGGAGGATATTACTTTCGAGTTGATCTAGTGCCTCACGAGGAATTTTGAGGGGTTCCACCAGAACATCTCCATTTTTTTCAAAAGTAAGACAAGTAAGCCCACCAAAAGCGGCTATGTATTGGTCCTGCTTGCCTATAGGCTCACCAAGGACATCTATCTCGATATGACATGCCTCCTCAGCCAGTTGCTTCTGGGACACAAAATCCCTTCTGTAAGCATGTAGGGCGTTGAGCAAAGCTACGGTAAAGGTAGAGGATGTACCTAGCCCACAGCTGGCGGGCACATCTGCCGTAGAGTGGAGTTCTATTCCCTTTTCAATGCCGGTATACTCCAGCGCCGCCCGGAAAATGCGGTGCTCAATGTCGGCTACCCTGTCTCGGAGCTCCAACTCAGAATAACTAAGACGGATACTATCATCGAATTTGCTATTAGCCATAATCGTGCAATACTTATTAATCGCCCCGGCAATCAGGAAACCGCCATATTTGGAATAGTAAGATTTAAGGTCGGTGGCTCCTCCGCCAAGACTTATTCTGGTCGGAGCTCTTGAGAGTATCATTCCATCTCCTTTATATATTCTTCAAAATCTCTAAGACCTTGAAGTGAACCAATTTCATAGAATCTTTCCGTAACCTCGTAGGCAAGAAGTTCACCCAGCTCTATCAACCGAGTGAATAGCTCGCCAAGAGAATAATACTTACTATCCGGAATCAGCGTGAGTACCTCTTTTCTGAAGATATTTGCTCCATATTCAATGTAGACCATATCCTCTGTCTTTTCCGTCTTGCTGTATTCTTTTACCAAGTTGCCCTTGATTACTGTATTACTCCTATCGTAGTGGTCGTTGTTCTTGTATACGGTCATAAGAGCAAGCTTGTTTTGTGATTTAAAATAGGACATGACCTGGCTGAAGCCCAGGAATAAATATGAATCACCGTACATTGTAAAGAATGTATCATCGAGTAAGGTTTTAGCATTTTTAAGTGCACCGGCGGTGCCAAGCTGCCCGTCTTCAAAGCTATATTTAATGTTTACTCCATATTTACTCCCGTTTCCGAAGCGTCTGTGAATTTGCTCTCCTGCATGGCCAAGGCATAGGGCAATATTCTCAATCCCGCCTTTTCTGAGCAGGTCTAACTGATATTGCATGAAGGGTTTCCCTTGAATCTCAACCATTGACTTAGGCTTATCTCTGGTTAAATCCCCCAATCTCGTAGCCAATCCCCCAGCCAATATCACTGTTTGCATACTATTCTTGACCTTCTATCTAGCGTTGCTCAGTCATCGGTAGTATCAACTTCAGACAAGAGCTACGTAAGGCACCCACTGTATATTGTACACATTTTACACACATTTAATCCATTTGTCAATACCAAAGTCATATTTTTTGACAATTGGCACCAATTCCAAAAGCCTATGTAGTCAGTAAAAGGTTCAGATACAGCCTTGATTTTTGAGTAGCCCCTTACCCAATCTTACATAAGTAGTAACCTTGTGTCATACCTTGTTTTGTGTCAAAACAAGCTGCAACTGAACAGGCATCGTTGAACTAAAATTTACGGTTACCAAATTGCCGTGAGTCCTTCTTTGTGCCACTAGATGGGTAGTCTACTATGGTCTCTGAATCGAGAGGCTATATGGAATGTAATCTTCTTTGGCAACTGCGCTTTTGACCTTTGCATATGGAGAGGCGCCGCCGTTCTTGCGTCGGCGGCGCCTCTCTCGTTTTTAGTCGCTCATATACTGAATAGTCAGGCTATATCCGTCGTCTCCACCACAGGAAGTATGCTAACAGCCCACCAATCACTGCCACAGAGGCAATAATAACGCCGATGAGCCACCAGCGAATCGCTTTGGGCGTTACTACCTCTTCTTCCTCAGGCACTACCTCTTCTTCTTCAGGCACTACCTCTTCCTCTTCCTCAGGTACTACCTCTTCTTCCTCAGGCACTACCTCTTCTTCTTCAGGCACTACCTCTTCTTCCTCAGGTACTACCACCTCCTCTTCAGGTGGTGGGGCAGCACGAGCAATGATGGCAAAAGGTGTGAAGTGGCTTACTGGTGCCGTAATAGTATGGGTTACCGGGTCAACAGTGCAGCCCTCAAGGTCAACCCACGTACCCCATTCACCAGTATCCTCGTTCCACACGGTCTTATCCCATATAGCGATGACCAGGTCTTCTTCGTTAAAGTCTCCCGGTATCTCATCGGGGTCATAGGTAAAGGTAATGGTTATCGGCGGGTCAAAGGTGGCATCATCAGGATCTAGGTCATAGGTCAAACCAATGGCATTAGAACCTTCAGGTGGAGCCGGTGGGTCTTCCATTTCAAGTATGCTTATCTGGGAGAGAGCATCGCCTTCTTTGGTCTTGCCGACAGTATCTTGGTCGATGTCTAGCTTGACTTTAGCATCTGCAGAGTCAATGGCAACATCCCGTGTGAATACGCCTTCAGTAGTGATGACCCTGGATATATCCCAAACTCCCGGTTCTACTTCTGTAGCAGCAGGTGCAGGTGCCCATCCTCCCCCTGGTCCTCCTCCTGCCGCAGAGAGGGTAAAGGATGAAACCGATGGAACCGTAAAGGCTTTATTCAAGTCAGCATCATCGCCATAGACAATAGGCTTAATTTTGTAAGTACCTGCCCAGGTCGAGCTACTTGGTGGAGTCCAATAAATTGTATATGTTATTGACGTTGTTCCTTGATAAATAATATTGTCGACATAGCCATAACCATAGCCAGAAGTCATGTTTATAGAACCAAATCCAGTTGAATACCCGTATCCAAAACCCTTCCTGTCACTGGAGTTAGCAGATCCCCATCCGCTAGCAGTACTTGCCGCTACTGATGCTGAACCACTAGATGAGCCTTCCGCTATTGTATGAGCCTGCTTAGAAACAGTCTGCAATGGAAGGTTTTGAAGTGTAGCCTTTTTAGACGAATCAGAAGCATTATAGATTTGTACATCTACCCTTTGTATCGGAAGTATATCCATATTCTGAACGTCTATTTTAACCTTGAAAGTATATTCACTTCCCAATGTTCCGGATGGAAGAGTAGTATTTCCTTGAGGATCGGTTACAGTTATATCAAGAGCTCTAACAGGGGTAGGTGAAACAAACCACAACGAGACAGCAACAGCACAAACCAGCATGATTGGTACTGCTATCCTAGAGAGACTTTTATGACTAATTAACTTCTTCATTGTGCTGACTCTCTTTTTGTTATTTTTAATCACTTTCCTGATTTTTCTGAGTGCGGTCTGACCTTAGTAATTGCAAGGCTTTTTGAGTCTTTAATATCTGAGCTATGTCGGATGGTATCCTTCCGGCTAAGAGCATTAGCCCATCTTTATCGGCATTTAAGACCTCAGCCAGTCTCAGTATTACCCGCTCGCTCGGAGGAGGCATTACTCCGTTCTCAATCTTACTAAGATAAGAAAAGCTAACCCCGATTTTATTGGCTAGCTCTCTCTGGCTAAGACCTGCCTGCTTTCGTAGCTCTCTTAACCTTGTCCCAAATTCTTTGGTATCCATACTTACACCATAGACTTAGTAAAAAAATTTAGATTTTAACAGAGTATACAGTTTTGTCAGAGTACACAATTTGGACAGAGTATACAGTATGTTGAGCCAAAAGTCAAGTCTTTTTCAGGACTTTTAGCTAAAATTAACCATATATATATACTATTGTCAATTATTGAATAAAAAGTCAAGTCTCTAAAACGTGTCTGTCCGTAAGCGGCTTGCAGTTTTTAGTGCAATGCAAGATGAATTTTGCCTTCTCTAACATAGATGACTACAATGGAAGAACAAGGATGTGATGTCGCCATTGGCTCAAGGAATACCGAGAAATGTAATCACTGGGCTTTGTTGCTGCTTTCGTAGTAATCCGGGCTTATTATTTTGGCTTACAAGTGTTGGCAACAGGGACTGTGTTAATATCAATACTGTTAATCACCGCTGGCATTGACCATATTTACTGGGGTAATATTAAACGTATTGGTAAAGCGGATAAGCAGTTAATTGTGAGCGCACTGTCTAGCATACTCATCATCACCCATTGCTACGAGGTAGCGTTGTCACGCAAGAAACTTGGCTTGACGCTATACGAAAACGGGTGGTATGCTGTCTAGTGGCACTAGGGGGGAGCAGGGCCGTCGAATTCCCAAACTGCCGGTTGTGGGTTAGAGTTGTTCTACTCCTGGCCAGTTTAAGCCGAGGTGGTGGAATCGGTAGACACGCCATCTTGAGGGGGTGGTGAGCGTAAGCTCGTAGGAGTTCAAATCTCCTCCTCGGCACCATAAAACTGTATATTTACAATAGGAAGCTATTTGACATAAAACTTAGAGAGTTGAGAGCAAGTTTAGCTTTCGGGTTTGAAAAGAGCCGAAGTGGCGGAATAGGTAGACGCGGCAGTCTCAAAAACTGTTGGGGGGCAACCCCCATGTCGGTTCGAGTCCGACCTTCGGCACCACTAAAAAACCATTAAAAATACTTAAGGGGAATACGCTTCCCCTTTAGTAATTACAACCAGTTTTGTTGTTTAAGTAGTCTTTAGATAACCTACCAACAGACAGTATTAGGGCTGATATAGAGTAGGGTATTTCTTAAAAGTCTCTGTCTGTGGACTGTGTAGGTCGTGACCCATAAGTACACCGAACACGTCATAAATTGCTATGACTATTCTTTTTAACTCTTCCAAGTTTACTCACCTCCTTCCGTCATTTGCATATTACTATACATAGTAATCCTTCTAATCATAGTTTAAGGCATAGGTTTAGCCCCTGAATGTAACTTAAGTAACATTGCGGACGGCTATATAGCCGCATTGACCGGACAATTAATCAGGGTGGGTTTGAAAATAGTATAAAGCCCTAAAACGCCACACCACTACTCTGATAAGTTACACGCCATAAAAAAGCACCCTTTCTTCAAGGGTGCTTCCTGAATCAATTCTACTAATATCAGTATCTACCCTATTAATATACTATCATATATTAATAAAAAATACAACATCTGATTCTGATATACGTATACGCTGGGTCGGTAGGCAGTTGTCCTTACACTTACTCTAGTGTTTCATACCTTTTTCTTAGGTATAAGATATAATTAACTCGGGGCCATGTGGGGTATCGTCAACATCGAGTGTTATCCCTTTAAGCTTGCTGGCAAGTCCTTGTTCTACGACCAGCACTGCTGAGCCATCATATTCCACTAGTTCATCCCCTGGCATCTCTATATCTATGCCCAAACCTAACTCTCCCTGGTCTCTAGGTAATAGTCGTAAGCGTGCCTGTGGCATATCTACGTTGTCAAACAGTATTCTTTTTAGTTCCTGTCTAGCACCCTCAGTGACATTTATCATTTTTTACGCCTCTATTTGCTTAGTTTTTCTCCAGCTTTAGGCTATTCATTTTATCTTATGGTACTATAAGACTTCAAATCAATACTTTGGAAGCGTCTTACGGATAAATATAAGAGCTAGAAGGGTTCATTGTTAGGTATCTTTTGGCTCAGCAGTTCAGGCTGTAGTTTGATTGAAGATTCCAGTTCAGGTTGTTACAGTCGGTGCCAGAGTGGTAGGCGAGTTGCTTTTGACACATATAGAACTAATGGTTATAATTCTAGCGAGAATGCCGAGTTGTGTAGCGGTAGCACGGGGGACTTTGGATCCTCTAGCCCTGGTTCGAATCCAGGCTCGGCAGCCACTTTGGAAGCATTCCGAACTCTTCTTTCAGAAGAAGTAGCTTACCCGGCGTTATTCTTCTGGCAGTGAATGCGATAGCCTTAATAGTAGTTCTAGTTCCACTAATTCGGGGAGGCATTAGAAGCCAAGCTAAATAAAGCCAAGTTAAAGTTATTTACCCGTCCGGCTTTTTTGAGGTCATTGACTATTCTACATCTCGCTGAGGTATAGATTCACCGGGGGTCTTTCCCTACCGCTGG
>CAYNFT010000010.1:0-37336 GCA_964396535.1 uncultured Dehalococcoidales bacterium | reverse complement strand
GGTGGCTTCTTCATTCTGGAAAAAGCACGGATTCACCGACTATATGCGTAAGTTATACAGGGAAATATAACAAATGCCTATTTTGCGACTTTCTTAAATGAGAAACGGAGGACCTTCTTACTCTCAAGTGCATGCCAATATACCTATATCCAACCAATGATTTTATTCTAGAGCAATTTGCTCCTTAATCCATGCATCAGTATCCGCGCAATATCCATCTCTGGTAATCCCGTGATAACTAATATCATATTCTCGTATCTTCTTCCGCAACCAATCATCCGTGAAATCTTCTGCCAGAGATTCCAGATGAAAATTGCTTAATTCTTTTGAAGGATCTTTATCTGAAACATAAACAATTAGATAGGAGTCTTCATCTAGACTATACATAAAAGGTTCGCTTATTTGTCCAACGTCAACTTCGAATGCAGCATTTTCAATTGCTGGGGGCAGTATTCCACGTGGATACCAACCGGATTCCCATCCAGCTATTCTGCTAGCACTATCCAATGAGTACTCTTCTGCAAGTGAAATAAATTCTTCTCCTGCAGACCATCTATTTTGAATTTCAGTAGCAATTTCGAGGTCACTTATAGTGATGCCATATAAAAACAATTGTTCGGAGACTCTAGGAATATCATTAGATAGATAATCGGTTAGTAATTCTCTGAGTAGAATATTCCGAATATATTCCCTATATTCATCTTCCGACAATCCGTTGCTTTCGAGTTCGCGAAGCATCCAATTATTTAACTCTCTGCTGGTTATATTGTCTTTTTCCTGAGCTATTCTTAATATTTCTACGTCTACATCACTATCATCCACGGTGATTCCTAAATCCGGTGCTTCTTTCGTGATAATGATCTCGCGAGAAAGCTCGTGAAGCATATAAAAAGGCTCCTCCAAATTAGACATCTTACACCTCTTTATAAAATAATCCATCCTTATCTTAACGTCATCAACAATCAGAATATCAATAAGATAATATCCTTCTGTTTCACTTGCAGAATTTTTAACTTCCTCTATGCTTATTGTACTTTCATCAATGAACTGAAAACTGTCTAATGTCGCGGTAAATACAGAAGCAACTTCATGGTACTCCTCTTCGTTAACCATGGCAGTAATTGAGTAATCGTCATTTCCCCTTATAAGAAACAATATTTTCGTTCGATACTGATCTGGTTCACCTGGGATTGCGTGGATTACCTCAGCCTCATAACCGGGAAAATCCTCGTCTTCTCGTACCGTATTAGCAGATAATACTTCTGGATTAGATCCAATCTCATTTAAGTGTGCGAGATACTGAAAATAAGCTTCCTCAGGAGTTTGGGGATTACTAAGTCCATTTACGTTTATCCAAATTCCATAATATTGAATATCCCGATCGGGATTATAAAACCTGATTGTGTCATCCGATACTTTTAATATTACCCATCCTTTCGGATAGGCTGAGCTATAATGATATTCTTCGTTAATATATCTGGATTTCTCTAGTTCTGGATTTGTTACTTCAAGCATAGTCGATTTTGACGTACTCTCATTTGCATTTGAACAGCCTATAAATACTACCGCGAGCACACACAATGTAACTATTGATATTACCTTACTTTTCATACTGCAAGTCCTCCTTAATCATTTCTATTGATTTTTTGGAGTATTTTGAGTAATGATCCAATCGTACAAATATATATCGGTAAAACATTAGCAAAACAACCATAATATGTCAAGTTGAACACATGCACAGAATGGCAAATATCACTATATTCGAGCAGGTTTGACTTTCATTTTACAGAAAAAGTAAATGGTCTTACAGTATAGGAGAAAGACTTCATACTTTCAGGGGGAAGGGGGATAAAGGGGGATGGGGTTATCTAATTAAAATATCTTAATTAGATAAGCTTTATAAACAGTCTTCAAACTACTAAATTGACCTGCACAGACAAGCTGTGTTATTCTCCCACTTAGAGGTGTAAGTAGATTGGATTCATTTGAGAGACAATGGCAGCGCTGGTTTCCTGAGGATAGAGACAGGGAGCCTAAGCCGCCGGACAAGCGCCAAGGGACGGCCACTAAAGTATTATCAATACTGGCTGGCCTTATAATTTTGTTTATTCTTCTAAGCGTAGCGAAAGGATTTTATACTGAGTGGCTCTGGTTCAGCAAGCTGGGTTATGGTGATGTCTTTACTGCTATCTTGAAGACCAGGGTACTGGTCTTCTTCTTAGCAGCCATCATCTTCAGCATCCTGTTTCTGGGGAATCTAGTGCTGGCTACGCGCCTGGTACCCAAGACTGAAACGAGTCTCTGGCCCTGGACCATAGTGCGCCGGCTGCAGCCAGTGCTCAGGTTAGGCATTATCCTGGTAACAGCACTGCTCAGTCTGATATTTGGTCTGTTAGCCCAGAGCAACTGGGAGGCTATACTTCGTTTCTTCAACTGGCAGCCCTTTGGCATAACAGATCCGGTTTTTCACAGGGAAATTGGCTTCTATGTCTTCTCGCTACCCTTCCTTCACCTGCTGCAGGGCTGGCTGCTGGGGGCGTTGATAATTACTCTTATTGGCAGTGTTGGGGTATATCTTATCAGCTACGGAGTACAGCGGCTCAGGTTCGACTTTGCCCGCCGCGTGTTAGCCCACGCTGGTGGACTAGTTGTAGCCATCCTAGGCCTTTTTGCCTGGGGTTACTGGCTTGGTATCTGGGAGCTGGTCTTCTCCGAACGGGGAGTAATCTTCGGAGCTGGCTATGCTGATATGCACGCCAAACTGCCAGCACAATGGATTCTTATAGTAATAGTGCTTATCTTTATTGTGGTCATTCCAGTTTCAATATGGCGGCGCAAGTTCCGCTGGCCCCTCTACGGCATTGGGGCGTGGATAGTAGCTGCCATCATCGTCGGTAGCATCTACCCCGCTATAATACAGCGCTTCCAGGTGGAACCCAATGAGCTAGATCGAGAGACCCCCTATATTGAGTATAATATCCAGTTTACCAGAGAGGCTTTCGCTCTGAACCGAATTGAGGAACAGCCATTTCCTGCAGAGGAAACACCAAGCCCCCAGGATATAGCCCAGAATGAGGTAACCATCAACAACATCAGGTTATGGGACCACCGCCCGCTAAAGGACACCTATAACCATATCCAATCCCTTCGACCATACTACGACTTCAATGACGTTGATGTTGACCGCTATACTATTAATGACGAATATCGTCAGGTTATGCTATCGGCCCGGGAATTATCTGCGGAGAAACTACCTGGAGAGGCGCAGACCTGGCTCAATCGTCGGCTGCTATATACTCACGGCTACGGCCTTACTCTAAGCCCGGTTAACGAGATCGGCACTCAGGGCCTGCCGGTATTGCTGGTAAAGGACATACCCCCGGTAGGCGATTTCGATATAGAGCAGCCCGGGATATACTTCGGGGAAAAGACAAACGATTATGTGATTGTGAAAACAGAGACCCAGGAATTTGACTACCCCAAGGGTGAGGACAATGTCTATGGCAGCTACCAGGGCGAAGGGGGAATCAGCCTGAACGGTTTTATCCGCCGGTTGGTCTATGCCTGGCAACTTGGTGATTTCAATATCCTCATCAGCGGTGCCTTGACCCCTGAAAGCAGGGTACTCTACTACCGGAATATCCAGGAGAGGGTGAGCCACCTGGCACCATTTTTGAAGCTGGACAATGACCCATACCTGGTGGTGATGGATGGCAGGCTGTTCTGGATACAGGACGCCTATAACATCAGTGACCGCTATCCATACTCCACCCCGCTTGTCGGCGGGCTAAACTACATTCGCAACAGTGTGAAAGCTGTTATCGACGCCTACAACGGAGATGTGACCTTCTATGTCACCGACCCTGAGGATGCTTTAATCCGGACCTACCAGACCATCTTCCCCAGCCTTTTTGTCCCTGCGGAGCAGATGCCCGATTCCCTGCGGGCTCATCTCCGTTACCCTGAGTATATGTTCAATGTCCAGTCACTAGCATACGAAAGTTACCATATGCGTGATGCCAGGGTATTCTACAACAAGGAGGATTTGTGGTCTGTACCCAGAGAGGTCTATTTCGGCAGCGAGCAGGCTATGGAGCCCTACTATATCATCATGCGCCTGCCTGACGAAGAGGAAGAGGAATTCCTGCTAATGTTACCCTTCACCCCGGCAAACAAGAATAACACTATTGGCTGGCTGGCTGCCCGCTGTGATGGAGAAAACTACGGCAAGCTGCTGGCTTACAACTTTCCCAAGGAGCTTTGGGTGGATGGTCCCAGCCAGATAGAAAATCGCATCGGTCAGGATACCGTTATCACCGAACAACTTGCCCTGTGGGGTCGTGGTGGCTCTCGGGTTATCCGTGGTAACCTGCTGCTGATTCCTTTAGGCAAGTCTATATTGTATGTGGAGCCGGTCTTTCTTCAGGCTGAAGGTGGTGGACTGCCGGAGCTGAAGAGGGTTATTGTGGCGGCCGGTGAGCATATAGCTATGGAACCCACGCTGAAGGAAAGTCTGGCGGCTATCTTCGGTGCTGAAGTGCCCCCGACTGAACCCGAGGTTACACCGCCACCTACAACAGAACCTGAGGAGCCGGTGGCTGCTAACATAGCCAACCTGATTGATGAGGCTCAGCAGCACTACGATAAGGCACTGCAGTATCAAAGAGAAGGTGATTGGACTGGCTACGGAAAAGAGCTAGAGGCTCTGAAAGCGGTACTGAACCAGCTTGCGGAATTAACTGCTGAAGAGTAAAGATAACCAATTAGCTCGACAAAATAACTGATTGCTGGTTTAGGTGTTCAAGTCTCCCCGGGAGATTCACTTCATCATAAAAGAGTACAGCGCAAGTACCCTTGCCTCATCCCACCAAGGCACTGATTGCAGGAGGTGCACCCCGAACCATCGGTCAAGCCCTCTCGCAAATTCTTTACCAGATACGGGTCCATGATAAAGGGCCGACACATCGAGATGGCATCAGCTATTCCTTCATCAAGCACCGCCTGCATATCCTTGAGTTTCCTCATCCCGCCTACCAGTATCACGGGAATAGAAAGTGCTTTCTGTACTTGCCGGCATTCTTCAATATAATAAGGGCTCAGTGCATCAAGGCGAATGTGATGCATCCCCTCTTGCTCGACTCCCTCGCTAACCTCAATAGCATCTACTCCATCCGCCTCCAGTAACTTTGCCTGTTCAACACCATCTGATACAGATTTTCCCTCGGGATGATAATCTTTTATGCCTAGTTTGACAAGTATCGGGTAATTTGGGCCAGCCATTTGCCTTATTCCCCGACAAATGCTGCGTACTAAATTAGCGTTCTTTTCTGGGGAACCTCCCCATTCATCCTCCCTCTTGTTGGTAACCGGAGAAAAAAACGTACTCAGGAGCCAGCTATGGGCACCATGCAGCTGGACGCCATCAAATCCTGCCTCAACTATCCTTCTCGCCGCTTGAACATATGCTTCTACAAGTTCATAGATTTCATCACTAGAAAGTTCTCTGATTTGAAGCCCTGAGCGTGGATGTACCATAGCTGATGGACCAATTGGCGGCAACCCCGTAACTTCCGTACGACACTGCTGTCCACCGTGTAGAATTTGTGCGGCAATCTTGCCATTATTTTCGTGAACGATATTAACGAGCTTTCTTAAAGAAGGTATTGCCTCATCTGTATGAACGCTAAGTTGACCAGGTGAGGCCTGACCCTCTTTTGTTGGGAAAAGTCCATGTGAAATAATCAATCCTATTTCACCTTTCCCTAACTCTTGATAGAGACTAAGCTCGGCGTCAGACACCATCCCTTGATTAGCCATGCTGTCCATTGTTGCAGAACGGACAAAACGATTTCTGAGTTCCATCTTGTTAATAGTTACAGTGTCAAAGAGATTTGGCATATTGGTCTCCTCCTTTCTAGACCAAGATAATTTTTACGTGAGCATACATCTCGAAGGAGCTTTCTGTCAAACTACTTCACAAAATGGCTTTTCGTATTGACCTACCAGTAGCCATTAAGGTATACTTAATATGCTTGTTAGGCACTGAAGAACCTTATTGAACTGAATATAGGCCTCCGAGTTGTTATAGCTAAGGGCATTTGCCTAAGCTCAGCAACCGATAGGGTGCAAGGGGAAACGCTTGTGCCTCCCGTATTAGGAAAGGAGAGCTGGTTAGTGACGTTGCTTGCGTCAATCAGAGCACCTCCTTTGAGGTGCTTTTTTATTGGTGTGCGGATTTTATTTTCAGAAAATACAAAGAGGTGAAATGTTGAAAAAAGTCATCCATTGCATATTGGGCATACTTATACTTTCAAGCATACTTGTCGGTGCTATTGGCTGTACTGCAGAAACAGAAGAAGAAACATCGGCAACGCAGTACGCTTTACACGACCCTTCAGTAAGGTTTAAAATCGCAACTACTACCAGTCTTTATGATACCGGTCTATGGTATCATCTAGAACCAATATTTGAGAAGCTGGCTAACGTGGAAATGGATATCATGTATGCCGGTACCGGCATAGCACTTGAATATGGCAGAAGAGGCGATGTTGATGCTATCATTGTTCATGACAGAGCCAGGGAAGACCAGTTCATAGCCGATGGTTATGGTATAAACCGCAGGAACTTCGGTTACAATTTCTTCCTGATTGCGGGACCAAGCGATGACCCGGCAGGTATTACCGGGTTAACAGCTGCTGAAGCGTTTAAGAAGCTATATAACGAAGGTAGGAATGATTCTGACGCCGTGAAATTTATTTCCAGAGGTGACGAATCCGGCACCCATGCCAAGGAGAAACTTATCTGGAGAGAGGCCGGCTTCGACTATGAGGAGGTCCGGAATTCCGGTAGTTGGTACGTAGAAGCCGGTAAGGGAATGGGACCCACCCTGCTGATGGCCAACGAGATGCAGGCATATGTCCTGGCAGATATATCAACTTTCCTGGCATACAATCTCAAGAGCGGTCTGGACATCGTATCACTCGTTGGAAAAGACCCGATTTTCCTCAATGTATATGCTGCGATAGCTATTAATCCGGCGACACATTCTAAAGCGAAAATTGATATCGCTAATAAGTTCATCAACTGGCTTATCTCCCCTGAAGTTCAAGACATAATCAACACTTACGGGACAGCAGAATACGGGCGTTCCCTCTTCTTCCCAATCGCCAGCTGTGATATGCCCGGCTGCCCGCCGGTTGAGGACTATACAACACCAGTCCCGGATTATACTGGTAATTAAATAATACACCTGTACATCTAATATTCAGGTTTTGTAGCTTCAGCAAGGTCGTACTTCAAAACATAGCGGCCTTGCTGAACTCCAGCGATAGCTGTATCCGAGAGTAGATATATTGACAGAATTGTGGCACGGCCTGACTAAAGCCATAGAACTGATAATCTCCCTCGACCCGGAGGTGATGGAGATAGCCGGGAGGTCACTGAGAATCTCGGTGACCTCCGCTCTCCTCGCCTCGATAATTTGCCTGCCGCTTGCCAGCCTTATCCACTTTAACAACTTCCCGGGCAAAAGGATTCTTTTAAATCTAATTCAGACCTTATACTTCATACCTACTGTCGCCGTCGGCCTGTTTGTCTTCGTATTTATTTCCCGTGCAGGACCGTTCGGTGGACTCGGCATTCTTTTCAGTCCAACTGCCATTGTGATAGGCCAGATGATTCTCATTATACCGATAATTCTCGGCCTGACAATTTCAGCTCTCAGCGGTGTGGACAAGGCAATGATAGATACGGCTCGGTCACTCGGCGCCAGCGGTCTCCAAATCATGGTTCTCATCCTGAAGGAAGCCAGATTTGCCGTTATGGCGGCAGTTATTATGGGATTTGGCCGTGCCATATCCGAGGTCGGAATATCCCTGATGGTTGGCGGCAATATCAGGGGTTTTACCAGGGTCATCACCACCGCCATTTCGCTGGAGACATCCAAGGGTGATTTAGAGCTATCAATAGCCCTGGGTATCATTCTTATCTTCCTTGCACTTATCGCCAGTATCGCCTTAAACAGGGTACAGCAGAGGTGAGCATGTCTTTATTAGAAACAGTAAATCTTTGCCAGAGATACGATGGAAAGGATATCCTGAAAAACATCAACCTGAAAGTTGATAAGGGGGAAGTCTTTGCCCTCATTGGCCCCACGGGTGCTGGCAAGACCACCTTCCTTCGACTGGCCAACTTGCTAGACCTGCCCGCATCTGGAATAATATACTTTGATGGAATAGATACCGCCGAATCAGCCAGACTGAGAACAGAACTGCGTCGCCGGATGGCATTTGTCTTTCAGAAGCCGGTGGTGTTTAATATGAGCGCATATGATAATATCGCTACTGGCTTGAAATGGCGGGGAATAGAGAAAAGTAGCGTTCGAGAAAAAACCGGCAGTATTCTGGATATGGTTGGTCTCTCAGACTATAAAAATAGGAATGCCCGAACGCTATCCGGGGGAGAAGTACAGATGGTAGCTATAGCCAGAGCCATCGTTAGTGAACCTGAGTTATTGTTGCTGGACGAACCCACTGCTAACCTGGACCCAGCTTCAACATCGAGAATAGAATCATTGATAACAGATATTGCCCAGCGCTATAACACCACGATAATCATAGCTACCCACGATATGGCTCAGGGGCAGCGACTGGCTAATAGAGTGGGAGTACTGTTAAATGGCGAAGTCCTGCAAAGTGGAGACTGGCGTGAGGTATTCAATTCTCCCCAAAATAAGGAGATAGCCCAATTCGTAGGCGTCGAAAATATCATTGACGGAATAGTAGTATCGAGCCAGGACACGCTGATTACAATAGATGTTGGCGGTAACGTTATTGAGGCAATTTCAGATTACTCCGTAGGAGAAAGGATTTGCGCCTGTATCAGGCCGGAGGATATAGCACTAGCCAGGTCAAAAATCTCGAGCAGTGCCAGAAATTCTTTCGCCGGGGAGTTAACCCGAATGGTATCATTCGGAGCACTCACACGAGTTGAAATGGACTGTGGCTTCCCGCTGGTGGCTCTTATAACCAAAAGGTCAGCCGAGGAACTAGATTTGGACAGAGGAAAACAAATATACGCAAGTTTCAAGGCTACCGGGGTTCACGTCATCAGGAGATAGGGCGCTGGCTAGCCCGGTAAAAAGGAGTGACAATGATAGAGGTAAAGGACTTATGTGTCCAGCTAGGTACATTTTCCCTCAAGAATGTCAGTTTCGACGTCAAAGACGGAGAATACTTTGTCCTTCTGGGACCAACCGGGTCAGGCAAGAGCGTGCTCCTTGAATCTATCGCTGGACTGAACGCCACTAACAGCGGCCAGGTATGGATAAACGGCAGGGATGTAACCGACCTCAATCTGGAAAAAAGAAGAATCGGTTTTGCCTATCAAGACTATTCTCTCTACCGTCACTTATCAGTTCGCGACAATATATCCTTCGGATTAATGTGGAGAACTAAGAAGCGACAGGAAATTGAAAAGGCTGTTAACCAGGCGGTCGAGCTCCTCAGCCTTTCCAACCTTCTGGAGAAAAGACCCTGGTCCTTAAGTGGAGGGGAAAGCCAGAAAATCGCTTTGGCCAGGGCAATCGCAATAAAACCTGACCTTCTTATCCTCGACGAACCATTAAGTGCCGTTGATTCCGAGACCAAAGAGGATTATGAAAAAGAACTAAAGGAACTGCATAATCACCTTAAACTGACAACCATCCATGTAACTCATAATTTTGAAGAGGCAACAGCCCTTGGCGACCGCATAGCAGTGATAATGGATGGTCAAATACTCCAGATAGGAACTCCAGAGGAGATATTTCGTAAGCCGAAGTCAGAATTAGTTGCCAGCTTCCTGATGACCCGAAATATCTTTGAAGGAGAAGTAACAGATAGCTCGGATGGACAAAGCGTTTTCTCTGTTGAGGGGACAAAACTGGCCGTAAGCACCACTCTGCAAGGCAGGGTACATGCTACCATTCGTCCAGAAGACATCCTGATTTCCAGGGAGCCGCTACATTCCAGTGCCCTCAATAGTATTCAGGGCACCGTCACCCGTATAGTTGACCGCGGTTCGGTCATCTATGTAACTGTGGACGTGCCACCAGAGTTCATCTGCCTTATCCTCCGCCGCTCACTTAAGGAGATAGGTCTGAGGGAGAAAGAAAAGATATTTATGACATTCGACGCATCAGATGTGAATATTTTCTAAAGAGAAAAGAATGGAGAAGAAAATGACAGGCCTTTTTGACACCTGGCAGCGCCAGATTAATTACCTCCGAATATCGGTTACCGACCACTGCAACCTGAGCTGTATCTACTGCTCGGTAGGTGAGCTGCCCCATCTATCACACGATGATATTCTTCGCTATGAAGAAATCCAACAGGTAGTGCAGGTAGCCGCCAGTATGGGTATCAATAAAGTGCGGCTTACCGGTGGCGAGCCCCTGCTACGGCCTGAGCTGAGTAAATTAATCAGCATGCTTGCCCGGATAGAGGGCATCGATGATATCTCGCTCACTAGCAACGGAATATTGCTGAGCAAGTACGCTAGTGAACTTAAAAAAGCCGGGCTCAAACGGGTCAACGTGAGCCTGGATACGCTGAAGGAGGACAGGTTCAAGCAAATTAGCGGCAGGGATAAACTGAGAGAGGTGCTCTCCGGTATCGAAGCAGCACATCAGGCTGGACTGGAGCCCGTTAAGATAAACACGGTGGTGATGCGGGGCAAAAATGACGACGAACTTTCAGACTTTGCCCAAAAGAGCATCAGCGAAGGATGGCACGTCAGGTTCATCGAATTCATGCCTTTCGGGACGCCGGGTACTGAAGCCCTTGAGATGGTGCCTACCAAGGAAATCAAGGAACGGATTCAGTCTCTGGGCACACTGGAGCCTTACGCCGGCCCAATAGGCAATGGACCTGCCAGATATTACCGATTTCCAGGAGCAAGCGGTACCGTAGGTTTCATTACCCCGATGACCGAACACTTCTGTCATACTTGCAATCGTCTTCGCATTACTTCCGACGGGCAACTGCGACCCTGCCTGCTAGCCGATGACGAGGTCAATCTAAAGGAAGCATTAAGAAACGGAGCAAGCACTGATGAGCTAAGAAACCTTATACAGCAAGCAGTAAATTTAAAGAGGGAGCAGCACAACCTCACAGGGGGAATTGCCCCGAAGACAGTAGGACGACCGATGTGCCAGATAGGAGGCTAGCTTTAATTACTAACCTCTCCCCTTTTGTCCCCCCTTAAAAATAGATTGTTACGAAATGCCTATCATCTACTACACTTATTGCAAACCCCAAACCTATTTGCTAGGATATACAGCAATTGCATATAGATGAGGGTTCTGAGATGGTTGATTTCCATGAAGCCAACAGAATAAGGTGGGAACATGCTGCTTCAAGGTATGAGGACTGGAGGGGTGATGGTTGGCGAAGGTGTCTAGATGAGCCAACACTTGGGCTTGAAAGAAACACATTACAGCTTATAGACAGGTTTGTGGGCAGCCTTTCCGGTAAAAGAGTTTGTGTACTAGCCAGTGGTGATAACTACTCTGCCTTTGCACTAGCCGGATTGGGTGCACATGTTACTTCAGTTGACTTCTCACAAGAACAACTGAACATAGCTACTGAGAGGGCTAAAGAACTAGGTCTGGAAATTGAGTTCATTCAGGCAGATGTAACTGAACCCACCCCCATCAAAGCAAACCAGTTTGATTTCGTCTGTAGCACAAATGGTGTCATGGTATGGATAGCCACACCCAGGAAATATTACACTGAAGTATACAGAATCCTCAAACCAAATGGAGTGTTTATCTCATACGACATTCACCCATTCCAGAGACCCTGGAATGACTATCCAGAACCATTCCAGATGGAAAAAACCTACTTTGAAACTGGGCCCATTGAATCTCAATATGACCCTGACAGTGTAGAATCCCATACTCAATACGACGAGGGGCCATCTGAAAAGCATTCAAATCTATTACCCGTCTTTAATTTCCACTGGACCATAAGCGATCTCTTGAACGCGATAATAAAAAGTGGTCTTGAACTACAGTACATTGAAGAGGAGTTAGACACAAATCCTGCGTTCTGGCACGACCCAGTGGACCAAAAGGTCAGTGACACCAATCCGACAGACTGGCAACAAAACCCACGGGTCGGGCTACCTGCATGGCTGACTTTGGTAGCTCAAAAAAGAAAGCCCAAGTCCGACAAGAAAAAGGTGTGTTAAAGATGGACTAAGTCCCCTAAAAAGGTAACAGGGAGTTTAAGAGGGGCTTCGCCCCTCTTCAGAAAGTTCCTCCCCCTTCCCCTTCGTAAGGGGAAGGGGGATAAAGGAGGATGGGGTTTATATAAATAGGAGGTTAGATGACAATGAGCGAGCTAACTCATATAGACTCAAGTGGCAAAGCCCGAATGGTTGACGTAAGCCAGAAGGGTGATACCCAGCGTGAGGCAGTAGCTAGGGGCAGGGTAATAATGAAACCGAGCACCCTGGAGCAGATAAAAACTGCCGGACTTAAAAAGGGAGACGTCCTGGCCGTAGCCAGAGTTGCCGGTATCATGGCAGCCAAAAAAACTCCTGATTTGATACCTTTGTGCCATCCTATCCTGATTGATGAAATCGCCATTGACTTCGACCTCTCAGGGGAAGACTCCGTAGTAATCACTACTACGGCGAAGAGCAGCGGCAAAACAGGAGTGGAAATGGAAGCTATGGTCGCCACCTCGGTAGCCGCCTTAACCATCTACGATATGGGCAAGTCTGTAGATAGAGGCATGACCATTACCGATATCTGCCTGGAAAGCAAAAAAGGCGGCAAAAGCGGAGTTTATCAGAGAAAATAGATAGCAAACATTTATAGCAAAGGCTAGCAGGCTATCAAAAACCCGCTAGCCTTCAGTTCTTTCATGGCCCCCTCATTGTGCTAGCTCCCGCCTCACCGCCCGGCGTCGCGCATCTGCAAAGCGTCTCGCGCGTCGATTAGTCGTAAGCTCAGAGTGGGCCTGGCATTGTCCATCAAGACAAAGGCTGCACGCGAAGCATCCTGCGGAGCCGCAGCGTTGAGGGTATCGAGGGCAGTTGCCTCACCTTCAGTCAAAAACGCCACCCCATCGCCTGTCCAGTAGTAACGAGCCGAAGTGATACCTTCACGCTTACGGTAGATTCGACATAGCTCCAGGGCTGTTTTCCCCATAGCCTCCCGAGTCCCGTTATCGCGCCGTTCATAAATCGTTAGTTGAATGGGCATAACTTTCCTCCTTTTTTTCTAAGGGAAAATTACGGCTAGCTTAAAATCCTTGTCCCTCAATTTCCTGCCGCAAAGCTGAGGGACGCCCGAACTGCATATAGGCACCACCTCCTTTATGAAACAAAAAGGGCACCAGTCAACGCTTTAAAAGGCGATTTCCAGTGCCCTTGTTTCATCATATTCACCTTCTCTTGACTAGGAAGGTAGAAGATGGTTAAGGTTATTTTACATATTGGGGTTGAATTTAGCATATTTTCAGATATATTGTCAATACCCATAACACAGGGTACTATTCGGTTTTAGTTGGTGGTGTCATTGCGAGCCGAAGGCGAAGCAATCTCGTACCTGACTATATCAATCGTTTGAGATTGCTTCGTCGCTACACTCCTCGCAATGACAATTTAATCAACCCTAACCAAACAGAACCTAACACAGAGGGTCAAGGAGAGGTGAAGCCCCTATAATTACTAGGCATCAAAGAGGGAGCAATGCCCCCTAAAAATGTAACAGGGAGTCAAAGAGGGGCAAAGCCCCCTCTTATAAAACTACTTCCCCTTCCCCTTAACAAGGGGAAGGGGATACAGGGGATAGGGTTACAAAATCATAATTAGAACAAGGTCACTGTAACCGGCTCGCCCTTCTCCAGAATATCTACATTCTGCTCTATCTCTATGTAGCCATCCGCACGGGCGATACTGGTTATTGCCCCCGATTCCTTGAACACTGGAACCGCCTCGCCCCCCTCAATCTTCACAGTTAAAAACTGCTTCCTGCCCACGCTGCCGGGAACTCTTCGGCTAAGTCTGACTTCAACCGTTTCTGCTTTCTTCGGTGGCAGGTTAGCCATCTTTCGTACCGCCGGCAAAAGGAACAGGTAGGTATTAATCAGACAGGAGGTGGGATAGCCGGGCATTCCGAAGAGCGGCTTACCCTCTAACATGGCAAAAAGAGTCGGTTTCCCGGGCTTAACCTGGACCCCATGAAAAAGAACCTCACCCCAGTCCTGAATAACGTCAACTAACAGGTCCCTCTCCCCTACCGAAGAGCCTCCTGAAATAACCACTAAGTCGTTCTTCAAGGCTTCGGTAACCTTAGACCTGATATCCTGGTGGGTATCGCCAACGATTCCAAAACTAATAGGAATGCCGCCATTTTCCTTTACCACCGAGGCAACGGTGTGGGAGTTAATATCGTAAACCTGTCCCTGCCTTAACTTTTTACCAAGCTCAGCTACCTCCTCCCCTGAAGGCAGGACAGCCACCCTCGGTTTTTCATAGACTTTAACCTGGTTTATTCCCTGTGAGGCAAGTATCCCTATGTTCCCGGCATCCAGTATAGCGCCCTGACTCAGAACAGACTCCCCTGCCTTAATGTCCTCCCCTTTCTTAGCCACGTTGGCTTTTGGATAGGTCGCCTTGAACACCTTTACTCTGCCATCTTCCGCATCGGTATCCTCGACCATCACCACAGCATCGGCACCTCTGGGCATCATTGCTCCGGTAGCAATCTGGATACACTGCCCGGCACCTACCTTTTCCTTCGGTGTCTCACCGGCATGAATCTCACCAACCAGCTCAAGTATATTGGGATTGAATTGTCCAGAACCGAAGGTATCTTTTGCCTTGACGGCGTAGCCGTCCATAGCCGCCCTGTTAAAGGGAGGTGTGCTATGAGTAGCCACAATTTCCTCCGCCAGAACTCTCCCCGCAGCATCATCAATGTTGACCGCCTCCACCCTGGTTACTGGTCTTATGTTTGCCTCGACAACCCTCTTTGCTTCCTCAAAGGAAAGAAGGGCTCCAAAAGGTTTCATCTTGTTGCCTCCCTGACCATGTGTCCTATTTCAGGTAAAATAATCTTGTCTATCGCCAGCTTTGCCGCCCCCAGCGAGCCGGGAAGACAGATAATAACCTTCCCCCCAACCGCCCCGGCAATAGCCCGGCTCATAATACTGGCGGTGCCTATCTCCTGATACGATAGGGACCGAAAAAGCTCACCAAAGCCATCCAGCTTCTTCTCCAGAATCGAGGACACTGTTTCCACGGTAATATCACGGTGGCCCACTCCGGTGCCACCACAGGTAATGATGACCTGAACTTCCTCCTGCCCCAGTAGTTCACTTATCTTCTGCTTAACAGACTCCGAATCATTTTTCAAAATAGCGTAAGCTATTACCCGGTGCCCGCTATCACTGAGCTTTTGCTTGAGCAGCTTGCCCGATTCATCGCTCTGCTCTGTTCGACTATCAGAGATAGTGAGAACGGCACAGTTCACACTCTGGGGTGCTTCTTTTTTGTGCTCTTGATAGCTCATTACCTTTCCACCTTTCCAAGGCTATTATAGGTGCTGGCGATAGTGCAGTGCAATAATGTCATTAGCATGAAGAGAGGGGCTTCGCCCCTCTCCTGCTTACACTCCCTCTCCTTTAAATAGACAGTCTATTAAAAATGTGGCTTACAGAGGATTTCCTTAATCTTGAGGTCGAAGAAGTCCGAAGAATTGACCGGTCTGAGCACTACTGCGGTATCAGCGCCGCGACCGGTGCCCGCTATGACGATAGCATCCTCATCAGTGCGCACCAGGCCGGCATCAGCCGCCATGAGAGTAATTTCACAGACGACCTTCGTGCCCTGCCCGAAGACGCGTAACGTGCTGGCTATTACGTCGCCAAGGAGATGCATGTTGAATTTCTTGCGCATGGCTCCTCCTATTCCGGTAAAAGCATGCGCGGTGGTAAGTATTATCCCACCCTTACTCTCTATCTTCTGCCTGTTTTCCTCAGTCAATTCCTGAAAATTGGGCTCTCTCATGCCGGTAGCGTGGCTCACCACAACCACTTTCATCCCCTTAAAAACGTCTACTGCCTTGACTGCAGTATCTCCGCGAGTGGACGCCACCACTACAGTCTTGATGCCCAGATCCTTTGCCCGCTGTTTGGCAATACGGAGCACTTCATCAGCATTTTCTTCGCCGGCATTGTCAAAATAGACTGTTTGTAGTTCCATAATTATTGTTTCAGAACCTCCTTATAATACTTATTTCCAAGGACTATCTAATAGATTACCGCTAAATGAGAGTGAGGGTCAAGTAAGGATTTAGCCTGACTTTACTAATATCTGTATTGAGAGCTATAATTACTTTAGCTTATCGAGGCTACAATTCATTTGCCCTCAATATTAATTTTAAATTTATTGTTTACACGATGAAAAGAGTTGGCATTCTTTACCATCCAATGAAAGAGGCTGCCTATACCCTGGCTAAGAAACTGGAAGAGTCTCTTAGCGCTAAAGACCTTTCTATCTGGCTATGTTCTGCCTGGGAGGGAGAGGTCGCCAGGGCTCAAGTAAACGGCACCGATTTAATTCTCAGTATCGGTGGCGATGGGACCATTCTGCGGGCAGCTCAGGCAGTAGTTCCTGAAGCAACTCCTATTACCGGCATAAACCTGGGGAATCTGGGATTTATGACAGAGCTCAGTGTTGATGAGGTTGAGGAAAAGCTAAACGCATTGCTGGCCGGGAAGGGCTGGATTGACGAGCGCTCCCTGCTTGAGGCAGAGCTTTCTCCCGCGGATGAGGAACACAAGTCGCCCCAGAAGTTTTATGCCTTGAACGATGTGGTGGTAGCGCGGGGGGCAGTAGCACGGGTAATCTACGTTGAAGCCAGTATTGATGATGAGCCACTGACCACCTACAAGGCTGACGGAGTAATTGTAGCCACAGCCACCGGCAGCACCGGTTATGCACTGGCAGCCGGTGGTCCTGTTCTATACCCGCAGGCCAAAGAACTCTTGCTGTTACCGATAACACCCCATCTTAGTTCAGCTTATACGGTAGTATTGCCATCTACAGCAGTGGTTAAATTGCGCCTTGCCACCACCCATTCGGCGACATTAAGCGTTGATGGTTATATAAATGCGCCCCTATCAGGCGGGGAAGTTATTACGGTAAGGCACAGCTCAAATACCGTTCGCTTTTTGAGAATTCACCCGGAGATCTCTTTCTATGGTTCCCTGGAACAAAGATTTAAAGGAAAGCAGTAAATTGAAATCGGTAAAAAAAGCCAAAATCAATGATGCCACCCAGATGCACAAGTTAATTAATTACTTTGCTGATAAGGGTGAGATGCTGCCCCGCTCCTTGAGTGAAATATATGAAAATATCAGGGATTACTTTATCTTTAAGGAGGGTGAGCGGCTGATTGCCTGTGCGGCGCTACACATCTCTTGGTCAGACTTAGCCGAGATTAAGTCGGTGGCTGTGGCTGAGGATAGACAGAGACAGGGAATAGGCAACCAACTGATAGAAGCCTGCCTCGACGAAGCCAGAGAGCTTGGTATTGCCACCGTCTTCTGCCTGACCTACCAACCAGGCTTCTTCAAGAGATTTGGCTTTTCTCAACTAGACAAAATGGAGCTACCACAGAAGGTCTGGAGCGAGTGTTATCGCTGTCCTAAATTCCCCAACTGTGATGAGATTGCACTTATCAACCACTTAGAGGTAGAGGCTTAACTTGACCGAGGAAAAGATACTATCCAGCCAATCAATCTATGACGGGCGAGCCGTAAAGCTACGAGTTGATACTGTGCAAATGCCCAGCGGCCGGGAAACCACCAGAGAAATTGTGGAGCACAGTGATTGTGTGGCTATTGTAGCTACTGATGCCGATGATAATGTGCTGCTGGTCAATCAATTCCGCCATCCGGTGGAAAAGGAGCTGCTGGAGATACCTGCCGGTGGCATCGACACCGGAGAAGACCCGGCAGCTGCGGTACGCCGTGAGATGCAGGAAGAAACCGGCTACCTGCCCAGAAAAATCGAAAGACTAGGCGGCTTCTACTCTTCACCCGGCTACTGCACTGAGTACCTCTACCTCTATCTCGCCACCGACCTTACTCCCAGCCAGCTCTATGCCGAAGACACTGAAAGTATCAGGCTGGTACGAGTACCAATTACAGAAATTCCCGGTCTTATTGCTTCGGGCAGCATCTGTGATGCCAAGAGCATTGCCGGATTACTTACCTTCTTAGAATATAAGAAAGCACACTGAAGAAAAGAAAAGAAGCCCTCATGCCTCCAGATGAAGTAAACGAAGTGAAAACCACAGCGGGGAAGAAACCCCGTTATTTTTATGGTTGGAACATTGTTGCAGCTACCTTCCTATCGCAGCTCTCCTATGCCCAGCACTTCACATCCCTACTAGGCTTCTTTTTTAAACCCCTCCAACAGGAATTTGGCTGGAGCCGCAGTGCCATAGCGGCTGTCCAGAGCATCGCCCGTGTGGTCGAGGCAGTGATTGCACCTGTAATAGGCCCGATTATCGACCGGCACGGACCCCGAGTGTTAATGCCCATCGGAGCCATTATTGTCGGTCTTGCCATGCTTGGAGCAACCCAGGTCAATACTCTCTGGCAGTTTTACCTGCTGCGGGGAATCATAGTAGCCGTCGGCTTTACCCTAATGGGAAACCTAGTAACCAGTGTCGCCATCAACAATTGGTTCATCCAGAAGCGAGGTCGGGCTATTGCCATCAGTCGCATCGGGAGCAATCTGAGTAACATAATCTTCGTACCCACCACCGTGTTTGTTATCGCTGCCTCTGGCTGGCGGACGATGTTCGTTATCTTCGCCATCTTTAGCTGGATAGCCGTCCTGCTTCCGTCAATTCTTCTCATGCGCCGCCGGCCAGAAGATATGGGGCTACACCCGGATGGAATCGAACCAAGCCCCACCGAAGCGAGAACTCTTCAGGATGAGCAGGAGCACCCCATTAGTGAAGTGACTTTAGAACCAGAACCGATATGGAGCCGCCGGGAAGTCTTGAAAACTGGAAGCTTCTGGCTGCTAACCGCCGCACTTGGTGTCAATAGTATGGCTTTCCAGGGCATCAACATCAGCCTGGCTCCCTATATTCAGGATTTGGACTACAGTGAAGCCATGCTGGCATCGGTAATGACCTTCCGTGCTGTCATGCAGATAACATCACTACCACTTATGGGATTCCTTGCCGAGCGTGCCAATCGAACCTACGTCCGTGTCCTGCCCTTCGTGATTCAAGGTATAGCAGTATTTCTCCTTATCTCAGCCGAACGCCCGGTCTTTCTCTGGTTGGCCGTATCGCTATATGGATTTGGGATTTCCGGCATCAATATCATCCAGGAGGTTATCTGGGCTAACTATTTTGGTCGCTTGAGCCTTGGCATGGTTCGCTCGCTGGCCTTTCTGGTAGCCTTTGGTTTCGGAGCCTCCGGGCCAATTGCCATGAACGCTGTCTTTGACGTTCTAGGCTCATACCATCCGGCATTCGTGGCGATTATTATTTTATTCGCTATTTCAGCAGTTATCATGGGAATAGTGCAGCCTCCTAAGGCCCACCGCTACGCCACAGCCACTGAGATAACGCCATGATAGCAGCCATTCTGGTAACTCCAACCCAAAGCCTGTCCTCAGTCCAGGGTATAAGGCACCTTGAAGGCTAGGATTCAGTTAGAGGCAAAACGCTCTGGGGCGGTTTAGGAGGTCTGGCGTAGAAGAACACCACGGCTGGTATGAAACCTATCAACATCGATAGCACAAATACAAGCTGAAAACTCCCGGTGACGTCTATTATCCAGCCAGCCAGAAAAGGCCAGGGCATCGATAGAGGGCTACTTATCAGTCCGCTAATGAACATCATAGCTACGGTGATGGTGGCGAAGGCCCTTCGTCCGAAGTAGTCTGCTCTTATAGCAAGGATAAGAGGCACCATCCCTGAGCCCAGACCATAGACCAGGGTATATATATAAACCTGAACAATGCTTCCGGTGGTCATTAAGATAACTACGCTAGCACTCTTTAAGGCAATGGCAACAGCGAGGAGATAACGTTTTGGAAAGACATCACCCAGATAGCCAAAGAGCAATACCCCTGCCAACCCCATCAGAGGCGCGATGCGGAAAATCTCTGCAATATCTGCTTGAGTAAATCCCCTGTCAATTAAGAAAAACATCCTGTATGCTGTTGCCATCACCCCTGTCCCGCTTACCAGAGCCGTAGCGATGGCTAGCATCCAGAAGGTCCTGCTTCTCATAGCTTGCCATAACGTGAAGTTAATTTCCGCAATATGATTCCCCTGTTCGTTTCCTGGCCCACTGGTTTCCTCTTTCACTGATAGCTCTCCATCAGGCAGATAACCAGACTGTTCTGGCCTGTGCCTGATGATAAAAGCCAGCGGGATGCAAATCGCCAGCATCACCACCCCCAGCCCCAAGAACATACCTCGCCAGTCAAATCCATCCGTAATCCGCTCCCCTAATATGGACGTTATCGCCTCACCGAGGACAGCGGCTACACAGACGATGGCCAGGGCTGCGGACCTTCTCCTGATGAACCAGTTTGCCGTCGCCGTTTGCACGGGCAGAAGGAAGCCGGCACTAATTCCTAGCCCCAGCAGCGCTCCCAGAACGATATCAAGCGTAAGCACATTGTTTACAAAACTCAGGCATAAGAAGCCGATGCCGGCCAGGGGAATACCAATGAGCATAAGTTTCCTTGGTCCAAATCTGTCGATGAGAGGCCCTATGGCTAACAAAGCGATACTACCCGAAAGGCGATGTATACTAATGGCCGCTCCCAATGTTATTGCTGAGCCGCCAAATTCTTTAAGCAGGTCAGGCAGTTGGCTCGACATATATTCATCGGCTCCCGTGCCATAGGCGACGATTAAGAAGCCGGCTACTACTATCCACCAACCATAGAACAGGTGCGCTTTTGTTATCATTCCAAACCTAGTGTTCAATTTGAGCTTAATCAGATTACGGCGGTAAAGAGTACACAACCATAATAGTATTTATACGCTCCTGGACATTCAGCCCAGCGTATCCGAGAGCTGGCGACCACCGAGAAGATGCATATGGAGATGGGGCACCAGCTGTCCGCCCTGCCTACCGCAGTTTATCACCAGACGATACCCATCTTCAGCAATCCTCTCACTTTTTGCCAGTTGATTAGCCGTTTTTACCATGTCTCCTATTAGTGATGACTCAGCTTCAGATAGCTCAGCAAGAGAAGGAACATGTTTCCTGGGAATAATAAGGATATGTGTGGGTGCCAGAGGATTAATGTCACGAAAGGCAATAAATCCCTCGTCCTGGTAAAGGATATCGGCAGGTATTTCACCAGCAACAATCTTACAGAAAACACAATCAGCCATTTCCCCCTCCTCTATTTTCCTTCTCTATTCTTTTAGATACAGATATGAAAAATGGTATCATAACGTCTACTATGCGGGCAACCTACCCGTGGAGTGAAGCTGTGTACCAACCCCTTACCCTTTATCCCTCTCCCTTTTAAGGAGTGAATACCAAAGGAGAGTTAAAGAGGGGTGCTAGCCCCTCAAAAAACAACTGTGGGGAGTTGAAGAGGGGCGACGCCCCTCTTCAACAAATCTTCCCCCTTCCCCTTGATAAGGGGAAGGGGGATAAAGGGGGATGGGGTTATAAAAATTAGTGGGGTGAGGTTGATAAATAATCTACGTAGAGTGATACTTGATAAGTGACGATAGAATGTTACAATAGAGACGAAATTTCTCTAAGTAGCCTAAACCTTCACAGCCGGGGGTGTAAATTGGGGGAGAGCAACTTACCATTAGCTACTACCCGTTGTCGAGATACTGAGTTCAGGTGGGGCGAACGAACCTATGTGATGGGTGTCCTTAACCTCAGTCCCGATTCCTTCTCGGGGGACGGGTTAACTGGTGATATGGAGGCTATTGTGGCTCAGGCGAAACGCCTGGTGGCTGAGGGAGCAGATATTTTGGATATTGGAGGCGAGTCCACTCGCCCCAAATCGCAACCAATACCAGCCGATGAGGAGCTACGCCGGGTGATACCAGCCATGGAAAGGTTAGCCAGGGAGGTATCAGTACCACTGAGTATTGATACCTACAAGTCAGAGATGGCAAGTCAGGCGCTGAAGGCTGGAGCCAGTATGATTAATGATGTCTGGGGATTAAAGCGCGATAAGAAGCTAGCTCAGGTAGCCAGCGAAGCTGGCGTACCTATCGTCCTGATGAGCAACCAACGAGATAGCACCACGTATCGTGATATAATAGTTGAGGTTATTTCCAGTCTGGAAAGGAGCATTCGCCTGGCTATAGAGGCTGGTATAGCCGAGCAGAATATTATCATTGACCCGGGTATTGGCTTTGGCAAGAGTGTTGAGCAGAATCTGGAGATTATCCGCCGTTTGGCTGAGCTCAAGGTTCTGGTCAGACCTATTTTGCTGGGAACTTCACGCAAGTTTATGACTGGTCAAGCACCCGACCAGAGGTTAGAGGCGACATCAGCTACCGTAGCTATTGGTATTGCCCACGGTGCTGACATGGTACGGGTTCACGATGTTCGGCAGATGGTGCAGGTATGCCGAATGAGCGACACTATTATTAGGAGGGAAGCCAAGTGAGTTCTGAACCAGTAACGGTATATCTCGGTCTTGGCTCAAATATGGGAAACCGCCAGGAGCATCTGGACAAGGCGATAGACCTCCTGTCACAAAGATTGAAAGTGGGGCAGGTTTCCTCGCTATACGATACTGAGCCGATAGGTAATATCGAGCAGCCCCGATTTCTTAACATGGTTTGTCAGGTTTACACCAGGCTGGCACCAAAAGAGCTGCTGACTCTGGCTAAGGGCTTTGAATTGAAGCTGGGTAGAGCACGCGGCAAATCCAACGCCCCAAGACCTATTGATATAGATATCCTGTTTTACGGTAACCAGGTAGTTAAAACCAAGGAACTGGTGATTCCTCATCCCAGACTGACAGAAAGAGCCTTTGTTCTTGTGCCTCTAGCCGAGATTGCTCCTGACCTGGTACATCCGGTAAACGGCAAGACGGTCAGAGAGCTACTAGAGGACATAACTGAGACACAGGGTGTGCTCAAGTGGGAAAATAGCTAGGGAGGAATAATGTATCAGGTATCGGTAGAGAAACATTTTGATGCCGCCCATTACCTGAGGGAATATCAGGGCAAGTGTGAGGCACTGCACGGGCACCGTTATCAGGTGGTGGCAAAATTAAAAGCTTCGCAAGTTAATGAAATAGGCTTGGCCTATGATTTCACGGTGCTGAAGCAGCACCTGGATGATATTTTATCCCGTTTCGACCACACCTGCCTTAATGATGTGCCGCCCTTTGATAAAATAAATCCCTCTTCAGAGAATATCGCCTCAACAATCTATGCCGAGCTTGAACCCAGGCTGGCTGGAGCCCCTGTTTCTCTCTCCTGTATTGAAGTATGGGAATCTCCCGATAGCTGGGTAGCGTACAGCCCTGATTAATAGTTTATTAGGGGATAAAAAGGGGCATTTACACGGGGCCCCCACAAAAACTTAGTTTTTGTGGGGTGAAAAGCCCCTTTCAAAAACTCTCTTCCCTCTCCCCTTCATAAGGGGAGAGGGATAAAGCGGGTTCCCAGAAAAATCACAGATTTTTCTGGGTGCTTAAAGGGTAAGGGGTTAATACCTAGATTAGTCGCGCTGGTCCGGCGGCAGCAGATTAGGAATGGTATCCACGATAGGATAGCGCTCATCGCACTTCCGGCAATAGAGCGAGCCGCTGACTATTTCCTCTTTATTCTCTTCGTCCACAGTAAGCTCAAGTTCCCCCTTGCACACCGGACAGGCCAGAATCTCCATAAGCTCTTTTTTCATAGCTCAATTATACCACAATTATCTTTTCAAGATATCTCAAGAGGTAGTTTTGTAACCTATCCCCCTGACCCCCTTCCCTTAGTAAGGGGAAGGGGGAGAATTCGTTTGAAGAGGGGCTAACGCCCCTCTTCGACTCCTCGTGAGACAGAAACAGCGGGGCTTTGTCCCGCTGTTTCTTCTCTTCCCCCACTCTTTGAAACGTAAGAAAGAAGAGTTAAAGAGAGGCAAAGCCTCTCTTATTAAAAACTTCCCCCTTCCCCTTATCAAGGGAAAGGGGGATGGGGTTAAAAATAATCCACCATAATTATCTTGTGCTTTCAGGATATTTGTGCTACTATTCCCCACATCACAAGAGGAGGTCTAAATATGGCGAAGATAAGTGATGAAGTGAAGAAGATAATTAGCGAGGTTCGTCCGGCAATGGTGGCTACAGCCGATAAGGATGGAAAGCCAAACGTCTCACCCAGAGGTTCGTTCAGGGTTCTAGATGACGAGCATGTTATCTTCACCGATGGCGGTCGAATGTACACCCTGGCTAACCTTAGAGAAAATCCAAAGTTATCGGCGATAGTCTATAACGCTGAAACCCGGCAGGGCTGCCGAATCTGGGGAACAGCAGAAATTATAGAGAGCGGAGAACTATTCGATAAAATGGCCGCCGAATCTGCCGCCAGAGGAATAACGATTAACCACCTGGTCAAGGTCGCCGTGGAAGAACAGCTAACATTTTAGGTCAGTTTTTATCTGGGTTCACTCTCTATCGCCTCAACCCAGATATCCAGAAACTGGCTTAGTATCCGGGCGGTGGCTCCCCAGATTATTTCTCCCTGATAGTAGTAGAAATTGCCGTAAACCCGTCCATCGTTTAAAGGGTCAGTATCCTGACGCAAGCAATCCTTATCAAGAAGCGCCGAAATCGGGACCTCGATTATTTTATCGACCTCCGTTGCGTCTGCCTTGAGTGAATATGGCCAAGGGATGGTGCCGACAAACGGGGAAATAATATAGTCTGTATGCAGGGTGAACATATCATCCAGCTCACCCAGCACTTCAACCACTTCACCCGCCAGTCCTATCTCCTCAGAACACTCTCTCAAGGCAGTATTAGTCAGCACTCCATCCTCTTCTTCATAGGCTCCCCCGGGAAAGGATATCTGACCTTTATGGTCCTTTACCTTATCCGTCCTCTTGGTAAATAGAATGCAGTACTCCCCCTCTTTATAAAAGATAGGGATGAGAACTGCCGATGCCACCCGGCTGGCATCCACAATACGACGCTTCCGCCTTTGAGAAAGGGCTTGTTTCAGTCTTTGCTGCATCGCTATCTATAGTAACATTTCCCAAACAGTCAGTACAAGCTGCTTAGATTAAGTTTGTTTTTTAACCTCACCCCACTAATTTTTATAACCCTGTCCAGAAGGAGCCTGACAAAACCTGTATTCTATTTTAAGTATAAAAACGCATTGTGCCAAAGTTGCTGGTGATGTATACTGACAGACTGGGGTAGGAATCAAATAACAAGGAGACGATAAGATGGCAGGTGTACTCGAAGGTTTGAAGGTGGTTGCCATGGAGCATATGGAAGCTATCCCTGTTGCCAGCCTCTGGATGGCAGATTGGGGAGCTGAGGTGCTTAAGGTAGAGCCTCTTACCGGTGATATGTTCCGGGGGCTAAAGGGTGCCCACGGTATGACGACGGAGATAGAACTTGGCGGTTTTAATGTGAACTGGACATTCCAGCTATTTAACAGGAACAAGAAGAGTCTGGCAATAAATCTGAAAACACAGCCAGGTTTAGAAATCCTCTACAAGATTGTTGAGAAAGCCGATGTTTTCATGTCCAACTATGAATTAGATGCGCTCAAGAAGCTCAAAGTAGATTATGCTACCCTCAGCCAGGTCAATCCCAAGATTGTTTACGCTACCATCAGCGGTTATGGGTCGGCAGGACCGGATAAAGACCAGCGGGGCTTCGACCACGCAGCAGGGTGGGCTCGCTCCGGGATGCAGTATATGATAGGTGAACCGGGAAGCCCTCCACCCAGGCTGCGCGGAGGTATGATAGATAGGGGAGTGGCCGCGCCACATGCTATTGCCGGTATCCTAGCCGCCCTCCTGCATAGAGACAGGACAGGTAAGGGACAGGAACTGGAGGTTTCTCTGTTCCACTCCGGTGTATGGACCCTCGCTCTGGACATCGAGGCAGCTCTGGTGGGCATAACAGCTATCAAAGATGACCGTACCAAGGCGAAAAACCCCCTGTATAATGTCTACCGAACCAGGGACGACCGATGGTTTCAGATGTCAATGCTTCAATCCGACCTTCTTTGGCCTGATTTCTGTCAGACTATAGAGAGACCAGAACTGGAAAATGACCCCCGGTTCAACACTATGGAGGTGCGGGAAGAAAACTGTGAGGAACTGATTCGCATTATGGATGAAGTTCTCGCCTCCAAGACCTTAGCAGAGTGGGATGAACGTTTTAAAGAACACGATTTAATCTACGCGCGAGTTCAAACCCCTGCTGAGGTTACCACTGACCCTCAAGCCCTGGCCAACGACCTCTTTACTGACCTACCTCATCCTCAAGGAACATTTAAGGTAGTAACCACCCCGGTTAAGTTCCACCAAAACCCGGCTGAAGTGAGAACCTCCGCCCCCGAGGTAGGGCAAGACAATGAGTTGACCCTCTTGGACCTGGGCTATAGCTGGGAAGACATTGCCCGGCTGAAAGAGCAAGGAGCAATCCTGTAAACTTGTGCCAATATCGCTAACGATGTATACTTACAGACTGAATAAATTTCTAAACAATGAAAGGAGTTTATAAGATGGCGGGTCTACTCGAAGGTTTAAGAGTAGTTTCCATGGAGCACATGGAGGCAATTCCAGCTGCTAGTGTCTGGTTGGCTGATTGGGGAGCTGAGGTAATCAAGGTAGAACCCCTTACAGGGGATATGTGGCGAGGGACACGCAGAGTCCGGGGTACGAGTACATCGGTAAAACTTACCGGTGGTAGCTTGCAATTTGCGTTTGAGATACTTAACAGAAATAAGAGGAGCCTGGCATTAGACCTGAAAACCGAGCCAGGCAAGGAGATTATTCATAAGCTGATTAAGAAAGCTGATGTTTTTATGTCTAACTATGAGGCGAGCACGCTCACAAAGCTCAAGGTGGATTATGCTACTCTCAGCGAGATTAATCCCGGGCTTATTTTTGCCTTTATTAGCGGCTATGGAACGAAAGGCCCGCTTAAAGATGAGGGGGGCTACGACCGGGTGGCGGCCTGGGCTCGCGCCGGATTTCAGTATATGATAGGTGAACCGGGAGAGACTCCGCCCATGCAACGCGGAGGTATGATGGATAGGACGATTGCACCCCACGCTGTTGCTGGTGTCCTGGCTGCATTGCTGCACAGAGAAAAGACAGGTAAAGGACAGGAGCTTGAGATTTCTCTGTATCATTCTGCTGTATGGACCCTCGCTCTAGATATCGAGGCTGCCGTTATAGGTCGACCGATGGCCAAAGCTGCCCGTACCGAACAGCAAAACCCAATTTGGAACTTTTACCGCACCAAGGACGACCGATGGATTTCGCTGGGAATGCTTCAGTCTGACCGTTATTGGTCCAACTTCTGTAAGGTTATAGGGAAACCAGAACTGGACAAGGACCCCCGATTCGTTGATATGAGCGTGCGGATGGAGAACTGCGTGGAATTAATTCGCATCCTGGATGAGCTTTTTACTACTAAGACCATAGAGGAATGGGAGAATACTTTAAAGGGATACGATTTTATCTATTCGCGCATTCAATCCCCTGAGGAGGTTGTCGCTGACCCTCAAGCCCAGGTCAACAATTTCTTTGTTGACCTGCATCATCCCGCAGCGGAGGTAAAGACCATAGCCACCCCGGTTAAGTTCATCCAGAATCCTGCTGAAGTGAGAACCAGTGCCCCCGAGGTAGGACAGCAAAATGAGGAAATCCTTTTAGAGCTGGGCTATGGCTGGGAAGAGATTGCCAAGTTGAAAGACCAGGAAATAATCCTGTAACAAGGTAATAAAATTCCTGCCCGTGCAGAATTCAATTATGACACGGCATTGAGGGTGTAACTTTTTGAAATTTTAATGATGGCATGAAGCATAGTTGGACTGCTTGATTCCACTAGCATATGTTTTTACATATTTTTTATTTTCCTTCGGCTTCTCTCTCCATTATTTCCAGCCTGGTATAGTAATCGGGAAACTCATTGAGATGAGCCAAAGCGATTTTACCCGTCATTATGGGGTCATCATTGGTGACATTGGTATCAGGGTCTGCTAAACCATGCTCCAGTTCAACATCCAGTCCCATCCTGTATTGCTCTACATCAAACTTACTCCAATCTATACCTAGTCTTTCTCCGATTTGCCTGGCTTCCTCAGTGGTGAAGTGTTTTTTACTGGTCATTTGCACCTCCCTCGAAACTTAAGATTCCCCTTGCCACATTTACAATCAGCTTTATTGACCTGACCAATATTCCGATTCCTATTCCAACTGAAATACAAATCAGGGTTACAGTAACGCCTATATGCACACCACTCGCTATTGAAGTGTTTGGTATCACACTAAAGTCGAGAGGAAAGACGGTTACGAGAGTTATAACTGTGGCAAGCCCAAAAGCATCTATGACGATATGGATGACCTCACGAAGAATATACCTGTCAAAGATAATCAGAACAATATGACCTATAATGGATATTATCAAGGTTGCAGTAAGAATAGGCAACCATAAATTAATTTCATTAGTAAAGAACGGCTGCCTTGTCCAGGTAACAGCGTTTCCCACGGTTTCTGAATAATAATAGGCTACGTATTCATTAAAGAAATTAAAGAAAATCAACAAAACGATGCTCCAGACGATGGCAAAAGCGGATGCGGTTATCCTTCCTCCCCTTTTACTCTTAAAATATTCTTCTACTTTCCTGCCGATTTCCTTGCCGAAATCTATACCAGTAGTGGGTATAGTTTCTGTTGGTTCCGATGCTGGCGGCGTTTTCTTATATTCATAGGTTATGCCTGATGAGCTAACCATCTTCTCTGCAATATCACCAGCCCAGGCTACCTTGTACCGCTCACCTTTGTAGGCTTTAACCATGAGGATTATCCATAATATAAAGCCGATAATCCATATAATAGTGGAAAATGCGTGACCAACTACAGGTATCAAGTCAAGAATAATGCCGGCAACAGTGAGAGTGCCAAAGATAATTATGGATTGTGCCGCATGAAAGCGAACCCAGTTGCTTTTTTGTTCCAGAATAAAAAATAAGATGCCACTTATCCACCCACCGATATAGCACAATAATCCAGCTATATTTGGTAAAAGACCTGTGCTGGTTGTATCAGCTATCTTTCTTTTCTCTTGCTCTATTTGCTCTCTTGCCTCAATCCTTGCCTTCTCTTCCTCATAGATTTTCCTCTTTTCTTCCGGTGACAATTCCACAGCACCACCTCCATTTAGATAATATAGGCACGAATTTGAGCGTCCTTACTCTCCCCATCCTGAATTCTAATAGACCTCTGCTTTCTTAGCAAGTCGCCGGCTTATACTCGTGGACGCGCAAAACAGAGCAACTCAACTGACAGCAGTCCGACTATGTTAGTTCATTGTTGACACCTTTGCAACCTCCTCACTATACTCAATTATACCCCCTAGGTACGCAATATGTTCAAAAAAGGTGTTCTCCTGGACGTAATTCTCTTTATCGTGATTGTTCTGCTCCTTTTGGTCATCATCCCGGTAATTTCATCAATACTTAAGCAGCTCATAATCCTCCAGGTAGTAATTGTTATTGTCGGAGCTATTGCCCTGAGGTATCTGGTCCAGAAAATACGGAGGAGGCTTAAATGATAGGCTCTGATAGTAACCCACCAAAATAAATTGCCCGATTATATTGCTATAATCGGGCTTTAGTGATATTATCGGGTTAAAGAAGGTTTTAGAAAAGCATCTGCCAATGCTTTTCTAAAAAATGTGTATTTATTATTAGACCAACTCACTAAAATTATAACATAGTGAGGAGGTTTTGTCATGTCTGATAATGATAGTTGGCGCACTACTCCCCTTTATACGTATCATGAAGCAGCACATTTAGCAAAAGTATCGCCTTCCACAGTACGGAATTGGTTATTAGGATATACTGCTAAACATGGTGATGTAGCACCCCTTTTTGACTATCATGCAAAAGACGTAGCAATGGTATCTTTTTTAGAACTAATAGAGATAGTTATTGCTGCTACATTCCGAAAATCAGAAAGAATATCATTCCGAACAGTTCGCCGTGCGTATGATAATGCAAAGCATGAATGGGGATTAAATTATCCTTTTGCCCATTTGAGACTTGAAGCTATGGGTGGTCATATTGTACACAGTCTCCACGAAGAAAAAATAAATATAAGTCGACAAACGTTAGATACACCAGAACAATGGACATTACCTTTGTTAGTCGTTGAGGTTATACGAAAATTCGACTATCTCACCGATTTAGTCAACCGCTGGTATCCGATTGGTAAAGACGTACCAATCGTTATTGACCCAAGAATTAGTACAGGGTTACCGACGGTAATAGAGCGTGGTGTAACCGTAGGTGCTATTCACAGACGTTTCAAGTCAGGGCAACATATAGATTATATCTCACAGGATTTTGCCATTGATAGAAACATCATTGAAGAAGCTATACGGTACGCCGATGCAGTTCCTGTATAATGAAATTACTTTGTGATGAAGATATTGGAACTGGTGTACCGAAAGCATTACAGCTTGTTGGATATAACGCAACCTCCATTTTTCAAGAAGGATGGGCAGGGAAAGAAGATACATTTTGGCTCGCAAAAGCGGGGGAATTAAAATGGTTAGTATTCAGTTGTAATAAGCGAATATTACTAGCAGCAGATGAAAGAAAAGCGGTCATAGATAACAGCGTAGGAATAGTTTTTCTCACATCAGGTGAAGAACACCCCCCAAAAGTGCTTAAGTTGCTACTCACTAAATGGGAAAATCTTATTGATATTGACGATAAGACACCTCGACCATTTGCCCTCTTTTTATCACCTAACGGTAGATTTTCAGCATCATATCGTAAGTTTAAATTATAGCAATTGCCGCAATATACTCCACCAACCACAACCGAGCAGAACCCTCTGAAGACAGGAAAACTTGACAAGTTAATATTTTTTTAATTATAATAAAGAGAAACTACTTGCTTCATTTCCTTTTCTTTTACAGTAAACCCAACAGAATGTTGTCTTTCATATACCCTTAAGGCTTGGCTTGGTTTCCCTGTATGTCGAAGTATATCTTTGTTACTGGTGGTGTTGTTAGTTCAGTAGGTAAGGGTATCGCTGTCGCCTCCATAGGTACCATCCTGAAGAGTCGCAATGTTACGGTATCCTTGCAGAAGCTAGACCCCTATCTCAATGTCGACCCGGGAACAATGTCACCCTACCAGCACGGCGAGGTATTTGTTACTCAGGATGGCGCCGAAACTGACCTTGATTTAGGTAACTATGAGCGTTTCGTTGATGTTAACCTTACCAATGAGTCCAACGTCACTTCAGGTCAAATCTATAGTGCTGTCATTGGCAAAGAGAGGAGGGGCGATTTTCTGGGAGGCACTATCCAGGTAGTGCCTCATGTTACCAATGAGATAAAGCAGCGATTTATAAATCTAGCCGAAAAATCCCAGGCTGAAGTGGTTATTATAGAGGTAGGTGGCACCGTAGGCGACATTGAGGGGCAGCCCTTCCTCGAAGCCATCAGACAGATGAGAAATGATGTCGGGCGAGGGAATGTGCTCTATATCCACGTTACCCTTCTCCCCTATCTTGCCACCACCCAGGAGCTAAAGACCAAGCCCACACAGCACAGTGTTAATGAACTGCGCCGCATCGGTATCCAGCCTGATATTATCATCTGTCGCAGTGACTACCCTATCCCGGAAGGGATAAGGGATAAAATATCCCTATTCTGCGATGTAGACCGGCAGGCGGTCATTCCGCTGCCCACAATACCCACTATTTATGAGGTACCGCTGGCTCTGGAGGAGGAGGGATTGGGACAGCTAATTGTGGATAAGCTTGAGCTTGAGGCACATCGGGGCGACTTGAGCCAGTGGCGAAAATTGGTCGCCTCCCTCAAAGAACCAAACGAGCCAGTTAATATCGCCCTGGTCGGCAAATATGTGGAATTACAGGATGCCTATTACTCAGTCCGCGAAGCGCTACGACATGCTGCTCTATCCCACAATAGAGATATCAATCTCACCTGGGTTCCATCTGAATCTCTGGAAAGGGATGGCTATGAGACTCAACTACGCTCAGCCCAGGGTATCGTAGTTCCTGGCGGCTTTGGTGTTAGAGGGATAGAAGGTATGATAAAGGCAGCCAGCTACGCCCGAAACAATACAATCCCCTACTTAGGATTATGCCTGGGAATGCATGTCATGGTAATTGAATTTGCTCGCTACGCCCTGGATTCATCTGAGGCGAACTCCACCGAGTTTGATGCCTCCACCCCCTACCCTGTCATTGACCTCCTTCCCGAACAGGGAAATATAGAGAACAAGGGCGGCACCATGCGCCTGGGTAACTACCCCTGTAGACTGCTTGAGAACAGCCATGCGGGCAATGCCTATGGGAAGAGCCTGATTTACGAACGCCACAGGCATCGTTACGAGTTTAATAACAAGTTCCGTGCCCAGCTACAAAAGGCAGGAATGATTTATAGCGGACTATCGCCTGACGGCGAGCTGGTAGAGATGTGTGAGCTGAATGACCACCCGTGGATGGTGAGCTGCCAGTTCCACCCTGAATTTGGCTCTCGGCCTAACCGTCCCCACCCCCTGTTCCGCGATTTCATCGGTGTTGCTAAGGAAGTACTGAGGGAAGGAGCCCAGCCATCGCTGCCCTTCTCAGCCTAGCGTATAATTAAATATTTAAATATTTTTAAGGGGAAGACGAGATGCGTATTTTTCTGGATACAGCCAATATCGACCAAATCAGGCAAGCGGCCAAACTGGGTGTTATCAGTGGTGTCACCACCAATCCCAGCCTGGTGTCCCAAGCCGGAGCGACCGACTACGAAGCCACCATCAAGGAAATCTGCTCTATTATCGACGGACCCATTTCAACCGAGGTGGTAGTTGAAGGGGTGGAGCCAATGATTGAGCAGGCGCGTCAGATGGCTGCCTGGGCACCAAATGTTGTTATCAAGATACCTTCGACCCTCGAGGGTCTTGAGGTAACCAAAGTCCTGGCCAAGGAAAACATAAAGGTGAACTTCACCCTGTGTTTTTCGGTTAATCAAGCCCTGCTTGGAGCGCTGGCCGGTGCCGCCTATGTTAGTCCCTTTGTCGGCAGGCTGGATGATATCGGACATGACGGTATGCAACTGGTTGAAGAAATCGTTGAAGTTTATGAAAACTATCCTGATATACACACCGAGGTAATTGCTGCCAGCATCCGACACCCTGAGCACTGCTTACGTGCCGCCAAGGCAGGAGCTCATATTGCCACCGTTCCCTACAATGTGTTGATGCAGATGATACGTCATCCTCTTACTGATATCGGTATCAGTCGCTTTCTTTCCGACTTTAAGAGCGTTTCACAGTAATAATTTCACTGTATTAACAGGCAAAGGAAGCCGGTTAAAAATAAAAACCTTAGAGAGTGAGATTCGAAAATGGACATCAGCCAACTAGAAAACAAGACTAAAGATGAGCTGGTGGAGGTAGCCAAGGAGATGGGTATCTCCAGCTATGTCAGCCTCAAGAAGCAAGACCTCATTATGCGTCTGCTCCAGGCATATACCGAGCAAGAGGGCAACACCTTCTGCAGCGGTATCCTGGAGATTATGAGTGACGGCTATGGTTTCCTCAGGAATGGCACGCTACTGCCCAGCTCTACTGATATCTATGTCTCTCAGTCTCAGATACGACGCTTCGGTCTGCGCGATGGTGATATGGTTGCCGGTCAGGGTCGACCAGCCAGGGCAGGCGAGAAATACTTCAGCCTGCTCCGGATAGAGGCCGTCAACGATATCAATCCTGAGCTAGCCAAAAGCCGCCCCAATTTCGGTGCGCTTATCCCCACCTTCCCCGACAAACTAATTAACCTGGAAACCCCGGACAACGACCTGGCCTCCCGCTTGCTCAACCTCGTTGCTCCTATTGGCCGAGGACAACGAGGCTTAATTGTCTCACCTCCGAAGGCCGGCAAGACGTTTTTGCTCAAATCTATAGCTAATTCCGCTGTCGCTAACTATAATGATATTCACCTGATGGTGTGTCTTATCGGTGAACGACCTGAGGAGGTTACTGACATGAAGCGCTCAGTTAAGGGTGAGGTGATAAGTGCTACATTTGACGAGCCGGTTGAGGACCACACACGTGTAGCTGGGCTGGCTCTGAATAGAGCCAAGCGCATGGTGGAAAGTGGTAAGGATGTGCTCCTCCTCCTCGATGGCATTACCCGTCTCACCCGGTCATACAACCTGGCTATGCCCTCCAGTGGTCGCACTTTGTCCGGCGGCATTGACCCGGCTGCCCTCCACCCGGCCAAACACTTTTTCGGCGCTGCCCGCAATACAGAAGAGGGTGGCAGCCTGACCATCATTGCCACCTGTCTTATTGATACCGGTAGCCGCATGGATGACCTTATCTATGAGGAGTTTAAGGGAACCGGTAATATGGAGGTCCACCTTGATCGCCGTTTAGCTGAACGCCGCACCTTCCCGGCAATAGATATTGCGCGCAGTGGCACCAGGCGTGAAGAGCTGCTGCTGGACGACGATACCTTAAAGAAGGCTTGGCTACTGCGGCGTATGACGTCTATGATTTCCTCTGACTCAGCCAACTACGCCGAAGCCATGGAACGACTTCTAGACCGCATGAGAAAGACAAAAACCAACGCCGAGTTCCTGGCTACCTTAAATCAGGAAACATAACTAAGAAAACAACGCTACCATCTTCCTCAACTATTAGCAAACTATTTCCCTAACTAACCTTAAGGGGATATAATTTACTTAAAAGCCAAGGGGATGGAGTTGACGAGCGACCTGATAGTAGAGCAATTAAAACAGCTACCAGCTAGTCCGGGTGTTTATATCTTTAGAGACGCTGAAGGAAACATACTATATGTGGGTAAGGCAGCTAACCTAAACCACCGGGCAAGGTCCTATTTTGGCACCAGGCAGAAACTATCACCCAAGCTACAACGGATGGTAAGCCGGGTAAACGACCTCGAATTCTTCGTTACCAATTCAGAACAAGAGGCTCTCATCCTCGAGTACAACCTGATAAAGAGACACCACCCACGCTATAATGTTCGTCTCAAAGATGATAAAACTTTCCCCTTCCTTAAGATATCCCTCAATGAAGATTGGCCCAGAGTATATTTTACCCGCCGCGTGGAAGAGGATGGAGGACGTTACTTTGGGCCGTTTGCCAGTGCCAAGTCAGTGCGACAAAGCCTGAAAATACTGAAGGGAATCTTCCCTTTTCGCTCCTGCTCCAGAACCATCACCGGCACCGACCCACGACCCTGCCTTGACTACTACATCCACCTTTGTCTCGGCCCATGTATCGGAGCCGTAAGCCAGGAGGAATATGCTGAAGTAGTACAGCAGGTAGTCCTTTTCCTTGAGGGAAAGCAGGAGAGAGTAGTCCGAGACCTTGAAAGCAAGATGAAAAAAGCCGCTGAGGCTCTAGATTTTGAAAAGGCGGCTCTACTCAGAGACCAAATCCAGGCTATAGAAAGGGTGATTGAAGGGCAAAGAATCGCTACCACAGTAAGAGGCGAGCAGGATGTTATCGCCTTCGCCAGTGAACGAGACCGAGCTTGTGTTCAGGTTTTCTTCATTCGCAGCAGTAAGCTGATTGGACGAGAGAGTTTTATCTTGCAGGGCACCAGCTCTGAGAAGTCAAATCAGATTATGTCCAGTTTCATCAAGCAATTCTACGGCTCTGCCCCCCACATACCCCCCTTATTACTACTCCAGCATCCGGTAGAGGACAAGGCTGTTATCGAGAACTGGTTACAAAGCAAAAGGGGAAGCAAGGTTCATATTCAGGTACCCTATCGGGGCAATAAGAAACAACTGGTGAACATTGTCGCCGAAAATGCTGAGCAAGGATTACAGCAACTTAAGATTAAGCAAGCCACTCCCTCAGCACTGACAGAAGCTCTGGCCGAAATAGAAAGGGAGCTTCATCTGTCCCGTTTGCCTTCACGGATGGAGTGCTATGACATCTCCAATATACAGGGGAAAGCAGCCGTAGGCAGTATGGTGGTCTTCGATAAGGCAAAGCCAAAACCATCTCACTACCGCCGCTTCAGAATTAAAACAGTGTCTGGAGCCGACGACTATGCTATGCTCCAGGAGGTGCTGAGACGGCGATTCAAGCGGTTCAGCCTCCAGAGCAGCGATGCCTCCACTACAGATGCCTGGGCGGTGCTACCTGACCTCGTCCTTATTGATGGCGGCAAGGGACAACTAAACTCAGCGCTGGCTGCGATGAAAGAAACAGGAGCAGGTTCCATACCTGTCGCCAGTCTTGCCAAGGAAAACGAGGAAATCTTCATCCCGCAGCAATCAGAGCCTATCAGCCTGCCCGGCAGCTCTCCCGGACTTCAATTGCTGCAACGCCTTAGAGATGAAGCCCACCGTTTCGCTTTAGGTTATCACCAGAAAATTCGCCGGAAAGAAACTTTCGCCTCCTCTCTGGATAGCGTCCCCGGTATTGGTCCCAAGCGTAAGCGGGCACTACTAAAGCAACTTGGCTCAGTCCAGGCTATCCGGGCGGCTTCTACAGAGGAGCTAGCAGCTATTAAAGGCATGACACAGAGTTCAGCGCAGAATATAAAGGAGTATCTGTAGTTATATGTAAATCCATACTTCGATAAGTACATGTCAACATCCTGATGTTTATTTGAAGGTAACAAAATAGTAAATTGCGACCCGAAGGATATACCTATCTAGTTGGCACAGCGACCTTATCATTAGCCAGCCTTAAGGTTAAACATAAAGGTGAATTGGCCAAGGGAATAGGATTTGGTATTTGTTTAGCCGTTGTAATATATACTATAGAATTTGTTTTGTTAGAGGGGTTGGCTGGAATGTAGCAAGTACGCGGTAAATATCAAACTTAACCAATCAACATTGATACAGAATGCTTATCCAATAAGATAATGGAGGGGGAAATGAAAAAATCAAAGCTCATATTTCTTGTCATATTCCTTGTCTTCGCAATGCTGCTTTTTTATGGTTGTGAAAAATATACCGAATCGGACGAAATCAATGGTTTGATAGAGAAAAACGACCTGTCCATAAATATGAAAGTCGGGGATGATTCCAACGGTTTTAC
>CAYNFT010000009.1:0-37870 GCA_964396535.1 uncultured Dehalococcoidales bacterium | reverse complement strand
CTAAATATTTAACCAAGCAGCCAGGTAGCTATCAGTGGAAATATCATAAAACCAGCATCGCCTCAGTAATGTTGTCATTATAAAATGAAACTAGCCAGCCAACACTGGCTAGTTTCATTTTCAGCTACAATAGCTTCCCTGCCTTCTAGTGTCTAGCCTTGCATCAAGGCGAAGCATGGCTAAGACATATTCGGAACCCAACAAAATAGAAAAACTAGAGGATTAGCTCCTTAGAGCCCTTTCTGGGACCTCGAGCAGATGGCCTAGGCACCTGCAGTAGGCGTCTTCGAAAAGGGGGACAAGTTTGTGGTGAAGGCTGAGGTCCCTTCTTTAAGACAGGAGTTTATTTAGGTATACAACTTGACAACGTATTAAAAAGGTATTACGTTCATATTAGAACCATCTTCTGTTGGTGAGGCAGATAATTAGCTCAAATGTCATAATTTTGTAACTTTTTCTCCTAACATTTTATGACTTCGTTATTATTAGCTCTCTATTATTGTTGTTGAACACCTAAGCTCTGGGAAGCATGATTTGTTGAGATAAAAGAGACTACGCGATGAAGAAGGTTTTAGTCACAATATAAAATATAAAATAAAAGGAGGTGATTCTATTTCTGTTGACGTTACCTATTACCTGTATTCAGAATTTACGTATATTCGATTGTCTTGAACTACTTTAGTTAAATAACCTAAATAGGAGGTGCAATTTGAATCATCGTAATAAAAAGTTGTATCTGGCTGCGGCTCTGATTGCTCTAGTGGCTTTCCTCTTCCCGGCATGTGCTGAAGAAGTTGGCACAGTGGAAGTGCTTGGTGTCTGGGGAGCAGATGAACTGGCAAGCTTCGAGGCTATGGTAGCCCCATGGGAGGAAGATACCGATGGCACCATGGAATTTACCGGCACCCGGGACCTGATTGCTATTTTAACAACAAGGGTCCAAGCCGGTAATCCACCCGACATTGCTATTTTGCCCAACCCGGGGCAGATGGCTGAGCTGGCTAAAGATGGTGAGCTTGTAGCCCTGGACTCTTTCCTGGATATGGACAAGATTGAGGACGAATATGCTCAAGGATGGATAGACCTGGGTACGGTGGATAGCAAGCTCTATGGCATTTTCATGAAGGCCAGCAGCAAGGGCACTGTCTGGTATAATCCCAAGACATTCACGGCGAATGGCTGGGAGGTACCTACCACCTGGACCAAGATGATAGCCCTCTCCGACCAAATCGTAGCTGAAGGCAAGAACCCGTGGTCGGTAGCTATCGAGAGTGGGGAGGCTAGTGGCTGGCCAGCTACCGATTGGATTGGTGAGATTTTGCTGCACGAGTCCGGCGGGGCGGTTTATGACCAGTGGGTCAACCATGAAATCCCGTGGACTAACTCCAAGATAAAATCTGCCTGGGAGAAGTTTGGTCAGATAGTCCTCACTCCTGACTATGTTCCCGGCGGTGCTATTACGGCTTTAGCTACTGGTTTTGTAGATGGGTCCTATCTTCCCTATGAGGACCCGCCGAAGGCAGCCATGTATTACCTGGGAGCATTCACTCAGGGATTTATTGCTGAACAGTTCCCCAGCCTGGTAGCTGGTGAAGATTACGCCTTCTTCCCCTTCCCGAGCATTAATTCCATGTATGCAGGAGCCGTGACCGGCGGCGCTGATGTCGTCGTCGTCTTCAACGACAACGCAACCACCCGCTCTTTCATAGAGTATCTGGCGTCAGCCGACGCACAACAGATATGGGTTGAACGGGGTGGCTTTACCTCTGCCAACAGCAAGGTCAGCCTGAGTGCTTATCCCGATGAACTGGCACGAGCGGCGGCTGAGCAGTTGACCGGCGCCACAGTGTTCCGTTTCGATGCTGATGACAATATGCCCTCAGCGGTACAGAAAGCATTCTGGACAGGAACACTGGAATATCTACAGAATCCAGACCAGCTGGATGAAATCCTGGCTAATATCGAAGCCATGGCTGTAGATACCTACGAATAAGCGAGCTTAACGGCAAAGGCGGGGTAGCCTTGTAGTTAAAGTACCGGGCTACCCCGTCATAGACTCAAGTGAGGGGTATATGAATAGACGGGGACGTTTAATACCCTGGCTATGGTTACTACCGGCACTGGTATTCATTGTTGTGTTCCTGATTTATCCGGTCATTGATACCGTTCGTCTGAGTTTCATGAATGATGATTCCAGCGCCTATGTTGGTCTGGAGAATTATCAATATGCCTTTACCGATAGTGCCACACAGGCAGCCCTGCTGAACAATGTACTCTGGCTGGTTTTCTTTACCGTCCTTGCCGTAGGACTCGGCCTTGTAATGGCCGTGCTCACGGGTCGCGTCCGCTACGAGGCTCTGGCTAAAGCGGCTGTTTTTATCCCTATGGCTATCTCGTTTGTGGCGGCAGCAGTTATCTGGCGCTTCGTCTATGCTTACAAGCCGGAAGGCTTCACTCAGATTGGATTGGTTAATGCCGCTGGCACAGGTCTGGGTTTGGAGCCCATCGCCTGGATGGTTGAACAGCAGATTCCTTATACCGACCTGCTTCTGCCTGCCCCCCTTCATACCAATAACCTTGCGATCATTGTGGTTGGCGTCTGGATGTGGACTGGTTTTGCCATGGTGGTGCTATCAGCCGGCTTAAAAGGCATATCAACCGAGGTTCTGGAGGCGGCCAGGGTAGACGGAGCGAATGAATGGCAGGTATTCTGGCGTATCATTATTCCCCAGCTCAGCCCAACCATTGCTGTGGTGGCCACTACCCTAATCATCCAGGCGCTTAAGAAGTTTGACATGGTATGGGTAATGACTGCTGGTAATTTCGGTACCGACGTGGTGGCTACGCTTATGTATAAGCAGATGTTCAATTTCCGTGACTTCGGTCGGGCGGCTGTCCTGGCTGCTATCCTCCTGATGGCTATTTTCCCGGTAATGTTGATCACCATCCGTCGGTTCAGGCGACAGGAGGAAACCTGATGATAAGGGGATTGGAATCGGCAAGAGCCGGGGATACAATTCAGGGATTCTTCCCCAGATTAACGAAACTTGTGTCTCGGTTTCCTTTACACATTGTACTTATTGGTATCGGGCTGCTCTGGATGACCCCGGCTCTTGGCTTGTTAACCAGTTCGTTCCGGGAGGCTGCCGATGTATCTAGCTCAGGTTGGTGGACTGCTTTTCAGCTCCCTTTCGACTTCACTCTTGAGAATTACCAGGCTGTAATTACTCAGAACCGAATGGGACCGAGCTTTATAAATAGCCTTATTATCTCTATTCCGGGTACCATTATCCCCATACTGGTGGCTGGTTATGCTGCCTTTGCCTTCGCCTGGATGAAGTTCCCGGGACGTGACGCATTGTTTATATTTATCGTCGCCCTTCTGGTGGTACCCGTACAAATGACCCTGATACCAGTTTTACGGCTGTTAACTCAAATGCGTATCGCTGGCACCTTTCCAGCTATATGGCTGGCCCACACTGCCTATGGCTTGCCTTTTGCCATCTTTTTGTTGCGGAATTTCTTCGGCTCAATACCACGAGAGTTACTGGAAGCGGCGTATCTGGATGGAGCCTCTAATACCCGGGTCTTCTTCCGCCTGATATTACCACTATCTGTGCCGGCACTTGCCTCCCTGGCTATTTTCCAGTTTCTCTGGGTGTGGAACGACCTGTTGGTAGCCCTGGTTATTCTTCAAGACCCGAGCAAATCACCCATGACGGTGGCCATCACCAACCTGGTAAGCTCCTTTGGCACTCAATGGCAATTGTTGACTGCAGCGGCTTTCATCTCTATGATGTTGCCACTGGTTATCTTCTTTGCTCTACAACGATACTTTGTGCAGGGGATATTAACTGGCTCAGTAAAAGGTTAAAATGGCATCTAGAAAGTAAGATATTACCAATAGAATTGTAGGGAGATACAAGGGTCATTACTATGGTGAATCTAATGTAGTTGAGAGAATAAGATATGGCTGAAGTACGTTTTGAACATATAACCAAGCAGTTCGGAGATACGATTGCGGTCAACGACCTCAATCTGGTAATTGCTGACCGGGAGTTTCTTGTTCTGGTCGGGCCCTCCGGCTGTGGGAAATCAACCACACTTAGATTGTTGTCCGGTCTTGAGGAAATAACACAAGGCAATATCTATATTGGCGACCGCCTGGTAAATGACGTGCCGCCAAAGGACCGGGATATTGCCATGGTTTTCCAGTCCTACGCCCTGTACTCGCATATGTCAGTTTATAACAATATGGCTTTTGGCCTCAGCCTGCGGAAAACGCCAAAAGCCGAGATAGAGAAACGGGTGCAAGAGGCAGCTCATATTCTGGGCATTGAGGACCTCCTTAAACGTAAGCCCAGGCAGCTATCTGGTGGCCAGCGTCAGCGGGTGGCGTTAGGCAGAGCGATTGTGCGTGAGCCATCTGCCTTCTTGCTAGATGAGCCGCTTTCTAATCTTGATGCGAAGTTGCGTGTCCAGACCCGTGCTGAACTGAGCAAACTTCATGAGCGATTGGGGACAACCTTCATCTACGTGACCCACGACCAGGTGGAAGCCATGACAATGGCTACCCGCATTGCCGTAATGAATGACGGATTTCTGCAGCAAGTCGGTACACCCCAGGAACTTTATGAAAAGCCAACCAATGTATTCGTCGCTGGCTTTATCGGCAGTCCGGCGATGAATTTCTTTGAAGTTACGATAAGTGGTGACGAGAGTGAGATGTATCTGGACTCAGGGAGCTTCCGAGTAGCCGTACCTGCACAAAAGGTAGCTATGCTGAAACCGTATTCAGGGAAGAAAATAACCCTTGGCATCCGACCGGAGCATATCCACATTCCGGAGTATATGCCACCAGGAATAGTTGCTTCACCGATACAGGCAAAAGTGGATGTTACCGAGTTGATGGGTAATGAGTTCTTTCTCTATCTATTAAGCGATAGCAAGCAGTTCTTAGCCCGGGTTGACCCTCGAACAACGGTAAGACCGGGACAGGACATTGAGGTCCTCTTTAATATGGCAAATCTGCATGCCTTTGAGCTTGAGACAGGAAAATCTATCCCAATCTAATTCAGATAGATTATGTCCGGGTACTGAAAGTGACGTTCTCTGCATAAGGAGGCTTCTTCTCTCGTTTGCAGGAAATAATCACAAGCGTTGGGTAGTCAAGGATAGCCTATATGGAAGAGGGCACGCTGGCAGCCTGGGCTCTGGAAGTTTGTGTCTGCTATGGAGAAAAGCTGGTGATTACTGACCCTAAGCAAAATCACTGGACAGGCTTTTCCGCAGGTGGCTCTATCCCCATTCTTTTTGCTGTATGGTCTCTACCTAAGTATAGATTAAGCCAGGAGGGAGTCTCCCATAATTCCCAATTACACGGAGGGACAACATAGCTGCCTAGCTCGTCTTCTTCATTAAAAGCCTTCAATCTTTCGTAGGCTCTTACCCAAACACATTTTCTCTCATTGGGATAGACCTCGCACCAGCCATCATAGCTACCCCCACAGGGTCCGTTCCTTTGGTTCTTGGGACACTGAGACATAGGACAAAGGTATGCTATGTCGGTTAAGGCACAATCACCACAATTCATGCACCCAAAAAGAGCCACTTTTACCAGGTGCTCAAAGTATCCGAAGGGTGCTTTCCGTGTTGGTGAAGCATCAATGAACTTTGCTACCGGTCGAAAGATTTTAAATAACCGGCTTTTAGGGTTAAAAAGCAGGGTATGAGCCAGTCTGGAGAATCTATACATGAGTGGTGCCGAACACTTCAAGGGTCTTGCTGCAGGTTTATCGAGGTTCAAGCCAGTTTTAGGGTCTTTCTCAAAGAAATAAAATCCATCTTTTTGTGGATAGTCAAATTCAGCTACTAAATCTTGCCAGTTCTTGGACAGCTCCTCTCCTTTTCTGATGATGTAATCGACCATTTCATAACTTATACCATTCCCTCCTATGTGGGCTCCGGCACAGCCCATCCCTTTAGCCACGGCATACATTTTTGCTGCTCTTAGGAGTCTAGCTGACTTTCCCTTGTCCTTCTCCTTTGCTTCCTCCGCCAGCTCGCCTACAAGCTTATCAGTGACTACGCAGCCAGGTATCTGGTTGGCATTCATTATTTTTGCCGTTCCGTATGGTAAGACATAGATGTTTGCTAGTACGGGTATGTTATATCCATAGACCTTGAGCCACTGCAAAAGTTCGTGCAACTTTCGGGCATCATACCCAACCTGGGTAATAATAAACTTCGCCCCAGCTTCTATCTTTTTCCTGAGCTTGTAATATTGTCCCATAAGCTCTGCTTCTAATTTCTTAAAAGGTGAGACACAAACCCCGGCAAAGAACTCTGTCGGTACCAGAGTTATCTTTCGTCGCCCAGCCTCGTGTTCCAACCCTTTATTCATCATTTCTACTAACTGCAAAGTGTGTACTGGGTCTAAATCGAATACAGGTTTGGATTTTCCATAAAATCCGCCGCTTGAAGGGGCATCCCCGGTCAAGACCAGAAGATTCCTCACGCCAGCTGCGGCCAGACCATAGAGCAAGCTCTCCATCTCATTCCTGTTTTTGTCTCGGCAGGCTAGGTGTACTAATGGTTCTATATCTAATTTCTTAATCTCAGTACATAGCATCTCGGTAGAGATGGCTGGATTTCCACCAGGATTATCGGTTACACTTATTCCATTAATAACCCCGCCTTTTACTGCTTTGGCTACATTGTCAATTATCTCCTCTTGCTGTATTTCAAAGGCGCCTCTTCCGGCGATTTGCTCCCAGGTAACACAGAAGGCATTCGGGTCAAGAACCGCCTCTTTAAACATATTGAGTTTTTCTCTCAGGCTAGTATTTAGTCTCTCCTTCAGCTTGGCTGGCTCAAGTAGGCGGGAGATGGCAATATAGTCGTTCCCGGAAATAGCAACGTAGCCTTCAGCATCCATTTCCAGTCCTTCCTCTCGCCTCCACCCCTTTTGAGCATGCTGGTCTGAGTCAACATCTGCCACCAAAAGCGGGATATTTCTTGTTATCCAGCCCTGTCGGAACTTCTTGTGAAGCTGAAAGGATGCGCCCCGAGGATTAAGATACCCTAATAGAATTGCATCGGGTATCTCCTTCTTCGCCTTCTCCAATGCTTCATCTTCATTTGAGGCATATACTGCTTCAAATGAACCATCGATGGCCTTTCTTGCCATCTCGATAAAATCCGGATCGCTACCCACTACCAGAATCCGGCTTGCTCCATTCTTTTCTTCCATCTCATCTCTCCTCCCGATATCGAGATACAAACGTGTCAACGCGGGTGAGTCTGTTTGTCAAATTGGGCACACCTCAGAGGTCTTCTTGCCATTTATCCCTATTTGACGAGAAGTTTTTCTATCTTGTTTATTCGCTTCAAAACCCCCTCCACTTGCTCTAGAACTTCCTTGAGCTCTATAGGCTTTGAGTAGCTTCTCCGCAGAATCTCGCCCACGATTTCACGTAGCTCAGCCGGCTCTATTGGATAAGAAGTGTAGTCATCAGCCTCCATTCGGAGTCCCTCCTCCATCCTCCATCCTTTTCGGGAATGCTCCTCAGGGCGGACATCTACCACTAAAAGAGGAATGGTCTTTGTCGTAAAACCGTCCCTGAGTTCCTTATGGAGCTTGAAAGAAGTGCCACGGGGCTCAAGATACCCCAGAATAATTAGAGATGGATTTTCCATCCTTGCCCTCTCCAAACATTCCTCAAAGCTAAAGCTTGAGGTTACTTCGAAGGAATCTCCAAAAGTTTCCTTCACTACCTTAACAAGATTGGGCTCATTATCCACCACCAGAATATTAGGTTTCTGTTCCACTTTTTACCCTCCTTACTTTTTCCTACAGTTTCAGTTTAGTCCAGTTCGAGTTCGGCAATAAGCGCCAAATGGCGTACGCAGTTTTAGGGATAAGTGATTAGACCAAAGATGGTATGTTATAATGTGTTTAGAGAGATGGAGAAGATTAGAGTTTTTCTGGCAGAGGACCATATAGTGGTGAGAGAGGGATTACGGGAGGTTATAAGCCGTGAGGCGGATATGGAGGTAGTTGGCGAGGCGGGAGATGGGAAAGAGGCGGTTTGCCTTGTACTGGAGCTAAAGCCGGACGTTGTTTTAATGGACATAGCCATGCCTGGGCTAAATGGGATTGAGGCTACCAAGCAGATAAAGGAGAACCTACCTTCTATTTGCGTCCTTGTTCTCACCGCCTACGACAACCCTGAATTCATCTTCGCCGTCATTGAAGCCGGGGCAGCGGGTTACCTTTTGAAGAATATTAAGGGGCAAGAGTTAGTTAATGCTATACGTGCTAGTTATGGAGGAGAATCAGTGCTCCACCCGACAATAGCTCAGAAAATATTCGCCCATCTTCCGCCACCGGATAGCAAGCTTTCACTCCAAGAAAGGACAGTACTGCTGACTGAAAGGGAACTTGAGGTTATTAACCAAGCGGCTGATGGACTAAGTAACAAGGAGATTGCCAGAGCGCTTTCGCTCGGTTCACGTACTATCCAAACCCATTGGAGAAATATCTTTAATAAGCTCGGTGTCGGTGGTCGAACTGAAGCGATAATTCATTGCCTGAAGAATGGCTGGCTTACTCTAGAGCAAACCAGGAAAGAATAAGGAATTGTGAAGGGATTTAGCTCAACCTTACGTAATCCTCTTTTTAGCATCCTCATATTTTCCATGTTAGTTTGTTATTTTCTTCATTATCCTCAACAGATACCTTTTTTTACCATTAATGTGAGTTCCTTTTTCGGTCTGGAACGCCACGCTGTGGAGCGGGTTTTGTTCCTTGCTCCCATGATCATCGGAGGCATTCTCTTTGGATTAAGAGGAGGGATTGTTTTCTTGGTGCTGGCTTTTGCGGCTATGCTACCACGAGTTTTTCTGTTTTCGCCTTCTCCTGGAGATGCTTTATTTGAGACCATTGCCGTTACTGCGGTAGGAGGTCTGATTAACTGGCAGATTGAATCACGCCGTCGGCAAGTAGGGCAGCGGGAGCAGGTGATTATCAGGCTTGAGGCCATCCGGCGCGAGCTTGACTCGTATGTTCAAATCATCAAAGAAAATGAGAAACGCCTTTCAGTTTTTAACTCCGTCACCACTGTGATTAACCAATCAGTCACCCTTGAGGATATCTTTAGTACCGTGGCTGACAAAATCATGGAGGCAGTGAACACAGAAGCGGTATTAGTTTTTTTGCTAAACGAAAAGAGCCGAAAACTCGAGGTCAAAGTCTACCGGGGTGTTTCAGATGAGTTTGTCGAGCAAGTGAATGGGCTGAAGGTGGGGGAGGGATTCAATGGTTGGGTAGCTCAAACAGGGGAACCGTACTGGATTGAAGATTCATCGCAGGATTCCCGGCTTTCCAGAGAAGTAGTAAAAAGGGAAGGGATAAGGTCTCAGTTCATTGTGCCTTTAAGGTCGAGAGAAAAGATAGTAGGTACTTTTTGTGTCGCAACACACTCAATAAAGCACTTTACCAGAGACGAAAAGGAACTTATGATGCTTATTGGAAACCAGCTTGGGGTGGCTGTGGAAAAGGCGAGATTATACGAGGAATCTGAAAGAATAGGTAAACAGTTTCGAGAGTTGTTTGATAAAGCCAATGATGCTATCTGGGTACATGATTTCGATGGTAATATCCTGGCTGCTAATCAGCAGGGCGCAAGGCTTGTTGAGCATGAGCTCAAAGATTTGATAGGTGAAAATGTATCCACGTTCCTGACTCCTCAAGGACTTAAGTTAGCCATGAATGTAAAACAGCAGTTATTAGCTGGGGAAGAGATAATACAGCCTTATGAGCAGACAGCGAGCAAAAAAGACGGAACTGAGGCGATTATTATGCTGACTACTTCCCTCGTTGACTACGAAGGGATACCTGCCTTTCAAAACATTGCTCGTGATGTCACCAAGGAGAGACAACTTCAAAAAAATCTTCGTCTATATGTGCGTCAGATAACCCGGGCACATGAGGAGGAACGTAAACGTATAGCTAGAGATTTGCATGACGACTCAATCCAGGTCTTAAGTGTTCTCTCTAGACGAATAGACGACCTTGCTTCAGGTAAAGCAAATAAAGTAAAAGTAGCGAGCCAGTTGGAGGCAACCAGAGAAGAAATCGATAAAACCTTGGAGAGAATGCGCTTTTTCATTCAGGATCTTCGCCCTCCTACCTTAGAATATCTCGGATTAACCCCTGCTTTAAGAGAAGTAGTTTCACAACTGGAGCAGCAAGCCGGTATCCGGGCAGAATTACGCATCAAGGGTACTGAGCAGCATTTTGTTCCAGAAGACGAACTCATGATATACCGTATTGCCCAGGAAGCTTTAAGGAATATTTGGAAACACTCTGAAGGGACAAAGGCTGAAGTTACAATTGAATTTAATAGTGATAAGACCACGATGACAATTAGCGATAATGGCAAAGGCTTCGAAATTGATGAAGATCCAGGCTTTATCCAGGCAGGAAAAATGGGACTGGCAGGGATGCGGGAGCGAGCGGAACTCCTTGGTGGTAGTTTGACTATTCACACCAGACCAGACCAAGGAACCAAAGTAATACTGGAAATTCCGGGTGAACGCTGGAATAAATAGGAATTACCAAAACCAGTATTTCTTGGCATCCTGGGATTTCTTAGCAGCATATTAACGAATCAAGGAATAATTACTTAAGGTCACCCGAAGAAAAGATGAATTGGAAGACTCGCTCCAGCTATAAATTTGTCTGGCATTAAAGACGAAGGGAATCTATTTTCGTGTCATAACACCAACATGGCGTCGCCGAAGCTGTAGAAACGATATTGTTGAGCTATGGCCTCCCGGTAGGCTTTATTGATAAAGTCTCTACTAGCAAAGGCAGTGACCAGCATCAACAGCGTTGATCTGGGCAGGTGAAAATTGGTAATTAGGGCATCAACTACCCGAAACTGGTACCCCGGCACAATGAACAGGTCTACCCAGCCTTCAAATGGCTTTATGTCAACCGGGCTGCTGGCCTGCGCTACAGCCTCGACCAGCCTCACCGTGGTGGTGCCAATACATATAATCCGTCGCCCCTCTACTTTAGCCTGGGATAGCTCACTGGCTACTTCCTGAGTCAAGACACCATATTCCTGATGAATGTGATGTTCAAGCGGATTCTCTTCCCGAACCGGTCGGAAGGTATCCAGCCCCACGTGCAGGGTAACAAACAGACAGTGAATTCCCTTAGCCTTCATCTCATCAATTAGCTCCGGGGTGAAGTGCAGTCCGGCGGTAGGTGCGGCGATGCTACCAGCCACATCAGCATAAACTGTCTGGTAGCGCTCTGGGTTTTTCAGCGGAAGGCGGATGTAGGGTGGCAAGGGAATCCTGCCCAACTCTGGTAGCAGTGTTTCGTCTGAGAAGCGTATCACCCGTGTTCCTCCCTCCCCTACCCCCACTGCTTCAGCGGTGACCCTGAGGTCTTGCCTGTCACCCATTGCAGAATCGCCAGTTATCTCAATCCTGGTACCAATCCTGACACGCTTACCCGGTCTGACCAGCGTCTCCCAGACGTTCGGGCTAAGCTTGCTCAATAGCAAAATCTCAACCCTGCCCCCACTCCCAGCCTTCTCCCCGCTCAGGCGGGCGGGAATGACCAGGCTGTTATTAAAAACCAGAACATCCCCGGCCCGCAGATAGTCAGCTATTTCAAAGAACCTCCGGTGTTTTATTGAACCGTCACTACGGTCTAGCACCATAAGCCGTGACTGGCTTCTGGGTTCGATGGGGGTTTGGGCAATAAGCTCTGGAGGCAGAAAATAGTCAAAATCGCTGGTCTTCATCAGGTCTAATCATATCACAAAGATAGCTAATCAGGCATAGCTTCTAAGTTGAATGTCACAGGTTCAAGACCTGTACGGCCTACACTCAACCTCTTCACCATTTGCAGACATCTTGCTAACGAACCTGTTTCATACTTCGATACTAGAGCAAGAACTGCTATAATGCAACAGAGATGGCTAATAAACCCAGAAAGAGACCAAGATGCTCCATGTGCGGTGAGTGTTGTAGGGCGCCCGTTGTTTTAATTACAAAGCCCGAGGACTACAGACGATGGATACGCCAAGGGCGGTCCGATATCCTTCAATATGCTTCGGAACCTCCATTGCAGGGTTATGGTGACCTATGGATAGACATAAAGGGTAGTGAAGGGTCTGAATATTGCCCATTTATTAAGAAAGTTAATAATCACAAATATATCTGCACAATCCAGGATACCAAACCAAAAGTATGTAAAGAATTTTATTGTGAATGGGCATACGGGGTTGGCAAAAAAGGAATACCTTTCAAGACTGAACGTGGTTGGACTGACAAAGCTAAACAATTAGGCTATGGGCAGACTAACAATCGTATCCGACGTAAAAGTTAGCCTAGATTAGTATATGTACTCGCTCTTTGCTAACTAACTTTAATGCAGGGCTAGAGTCCCCTGAGGTATTCGGGGCGGAGGGAGGACTGGTCTCCCTCCTCTATCATGCGCTTTAGCTGAGCTACCATCCTATCCTTGTCCTGAGGCAGGTTTCCACGAACGGCAAGGTAGTTTGAAGCGTGCATTGAGCTGAAGAAACAATCGGTAAAGCTGGAATTCTCTATCATTATCAAAAGCTCCCTTAGCGACTGGAACTCGGAAATGGGAGTAAAGCTGCCCTGCTCCAACTCCTGGTATATCGGCGTTCCCGGGGTAAACATCAGTGTTAGAGCGCCAGCATAATCCGGGTCCATCTCGCTCAGAACCCTGGCTGTTTCAAGGGCGTGTGTTTCACTTCTCTCGGCACCCCCAAGCCCCAGAATGACCATAACGGACGTCAACATCCCGGCTTCCTTGGCTCTCCTGGCAGCCTCTATCATCTGCCGGGAGTTTATCTTTTTATCTACTTTCAGCAGCACTTCATCATCTCCACTTTCCAGCCCCGTGTACAGAATACCCAGCTTAAGCTCTCTCAATTCTTTCAGTTCAGCAGGGCTTCTCCGGAGGATGTCCAGCGCTGTAGCGTAAGCAGCCACTCTCTCCACTGATGGTAGCTTCTGGTTGAGATACTCCAGCGCTGTCTTTAGTTTTGGGAACGGATAAACCAGGGCATCGGCATCCTGTAAAAAGACCCCTTTACCATCCCACTCTTGAGCAATGATATACACAATATCCGGTACATCAGGAAGACGGATACCACTCTTCACATAAAGGGCTACCGCGTCTATCTCCCTCTTAACCTCATCCAAATCCCTTATCTGCAGTTTGGAACCGTAGTAGTTACAGAAGGTGCAGGTACTATTGGAGCAGCCGCTGGTTAACGGCAGATAATAACTCCGCCACTCGCTTGGAGGGCGAATGATTTCAGGTCTATTAAAGGGCATATCTATAACTTCCTTCCGATAATATTCTACATAAATTTCTGTCTCTTCTCAAGCCACCTAGGTTTTATAAATAGGTTGTTTGCTAACCTCAAGCCCTTTTAATTTATATAACCCTATCCCCCTTCCCCTTGATAAGGGGAAGGGGGAAAGTTTTTTCATAAGAGGGGCTAGCGCCCCTCTTTAGCTCCCCTTTTTTATCTCTCTCCTTCAAAGTAGAGTGGAAGAGATGATAGATATCCCTCTCCTTAAAAGCAAGGGAAGAATAGACTTTTGGAGGGGCTTCGCCCCTCTCAAACACCCTAAATATTAAGGAGAGTCAAAGAGAGGCAACGCCTCTCTTAAAATATTATTTTTCCTCTTACCTCATTAAGTGTATGTAGTCAGGTAGACAAGTTACTAAATGACCTCTTTTGTAAGAAACGAGTGCATTCTTGAAATAGAAATTAAAGGGAGCTGAGGATTAACCCTCGGCTCCCTTTTTACCTCCTCCACCACAACCCTATTTAGCCTTGATTTCGATATGTTTGGTCTCGGCCTTTTCAGCTTTGGGAAGCCTCATTTCCAGTACGCTTCTCAGAACATGTTTGTGCGGCCGAGGCTGACCCCTTAAACCTAGCCACAGGCTGTAGCTCAACTCGATAGGAACACTGGAGACATTGTTCATACCAGCTATCCATATCTCTATCCATAAACAAATCACCCCCACAGCGGGGACAGCTCTTTATCCTCCATCTAACCATATATATCACCCTCTTTCTCAAGTTACCTATTCAAGTGAAATCATTTTATATGGTGGAGATAGTTCTGTATGTGATTTTTGTCTCACTCCGGGCGGTAAAGATATTGAGGAAGGTCATAGAGAGGATAAGTACATCAGTTATCGGCTCTTTTCTATTCTTCGATGACTATTTCGAAGGGACAAGTTATGGCTTCGAAAGGACAGACGATTTCGCACTGGGCACACCACCTGGTGCACTTGCTGCACTTTTCTGTCTTGACAAAAGTTACCACATTATCAACCAACACCAGGGAATTACAGGTGCACACGCTGATGCACAGCCCACATCCGTTGCACTTTTCCTTGTTTATCACCGGTATTTCAGCCAACGCAATTCCCTCCGCTTTCTTGCTTCTTTATTCTAAACCCAGGGTCTACTATCTGTCTGTAACCTTTATCTCAAAAAGGTGCCTCTACCATTTCTCTGAGAGCCTCTTTATTGGTAATCACAATGCGGTGGCGGTCCAACCTGATTATTCCTTCATCTTCAAGAGCTTTGAGTGACCTGCCGACAACCTCGCGAGCACTGCCAGCCATAGCTGCCATCTCCTGCTGTGTTAGCCTGGGTCCGGGGCTGGCTCCATCACCAGCATGTTCAAGCAGTATTCTAGCCACTCTGCCAATAACATGCCTGAAGGATAAGTCTTCAACCAGCGAGACCAGCCGGCGTACCTGCTCGGCTAACACCTTAATGGTATTTATGGCTATCTGCGGGTGGTTCTGCAGCAGAGCTCTTAATTCACTCTTCCTTAGCTCATAAAGAACAACAGGCCCCATAGCCTGAGCACTGGTCGGGTTGGGGCCGTCATCAAAGACGGGGACATCATTGAAGGACTCTCCCGGACGAACGATGCTGAGAATCTGCTCTTTTCCCTCAGCCGATGTCTTAAATACTTTCACGGCGCCAGAAACGACAAAAAATAGAGCCTCAGCCGGGTCACCTTCATGCAGAATAATCTCCCCGCGCTCAGCCTTTCCCTCGAAGACGAGTTGCTTGATTGATTGTATTTCTGCGGTACTCAACCCGGCAAAGTATGGTATTGACTTCAGAAACTCTGCCTCAACAGTCATATCTATCGCTTTTTATTCAGAGTGTGACCCACGGCTCAACAGATGTTTTATTCTATCACGACTACACACAATCGTTCTACCCGACACCGGAAAGAGGGCTTTTAGTACCCCCATCCCCTTAACCCCCTTCCCTTAATAAGCGAAGAAGGAGAGTTAGAGGGGCGAAGCCCCTCTAACTAATACTTCCCCCTTCCCCTTGATAAGGGGAAGGGGGATAAAGGGGGATAGGGTTGTAGAAATTAAGAGGGTGAGGTTGATGAACAATCTCAGTAGCTAGTTTTGAAGGAAATGTATTTTGCCGGGGTTGGCATCGGTGCAGTCTTTTCAAAAGGAAATTGGGCTGGTTAGGAGTACAAAGTAGGCATTAGATATTATAATACTCTGGTTCCAGAAGAACCACAGACTATGGCTGCTCTTGGTGCTGCTTGAATAGCTGAGGACACCAACTCTCCCTGATGCAAAACATCTGAAGTCCAATTTTAGCTGGGGTCCCATCCAGAGTTTTGCTCACTTGAACACTCAGGATTAGCACACCTTTCAAGCAGTCACATTTGCTTCAGTTACCGTGACCATTCAACTACAGTACTATAGTCGAGTCCGGGTTCACGACCCGGCTCATCAGGCTTTGACTTTTATGTTTAGATTACCCTGCCCCTGATAATATACCCTTAGTAATACACTAAAAGGTAAAAAGTGCTGACCGCTCAGCTTTAGCTCTTGCCAATCCTAAACATTTTGGTCCCGCAGGTAGGGCATACACCTTGAGTAGCTGGTCTTCCATTCTTCATGGTAATAGCCCTGGGGTCTTTCATTTCTCTTTTTGTGCGGCATTTCACACAGTATGCTTGCATTTGTGTACCTCCCTCTTTGTATCGAGAATAGACTATTCTTTGCTCAATTGTCAATAGCCTAAAATATCATTATTGTATATTCATTTGTTTCAGATTCTGAAGCTCTCCTTCTGCCCGGCATATTTCTCTCTCAACTTTGGTTTTTCTATCTTGCCGGTGGGATTTCGCGGCACCTTATCAAAAAATATGCGTCTCGGTCTCTTATACCTGGGCAGATTCTGCTCGCAGAATTCGTTTACCTCTTCTTCAGTAAGGGTCGTGCCCGGTTTGGGGTCGATTATGGCGGCAGCTATCTCGCCTAGCCTCTCATCCGGAACGCCTATTACCCCGACATCATAAATCTTGGGATGACTCTGCAGCACCTCCTCTACCTCTATCGGGTAAATATTCTCTCCTCCGGTGATAACCACATCCTTCTTTCTGTCAATAAGATAGATAAATCCCTCATTATCTATCTTGGCCATATCCCCGGTATATAGCCAGCCGTCCTTGATTGTTTCTGCTGTCTTTTCAGGATTCCTGTAGTACTCCTTCATAATCCCGTTGCCCCTGACAATTAGCTCGCCAATCTCTCCTTGAGCAACGTCCTGCCCCTGCTCATTGACAATTCGTGTTTCCCAGTTGAAACCTGCCTTACCGATGGCTCCCACCTTATGCTCATTTTCTATGCCAAGATGAACACATCCCGGTCCGGTGGATTCGCTCAGCCCGTAGGTAGTATCGTATTGCATATCGGGAAAGTATTCCTTCCAGTGTCTGACCACACTGGGAGGAATAGGTTGTGCTCCCATATGCATAAGGCGCCAGCAACTCAGGTCGTAGTCATCCTTCTTTAGCTCACCTCTATCGAGCGCTCCGAGTATATCCTGAGCCCAGGGCACCAGTAGAAAAACTACCGTTCCTCTCTCATGGTGGACAGCGTCAAAAAGATTCCTGGGGTTCATTTCAGCCAGTATTGTAGCCTGCCCACCCACAATCAGACTGCCAAACCAGTGTATCTTGGCGCCAGCGTGGTACAGGGGGGGAATGATGATGAAGTTATCCTCATGTTTTAGATAGTGGTGGTAGTTCTCAGCTATTGCCGCACATTCCATATTCTTGTGAGTTAGAAGTATCGGCTTTGGCGCTCCAGTAGTGCCGGAGGTAAAGTAAAGCCCGCAGGCATCTTCATCGCTTAACTTCACTCCCGGGGATTCAGGGGATGATTTATCTATCACATCTTCGAAGTCTTCCATGCCCTCGGGCACAGTCTGACCAGCAAAGATGTAGTCCTTTACTGTAACTAGCTGTGGCCGAGCAGCGTCCACTCTTTCTATGAATTCCTCTCCTAAAATCATTGCTTTCGCCTCAGCTATGGCAGCGCAATATTCTAAATCCCTGCTGGTGAACCTGAAATTGAGAGGTACCACCCACGCCCCGGTTCTGATAATACCAAAATAAGCCTCAAGCCAGCTAATGGAGTTCATCATCCAGTGTATGACCTTATCGCCTTTTCCAATCCCTCTGGCTACAAGGGCATTGGCTATCCTGTTAGCCCTTTCATCGAATTCCTTCCATGAGATTTCATTTCTTATCTTCTTACCGGGTATTAATTCAATAAGGGCGGTATCATCGGGGTACGTTCTGGCATTTTTAGCCAGCATTTCGGCCACATTCATTGTCCGATTCCTCTGTCATGCCTCTGTTAGCTGTCTGGCAGCCTTGTCCCTTGAGCTCTGAGCCGTGGTCTCCAGCGTCGCTACCTTCAGTGCTTGCTTGGGGCATATTTCGACGCATTTTGGCTGAGAGCGTCCCTCGCACAAGTCACAGAGCACCACTGACTTGACGGAACGATTCGGAACTATAGCACCGAAGTCACAGGCTTCTATGCACCAGCCACACCCGGTGCAACGAATCTTGTCAACGCGAATAACATTGTTGTCCTCATCCATAGTGAGGGCTTCACGGGGGCAGGCATCTATACAGGGGGTATTCTCGCAGAAACGGCAGGCTATGCTCATGGTCGTCTTTACATCAACGAGTGCCAGGTGAATACGTGATAGTTCGGGATAGAACATCCCCTCCTTTTCGGCGGAGCAAACCAGTTCACATATACCACAGCCTGTGCAGAGTTCCTTGTCACAGGTTATATACTTTCTTTCCATATTGCAATCCTTTCACTGGTGCAATAGAATCCTCTAGCTCCAATGCCCGCAGTTTCTCCTCTGGAATCAAGCCTTCGTCTGTCCAACCCCGGGTTTGGTAGTAATCACCAATCATAAGCCTAAGCCCTTCTTCACTGATTACCGTGCCCTTTCCCTCGCCCTCTGTTACCGGGTCTCTGAAAAGGCGAGGTGGTAGCCAGTCATTATCCTTTTTCCACCCCTCGCGGATATTGAAGGCTTTCTTTATGTTGTTAATTCGCTCACCGGCAGCCTTCAGTTCTGACGGGGTCATATCCAGACCGGTAGCCTGAGAATAGAGATAGGCCACCTCGCTATAGAAATCCCCGAAGCACTTCCGGATAAACTTACAAATAATCAGGGAGTCGAGAACAGCAGCAAAATCTTCCAGTTCCTTCACCAATGAGCCTCTTCCCGGTTCATCTTTAAACCGGTTTACCTTACCACCCATATCTATTTCGTAGGCAGGGGAACGGTTATGGCATGACCCTCTGAGCCCCACAGCAAACCCCAGAGCTAGAGTTTTCATAGCTCTCGGGTCATAGCCTGGAATCTCAAGACCTTTGGAATGCATCGCCCAGTGCTCTGAGTCATGACCTAGCTTGGATGAAGCCAACCTGACTCCCCCGGCCAGAAGGTCGCCGATTCCGCTACGGTTGCCAATCTTCTGTATGATTTCTACCAGAGCTTTATGATTGCCAAAGGTAAGCTCAATCCCCTCCGTATCCTTTTTGGTTAGCAGACCCTTCTCGAAGCACTCCATAGCCCAGGCTACACAGCTACCGGTGCTGATGGTGTCTATGCCGTAGTAGTCACAAAGCTCGGCTGCTTTTAGTATGCCAGGCACGCTATCCACACCACAAAGAGGTCCCAAAGCGTAGAGTGATTCATAATCAAGCTCCCATTGCGTTCCTGCATAGGCTCCATCGGCTACAGTGTATATATGACCACACGCCACCGGACAGGTAGCACAGGACATTACTTTGGTAAGATAATGCTCAGCGAGCTTCTCCCCGCTTACGTTTTCCGCCTTTTCGAAGCTGGACTGCTGGAAGTTCCGAGTTGGCAGAGCAGACAGGTAATTGAGCACCAGAACGTTACCAGGTGTGCCCAGTACCCGGTATTTTTCTGTGCCTGGCCCCTGAGTTTTCTGAATCAAATCAAAGCTTATTCTCTCGACTTCCTCTAGGTTGTGGACCTGGATTGGCTGCGTGCCCCGCAGGGCAATGGCTTTTAGCTTCTTGGAGCCCATCACGGCTCCTGTCCCTGTCCTACCTGCCTGTCGGTTAATATCGTTGGTTATGCAGGCATACCGCACCAGATTCTCTCCACCAGGACCGATAGAGGCTACTTTCACTCTGCTATCGCCAATCTCGCTGCGAATGCAGCTCTCGGTCTCCGGGCTTCCCTTTCCCCACAGGTGCTCTGCCTTCTTGAAGTGAACAATTTCATCATCGATGAAAAGGTAAGTGGGCGATGTCGCCGCTCCCGTCACAATGAGTGCATCGAAGCCAGTCCTTTTCAGTGCTAAGGACCAGTAACTGGAAGAAAGAGAATCACCAATTAGTCCGGTAAGCGGTGACTTGGTAGCAACGGCATGCTTACTGGAGGTGGGTATGATGGTGCCACCCAGGCCACTGCTGGCAAAGACCAGCGGGTTATCGAGGGAAAGTGCATCTGTTCCAGCCGGCAAATATTGATAAAGCAGGCGCGTTGCCAGTCCAACTCCTCCAAGGTATCCCTTCAAAAATGATGGGCTGAGTTCCTCTACCTTGACCTCCGGGGTGGTCAAGTTTACTATCAGGATTTTTCCGTGGTATGAATACAAATCAACCTCCATATGGTGTGAATATCAATAGAAGGCAGCATTTTCTCATGTTCGGGGTTCATGAGCCTTTGGTTCCTTTTGTTTGTCTCATTGCTTTAGCCTCAGTTGCTCCTCGAGAGAAAGCTTCAAGGCTGGATTCAACAAATCTGGGCGGTAATCGACGACGGATATTCCCTATCCAGGCTTCTGCCTCCAGTTCTAGGAACTCCGATAAGGAGCCTAGCATCACCATGTTTAGCGCTCTCGGGTTGTCTACTTCAAGGCAGATTCTGGTAGCCGGGATTAAGTATGTCTCACTGGTATATTTAGCAAGAATTTTCCCAACCTCATCCGGGTCCGGGTATGGGGCGGTGCCACCGATTACTGAGACCGGGATGACAGTGGCATCGGCAACGATGGCTATTCCATCCGGTGCCAGATACGATACCCAGCGCGCCGCCTCCAACTGTTCAAAACCGACCAGGAAATGGCCCTCTCCTTTTTTAATCATAGGGGAGAAGATATGTTGTCCCCAGCGGACGTGGCTCACTACACTCCCGCCTCGCTGTGCCATGCCTATAGAATCTGACTTTTTCACGTCATATCCGTTATTCATACCGATTTCGCCCATAGCATCACTGGCCAAAATGACTCCTTGGCCACCAACCCCTACTATCAGGACGTTTACGTCTCTCACTCTTTACTCTCCACAATAGCCTCTTGAGGACAAACCTGAGCGCAAATACTACAGCTTGAGCCCACGCATAGACCTGCATCTATGAAGGCTTTATCATCGGCAACGGATATGGCGGGACAGCCGATACGCAGGCAGGCATAGCAGCTATCGCACTTCTCGCTATCTACCTCCAGTTGTTTTCCCGGTGTCGTCACTACCAGGGGACAGGCTCCTCTGACTATTATGACTGAAGGCTCATCGGTCTCCATACACCGCCTTATGGTGGACTCAATAGCCGCCAGTTCGAAAGCATTTATTACACTGACATCTTTAACGCCGATTCCTTCCACCAGTTTCTCTATTTTCACCTGCTGAGTTTTTTCGCCTTTTGCCGAGATACCCGAGCCAGGATGACCCTGATGACCGGTCATACCAGTGGTTTCGTTGTCCAGAATGATAACAGTGGTCTTCCCTTGATTGTAGACCACATCAATAAGCTCGGCTATTCCAGCGTGTATAAAAGTGGAATCACCTATCAGGGCTACAATTTTGTTTTGAACCCCCGCTTTTTCCAGACCCATTGCGTGGCCTATACTCGCACCCATACAGGCGGTGGTGTCAAAAGCAAGAAGAGGAGGGTATACGCCTAAATTATAGCATCCGATATCGCCAGTAATGATAAGACCACTTTTCTTCATTTGCCCCGGGATTTTCCTCTCCTGTGGTAAATCTCCAACAAGGCTGGGATTATAAAAACCCAGCCTTCTTAAGGCAAATTCGGTGGCAGTATGAGGGCAACCGGCACAGAGCAGGGGCGGTCGCGCCGGTAACTCCGGCTCTGATGCCACTGCTTTGAGTGAGGGCTCTGGTGGAGCTGACAGTATACCTGCCTGGATAGCACCATCCTCGACTGTCTCAGGGTTAAGCTCACCAATTGTTGGGATGAACTCCTTACCCGTGACCGGAATACCGAGGAGACGCACCTCTTCTTCGAGGAAAGGGTCCAGCTCCTCAATCACAACTATCCTTTCTACCTCCCTGGCAAATTGGCGAATAAGGTCTGGGGGAATGGGGTGGGTAGTTACCAGCTTGAGGTGGGAGGCATCTTTAAAGACCTCTCTGGCGTATTGATAGGCGACACCACTGGATATCACCCCGAGCTTTCGGTCTGCAAGCAGCATCTCGTTCAAAGGAAAGTCCTCCACGTAGGAGCGTAGTTTAGCGATGCGTTCCTCCATTGCCGGGCGTCTGAGCCGGGCGTGGCTTGGGGTCATCACATACTTGGCGGCAGAGCGAGTAAAAACAGGCTGCTTCAAATTGGCTTTTCGTTCCTTATTTACCTCCACCACGGTTTTACAGTGAGATATGCGGGTCGTGGAGCGCAACAGCACCGGGGTGTCAAATTCTTCGCTGATGTTAAAAGCCCATTCCATCAATTCATAGGCTTCCTGACTGTCAGTAGGTTCAAGCATGGGGACTTTGGCAAATTTAGCGTAATGGCGGTTATCCTGTTCGCCCTGCGAACTGTGCATCCCGGGGTCATCGCAGGAGACTATTACCAGTCCGCCAGCTACGCCTGTGATTGCAGCAGCCATGAAGGCGTCGCTGGCAACATTCAGCCCTACGTGCTTCATAGATGCCATGGCACGAACCCCGGCATAAGCGGCTCCCATCGCCACATCCAGGGCTACTTTTTCGTTGGTTGACCACTCAACATAAAGCCCCTCCATGCGGGCAAGGTTTTCCAGTATCTCACTGCTTGGGGTTCCGGGATAGGCTGTCGCCACTTCTACGCCAGCATGATATGCTCCCAGTGCTATGGCTTCGTTACCTGATAAGAGTTGCTTCAAGTTTTTACCGTACCCCTTCCATCATCTTGCAGGGTTTGTAGAACTTCAGTCATTTTCGAACAAACCGACCTTATGCCTTTGTCCGGGTTACTACACCAGGTAGTATCACGCCTTGATTAATCAGGCGGTCCTGCAGGGCACCATAATCTACTTCCCTGGGCTTTAAACCTGCCTTCACCGACAGCGCCGCAGCTGTGCCTGCCGCCTGCCCCAGGGCTATGCAGTGCGGGATGAGGTTGAAGTGCCCATTAAAACTGTACTCTGAGGAGAACGCCCGGCAGGCAACAAGCAATCCCTCTACCTTACGCGGCACCAGACAGCGATAAGGAATACAAACACCGGGATGTTTGAGTGATATTTCTCCGTTATCATTATTGGCGAACATGGCTATGGTATCATCGAAAATTTCGTCTGACTCCATATCCCTGGCAGTGAGTATATATTCTCCAGTAACTCGCCGACCACCCGTAGTGCCAAGTTGCGGAGCAGTATGCATAATGATGCTTCTCTCAAAGCCAGGGACATGCTTCTTTAAAAATTGGTAGGTGATGAGCACTCTCTTTCGAGTACTCACATCCACCAGAGTCATCTCTTCAACATCTGTTTGATCGGAACATGGGATATGGGGATGGCCCCAAACGATATTCTCATGGTCTTTCAATAAGTCTTTCATATACCTGGTGAACCCACCCTGGCTGGCAAGCTCCTGCATTAGCTCAGCATACTTCTCCGGTTGCGATGCTTTGAACTCATCGGCTCTCTTGATGTCAACGTTTACCAGCCAGTAGACCATAGCCAGATTCGAAATTCTGGACCTGGGTTTCAGCTCCGAATCAAAATCTTCTCCTGCAGCCACAAAAATGTCGCCGTCTCCGGTAGAATCAATGACGACTTTCCCCAGTATTGCCTGTCTGCCTGACTTACTCTCAAAGATTACGCCCTTAACCGTATTCCCATCCATAATAGGACGGGTGCCCCAGGAATGGAGGGACAACGTTACTCCCGCCTCTGTCACCATATCATTTAGTTCAGCCTTGAGTACCTCGGGGTCAACGAGGGCGGTGTATAGTACCCTCTGCTGGCCTGAAGCATCCTTGCGTATATAGAAATTGGGGAGCTGTGCATTAAGGTAACGGTTGACTACCTTTTTGTCAGTGGTACCCCACTCTTCCTTCTTGGGGTAGTGTGCCTCGCCCATAGCATCTACCCTGTCTATAATCTCCTGGACGAGCCCGGCTATTCGCTGCTCCCCGAAAATGTCACTCAGGTTCGGGATAATGTTAACCAATCCTCCGGTAGCCATACCTCCCAGGTGCCCGTATCTTTCAATAAGCACCGTGTCGGCGCCAGCCCTTGCCGCAGATATAGCTGAGCCAATTCCCCCGGGGCCACCACCAACCACTACCACATCTGCCTCCCGGAATACCTTAATTTCTCTTGCCGGCTCCATAATCGTTTTAGTTGATGGCCTCTTTTCCACAGTTACGCCTCCTTCATGAGAGATATTGATTACATTCTACACTACCACTCCCTTGCTACCTCTGACATCACATATACACCATTCCAGGTTCTCTTTATCCCCGGACGCCTACACTTTTCCCGATATATAGCCTGAAGGTTCTGATACTTCATTGGGGTCAAATGCCTGCTTAATCTTCCTCAACCACACATGGTAATTGGATGCATGCGGCCCAAACATGTCGTGTTGTCTGCCACCTATGCGATGCGGCACACCATAGTGGGTATCTAAAGCAAGTCTAATTGCCTCTGACTGAAACCCTTCTATGGCTTTTAGTATTTCAGGGTTTTGTATAAACTGAACGAGTATTTCCGCATGCCCGAGATGCCCATGTTCAAGTGACCATGTCAGATAAGCCCCGTCATCATCTCGCAGCAGACCCTTCCTTATCAAGTCTTTTTTACCTTTGGAAATTTCTTCCAGATAATAAACCTCCTCGGCAAAGGGATGGGTTCCTCCCAGAGCGGCGTTAAAGGCTCCTCCGGCTCGAAAACACTCTCGAATAGAAGCCGTAATCCTTATGCTGCGCCATATTAGGCCTCCGGCAACCTTAGAATCTTCAAGTGGTCCCAGAGACTCGCCTTTAGTTTCACTTATGATTTGCTCTAGTACCTGCTTTTTGTATTCGAAGTCACCCGGGGAGTTACCGACTATTATGACCTGAAACCCCGGACCCTGTACCAGTTTACGGAGTTGCTCGAAGTATTCAAAGTCTTCGTCATTACTTGTTGCCATATTTGAAGCTAACATGGCGGCATTAAAGCCCATTACCTCGAAGGCTATTTCACTTTCTCCAATCTTGCGCTGTGCCTCAATCATATCTTCCGGCGACGGAAATGAGAAGTAGCGGTACATAAAATTCGGCGGTATCTCACCTAGGGCATAATGTGGTGATACCCCTTCGATGGGGAATGTGGGGGGACCTGCCCAGTGATAAATCTTGGTGGCTGCTTTAGTAAATACCCCCAGTCCTCCCAGTGGCGCTACACAGCCCATTATTATACCTCTTAGAGACGGTCCTGGCCCATCCCCACAGAACCACTCACCTAACGACCCTAGTGAACCCAGCCTGATTATCTCCCCCCCGGGTGTTACCCATTCTACGCCGAGGATATTTCGCTCACGATAGCTTGCGGTTTCACCCATATGCCCGATACCGGCATGAGCGGCAAAAGGGTGAGCGGAGCAGTTACCCCCAGCCCCGATGATGTTACAGTTGAAGCCTCTTTTCATTAGCTCAGCTTGTAGCTGGGCACTAATGACATAAGGTTCAACCACGGCGTACATATTTTGCTCGTTAATTTCCAGGATGTGGTTCATCCTCCTCAAATCCATTTTGATGACACTCGGATTATTAGGATTGCTCATGCTTCCCCATCCTGTGCTGGACGCCTTGAACTTTACGCCGTATTTGTTGCAGAGCTTAACTATTGCCTGTACCTCTTCGGTGTCTTTAGGAAGTGTAATAGCTTCAAACCTTTGCGTAAATGTTTCCGTTTCAGGGCCATACCGGAAGGCATACGAATCCAGTATTGCCGGGTCGTCAGAAATACTGTCGGGTCCTACCACATCTTCAAATGCTCTGTAAATATCCTTCCCTAAAGCCATAATTCGCGCCCTCCCTTATTATAGTGCTTTCTCCAATAGCTCAACAACGTCATATACTTTAAGACTGCTCCCATTTTCTTTAATGGTGTCGCTAAAGTTCCTCTCGCACCCGGGGCAGGCAGTGACGAGTGCTTCAGCCCCGGTTGCTTCAGCTTCGGTAATTCTCTCGATAGCCGTCCACTTGGCAAACTCAGGGTTTGTTTCCTTTACCCCACCTCCAGCACCGCAACACCAGGCGTATTCCTTTATCCTGTCCATTTCAGCAAGCTTTAAACCGGGAATGCTCTTGAGGACATCCCGCGGTGGTTCATAGATGCCATACGTGCCCCGCCGTAATTCTCTCAGCGGGGCAAAGCGGCGCTGGAATCCGGGAATCTCTTCCCCTTCCCAGTGTATGTAAGGCTCTCCCAACCTGCCGAGATGGCAGGGGTCATGATAGGTAACGCTGACGGCAACTTTTTTGGTCGGTTTCAGCCTGCCCTCTTTTATCAGCCGGTCAAGATACTCCGTGGTATGCAACACTTCAAGGTCACCCTTCATGCCAAATTTATCATAGAGCACCTTAAAGGCATGATAGCAATCAGCGCAGCCTGTCACCACTATTTCCGCCCCTGATTTCTTAAAAAGCTCCATATTTTGCTTGGCCTGATTTAACAGGTCTTCCTTATATCCCATCTGGTATGCCCGGCCGCCACAGCATGACTCGTTTTCTCTGCCGATGCCGACATCGACACCGGCTTTTTGCAGAAGCCCTACGGTGGCTCTAGCTACCTTCCACATATCCTGGTCGTAACACGTCCGGCACCCGGCATGATAGATGACCCTGGCCTTCTGCCTGGTGAAGTCTTTTACATCCAGTCCCTCCGCCCAATCGCCGCGTTTGACTTTCGCCCCCGACACCATGGTGCCCTGTTTCCGCAGGCTGTTAATAGCACCACTGAAAGCGGCGGGAGTCTGCCCATCCTCTGCACATTTAATCCTGAACTCATATATTGGCTCCAGCACCTCCATGTCCATAGCGTACTTGCATGAGACATCGCAGGCACCACACATCTGGCAGTTATAAACTATGTGAAGTAGCTTATCGGTATATTCCAGTCTGTTCTCTAACATCGCCACGCCAATGTTTACTCTGCCGCCGCCTGAGTAGGCATTAAAATTATACCGCGCTATACTGGGGCAAACAGATGAATAACGTTTTTCTGTTAACCTTTCCAGGGGTATAAATTTGCAGATTGAGCACTTGGCGCACAATTCCATGTCTCTTCGATAATCTTCTAGTGCCATCTCTTTCCCTCCTTAGATTCACCCAAACGTATGTTCACTTAACAGGTGCTAAAAACACAGCTTTCCCGGATTCATAACATTGTCAGGGTCCAATATCATCTTAACCCTGCGTAGAGCGGCAACGGTGGCAGCATCCCTGTTCATAATCACACTCGTGCTTTCACCGTAAGGTCTTGAGAAGTATGCTCCCCTATCCATCAGTTTTTTGATAGCGCTGGCAGATAATTCCCTGACCCGTTCCGACTCCCTCGGGCTTTCCGGGTCATAAAACAGGTTAAATTCGCAGTGAAGGTTGGTGCCCTGTACTATCGGCTGGAGGTAAACACCCATATCTGAAGCCGGGTAGCCAGCTTCATCAGCCATATCATACATGGCTCCAATCAGGCCGGGGAGCTTATTATAGACGGTCACAAAGAATATGTCGTGGCAGGCGCCTCTATGACGGAGCTTCCAGTATGGCTCCTCGGAAGGCTGGTGAACTACTTTGAGTACTTCATTTGCTGAAGCTCTACCCATGCCCTGTACTGGTTCCACGCCTGCCCGCTGGGTTATATCCATCATATCCTTTATCTGGTAACTCACCCTCTTTTCCGGCATATAGTCATAGCCAGCTATGCTGAAGAAAAGCATCCAGTGGGGCAAAGCGTCCCTCAAATCCTGGTAATCGTCAGGCCATTTCTTGGCCAGGATAGCTGCCAGATTAGCATTATTTAACACAAAGCATTCGTTAACCAGTCTCAGCCTTATCAGCCAGTGAACCAGCTCGAACAATTTATCAATCTGTGAGGAACCGACCAGGAAAGGCTCCTCAAGTCCGGGGAGTAATTCGCATCTCAATGATGCCCAGGTGACGATTCCCATCGTCCCTTGTGCACCTTGAATAACCCTGTACAAGGAAGCCTGAGCTGGCCCTGCTGCTTCTTTTTGTGAACCTCCGGCCGCCCATTGCTCTTCTATGGTGCCTGGCCCAGCGGCTGCCCCGGTCCTGAACATATCGCCAGTTCCAAAAATCACCTCAACACAAGCCAGGGGGTCGGCTATATCCCAGTGATACTTGGGCATTATTACGGGCTCTCTCTCAAGCATGCTACCAACAACAGACTTTGACTGTCTTGGCAGTAAAGGCATATTTAGCCGTAACCCTTCCTTGGTTATTGCCGCTATCAGTTCACCAAATGTTACCCCCGGCTCAACCATGGCAACCCTGTTCTTTCGGTCAATCCTGATAATCTTTTTCATGCCGCTTAAATCCACAATGATGGCTCCTCCAATGCCGGGAACGGTATCACCGCGAAAATGGGGAGGGCCTGAGCTTACCGGTACCAGCGGCGTTAGCGTCTCTCTGGCGAGATTTACTAACTTCTCAACATCATCAGTGTTTCTTGGCTTAAATACATATTCCGGCTTTATCGTATTAACGAAACTCGTGTCCCGAGAGTATTCGTTCAGAGTCGCTTGGTCACGGCTTACGTTGCCAGCACCGACTATTTGTATAAGCTTCCCTTCTTCAACCATTTTTGTCTCCTTTTGTCTCTTCACAGAATCAAACAATTCTTCGCTTTCGAGTCATCTTTGTCGTTTTTATATCTTCTTATCACAGCTTTGTCAATTTTAGTCGTCAGTAATAACAGTACTGGCCTTACACCAGTTATTTTCGGTGCGAGCCAGGTCAACCAACATCCAGCTTATTTCAATCTTTAGGCATTGATTCAGGCTCTATTGGCCAGGGGCGGGTATATTTAACCGACTTAAATTTCCACTTCCCATTGACCTTTATATATTCGCAGTCGTGTCTTCCCTGCATCCATCTCAGCGCATTCCCTGTGGTAGGGTCGGCAATCATGACATACATCAGCCAGTGGGCTTTTGCCTTATCTCCTTCAAGAGAGATAACAGGTGCGACCACAAAATGAGCGTCTCTCCACTTTCCAGTATTCATCTTGGAAATGCGTTCTTTAAATAGCGTGGTGATTTCCGCCTTGCCCTTGTGCAATCCGTGGTGAGCGATGTTTGCTGTTCCATCTTCAACAAAGCTGTCTATGATTTCATCCCACTGACGGTTATTAAGCCGAAAGATATACTCGTGATGTAGAGTTCTAATCTCCTCCAAGTCCTCCAGAATCTTGAGCTTCTTTTCTATTTCCTCTAACGTCATCATAAACCTCCTCATTTATGAAATTCTAATGCCCGATATTTTTACTGTCAAGGTATCACCACATGTGCTTCTTCAACTCTCTATCAATTTGTAGTATTCTAGAGGTGAACAAAGCAGGAAAAGAGGTAATGAGATATTTGAGCGAAGTAAGCAAAACCTTAATTCAATGTGATTTTGATGGCACCATTACTGAGGAAGATGTAAGTTTCATGATGCTGGATGTTTTTGCCGGAGGAAACTGGAGGCAATTATTTAGCGATTATCAGGAGGGCAGGATAACCGTTGGACATTTTAATAGAGAAGCCTTCTCTATGGTTAAAGCTGACAGGGAAAGCTTACTTGAGATAGTGAGGGCGAAGGTGAAAGTACGCCCGGGCTTTCACGAACTGGTAGCCTGCTGCCGTCGAAAGGGATTCCGTTTTGTTATTGTCAGTAACGGTCTGGATTTCTATATAGATGAAATCCTGAGAAGTATCGGAATGGCAGACCTTGAGGTATTCGCCGCACGGACAAGTTTTCACTCTGAGGGGCTCAAGGTGCAATACATAGGGCCTGACGGAAGTCTCTTGGATAGCGACTTCAAGCTGGCCTATGTTAATTTATTTCTCAATGAAGGCTATCGAATAGCCTACGTAGGGAACGGTGATTCAGATGTCTCACCGGCAAGAAAAAGCCACCATATCTTTGCCACTGACGTTCTGCTGGAGCACTGCAAGGAGAAAAATCTTGGTTGCACATCTTTTACCGACCTTAATGAGGTAGTTAAAGTCCTGGAGTCTTGGTAATGAAGGTAGTACTGCATATATGTTGCGGTGTTTGTGCTGCTGGCGTCGTTGAGAGACTGACTTCGGAAGGACAGGAGGTCTACGGTTTTTTCTACAATCCAAACATCCACCCAAAAGAAGAATACGAGAGAAGGTTGGAGGCTGCTTATAAAGTAGCCAAAGAACTGCGCTTTCCGTTAGAAGTTGGCCCCTATATACCAGAAGAATGGTTTGCCGAGATTGAATCCCTGGAAGATGAACCTGAGGGTGGCAGAAGATGCGAGGTCTGCTTCAGACACAGGCTAAAAAAGACCTATCTCTATATGCAGGACTCCGGGTATGATACCTTCACTACCACTTTGACCGTCAGTCCTCATAAATCGGCAGCGGTGGTTAATCGGGTAGGACAGGAAATCGGCGGGGACAGTTTTTTGGTCAGAGATTTTAAGAAGAAGGCGGGCTTCCAGCGAGCTACAGAGCTAGCCAAAGAGTGGGCTCTGTACCGGCAAGATTATTGCGGGTGCATCTATAGCATGAGGGAAAGGTAAAGCTCATAACTCTATTGTGCCACCGACATCTGGCAGAATGACATTAACTTCACCACTTAAATGCTCGCTGTAGAAATCGGGGTGTTCGCTGTGGACGGGGATGAGAACCTCAGGGTTTATCTGTCGGGCAATCTCAAGCAGGTCTGAACCAGAGGCGTGTCCTGAGGCATGCAGACCCTTCTCGCCATCAGGTATCTGCCACTCACCATCACTCTCTACAGGAAGACCAATACCCCTGAGCCCAAAATGCTTAAGCCATTCATGCAGTCGACGGAAATCAATCTCCTGTTCTTCATCGTGGGGTTCACTGGAGCTATAAACATAGAGACTGCCCGCCCTGGGACGCATGCTTGGCAGTTCATTCAGGTCAAAGAAGCTAAAGCAAAGTATAAACTGGTCCTGTGCAGTGCTGACGTCCTCAGCCAGGACAATCTTACTGTCATATTCATCGTAGATATTCCGTAGCCATATATTAGGGCTTCTGCTGGCAACGGTCTCCTGGTAGATAACAATATTATCATCGTGGGCAATGTCGGGAATTTCTGGCTCCAGAAGCCTTACCGTCTTCAGGAGGTAGGCGTCCCTGGGCAGTATTGCCAGCTTCCTGCCAGTATCCCTGGCAATTTGCAGAAAGGTAAGCAGGCGGTCTACATCTCTGGCTGAGAAATCGGCAATCACCAGGCTCTTTGCGCCGCTGACAGCCTTCAGTCCGTTTTCATATACCTCCTGCTCGGAGACATTGGCCTCACGTTGCGCATTAGTGCCTTCAATGATAAGCGCCTTAGGATGTAGCTTTGCTACCTGTTCAATGAATCCTCTGGTAAGTCCGGCACGTTTGCCATGCAGTCGAAGGTCTCCACTGTAGATAATCCAGCCAGAGCTGGTCTCGATAGCCCAGGCACAGGCACCAGGAATGGAGTGGTCTACGGGAAAGCAGCGCAAATCGAAGCTGCACTGAGTATGACTGGACAGAGGACAGGAAACAAGCCCCCTTTGCCTAGTCGTTTTCTCCCAGAAACCCCAGTTCCAGAACTCCTTTGCTTCGGGACTCAATGCTTCTGGTGTTACATCAGCAAGACAGAATTGCCGTTGTTCCTTTGGTGTGTTGCTACTGGTAAGGTGGGCTATTTGCTGCCAGCCGGTAGGGCGCTCGCGTGTTGTAGGGCTGAAATAGCACACCTGCTGGTCGAAGTCTGATTTTCCTGAATCCTGTATTGCCTTGGCAATAAACGCCGTAACCGCCGTGGTGTATACTGGCACGCTGTCTTTAATAAAGGAGATATGGCCTGAATGGTCAAGATGAGCATGAGACAGCAGAACCCCATCTACACGGTCAAGCCGACGATAAGTGGGAATATCCTGAAATCGCTGCCAGAGACCCGGTGTCACCAGGTCATCTCGATAAAGCCCCTCCAGCGGTGGCAGTAAGCCCATCGTTAAAGGGTCAAGCAGCCCTGCCCCACTACGAGGTTTCAGGTACTCCTCGTAGAACAGCTTGTGTCTTTTGTAGGGAAAACCGAAATCGAGGAATAGTCTCCACTCTCCATCCTCCAAGAGTATCTTATTACCGCCAATTTCGTTGATGCCGCCATAGAAGGTCAGTCGCACCATAAACTTCCCTTACCTGATTTTAGCACCTAATCTATGCATAAGAAGGACGCCTTTAACCATAATCAGTCTAGCGCAGAGGCAAGTGGATTACAAGAGAAGAGTTTAATGTTAGTTATGCCATGTATTTTATGCCTTTGCCGGTAGAGATGGTTTATCCTCATCATCCCCCTTCCCGCATCGCCTGTCTCAGGCTCCACCTTAATCACATCAGCACCCAGGTCACCCAGTCTCATTCCAGCGACAGGCCCCTGTTGAAACTGTGTTATTTCCACCACTTTAATCCCATCTAAATGTCCAGCCATCCGATACCTCCTATTATAAAGAATGACTTGAAATCCAGTTTATGAATCCCCACATTATGAATGTCAGGCAGATAATACTTATTAAAGCACTACCTCTAAAAGATAATTATACAATATAGAGATTATTAAGAAACCCATCCAAATTAAGGGGGTGAGGTGGATGAACAATCTCGATAATACATACTTGACAAACCAAGTATGTTGCTTTAATATACCTAGAAATACGAGGTATAATACAGTATGGCCAACAGGGTTGCAATTGTAACTGATAGTATATCTTGTCTGCCCAAAGAATTAATAGAGATTTATGGCATCGAGATTGTGCTCATCAGGCTTTTGGTTCAGGGCAAGGTCTATCGGGATTCAGTAGATATTACACCATCTGAGGCTTATGAACTACTCCTACAGGACCCTGATAGATTCAATACTTCACCGTCATCGCCCGGACACTATCTGGAAGCCTACCGTGAGGTAAGCAACCGGGCGAATAGTATCCTTTGTATTACTCTCTCATCGAAGCTAAGCACGGGATATGATATGGCTCGAGCAGCCAGAGAAGAAGCCAAGACTGAACTTCCTGAGACCACTATAGAAGTGATGGATTCTCTGAATGTTACCGCTTCTGAAGGCTTCATCGCCTTAGCAGCGGCTCGGGCAGCCGCCGACGGCAAGGACCTGGTTGAGGTAATCAAGGTAGCTGAGGAAGTAAGAGATAAGGTTACCTTTATTGTGGTTCTGGACACAATCCGACATGTATATCGCACGGGTCGCATACCCAAGGTGGCATCCCAGATAGGCTCTATACTTAACATTAAGCCAATCCTCACGAGCTCAGGGGGGTTGGTGCGCTTTAAGGGAGTGGTGAAAAACAGGGAACGAGGCATATCCCGACTGCTTAAGATATTAAGGGATAAGGTAGGGCAGGAACCAGTGCATGTCGCTGTGATGCACGCTCACGTGCCAGAGGAAGGCGAAATGCTGAGGGAGCGGATTTCCTCCGAATTCAATTGTGCTGAACTATGGATTAGCGAATTTACCCCGGTAATGGGCTACGCTACCGGAATAGGGACTCTGGGATTCGCCTTTTACAAGGATTGAGCACAACTACCGGTTAATCAAGCAGAGACGCATATGATAGTGAATGAGTTTACTACCGGGCTTATTGCCATAATTATTGCTTATCTGCTTGGCTCTATTAACTCGGCTTATATCGTTACTCGTCTGGTAACCGGGAAAGATATCCGCCAACTGGGTGGAGGCAATGCTGGCAGTCGCAATGTCTTCCGGGAGGTCGGTTTTGGAGCGGCCATCCCCGTAGCAATCTTCGATGTGGGTAAAGGGACAGTATCGGTAGCCATAGCTTACTGGCTACTAAATGTTCCCCTGTTTGAGATAAACCCCTTCGTACTGCTGGCTGGGCTAGCTGCTGTAACTGGTCATATGTGGTCCATCTATCTGAAATTCACGGGAGCAAATGGCCTAGCTGCTACCATAGGTGTATTAGCCATATTGATGCCCTGGGCGCTATTGGTTGTCTTTGGCATAATGTTCATTCTCACAGCCATTATACGCAATCCCGTCCTATCGCTAAATATTGGCCTCCTTTCAATGCCTGTATCTGCCTGGTTTCTGGAAAAATCATGGTTGCCTGTCGTATTCTCGATTGTTCTGATAATAATATTGGTGCTCAATTTTGTTCCCACAGCCAGGGCTGCTTTGGTCAAAGCTGGAGGCAGAAAGAACCTGGTTGCTCAAGTGTTGAGAAAAAACACCCAATGAAGGCAGCATTCAGTGGCGCACGCCACCGGATTTCATATCTTAGGAGTCAGCCAGGCTTGCTGGCGGCATTGACAGTCAGGCGAACAACAGCTTAAAGTGTGGCTATACTGGCTCGAAGGAGGTTGGAGTGACTGAAGAAAGCAACCAAGACATAAAGACAGTGGTAGAATCGCTAAAGGCAAACCGTTTTGACACCGTGGAGTTTGTGGGGGATGCGGACAGCGCAGTAAAAACAGTCCTTGATATTATACCACCTGAGGCTAACGTTGGAATGGGTGGCTCAATGACAATCAGGCAAATTGGGCTTAGAGACCAGCTAACCAAGCGAGGGAATATTCAAATTGCTCGACCAGGGCAGAGACCGACTGAAGAATCCGGGCGTTTGCAGAGTGAAATGCTACTAACCAGCAGTAATGCGGTTACGCTGGATGGGAAACTGGTAAATATCGATGCGACAGGCAATCGGGTAGCCCGCATGATATACGGACCACAGAAGGTCATACTGGTCATCGGGCAGAACAAGATTGTACGTAATGTTGATAAAGCAATTGAGCGAATAAAGCATGTTATCGCCCCATATCATGGCATGACTATGGGGATACAAGCACCATGTGCCGTTGATGGGCGGTGTACCGATTGTAAATCTCCGGGACGGATATGCAATATCACCACTATAATTGAGAAAAAACCCAGGAGGACGGAATTTGCCATAGTCCTTGTTGGTCAAGACCTGGGTCTGGGTTGGGACCCGGATTGGCCTGAAGAGCGCAAGGAACGGATAGCTTCAGCTTACCGGGCTGCATGGGAAAATGAGCGGGCTTCTTTCCGCCGACCCCAACCCTGAGGTTATGTTTAAAACAGGGCTTATTTTCATAGACCTGACACCGCCACCATCAGGTCAGCCCACCGGCTCAATGTCTACCGTCCAGTCCTGAGGAATTGGTATTGTCACACAAAATGGACTGATGTTCAGCGAGGGTAATACAATGAGCCATTGTCGAGCGTTCGAATCACCCCAGGGGTACTCTCAGGATTCTGTGGGGGGGTATGTGCTTAAATGGCAAAAATCTAATGAAAACGACATCAAACACGGCTTCTACCTGCCAACACCAGAAGCTGGACAGCTTTATAGTAATTTTCAGGTATGGGCAACCAAGATAAGAGAGGCGTTTGACCCAGAGGCAGTATAAAATCCTGCGCCTTAACCTTTACAGGTCAGTGCCTGTCTTGAATAGATTTACTCTTTCCTGTAAAGCTGTGGTTGTATTTAACAAGCGATACTACGTTTTCGCGCTAGCCAACTTTCACACCAGCCAAGCCTACTGGTACGATGTATAGAATCGAAGCTCACTTCTATGATGAATTTCCAGAATAGGAGTTTGTATTTTTAAACGTAATCTTTTATTAAATACTATCCGAAAGGGAAGCATCAATGCTCCCCTTTTTAATCTCATTTATTAATCCGCTACCGCTGGACAAACATCGGGATGTTTGTCCAGCGATGCGTACAAATATTCAATACCATTTTCATATTCTCTTACGTAAAAGTCAGTGCCAAAATGCAAATAATTTCGAAATGACATAAAAATGTTATAATTTTCCCTTTCATTTTATGACTCCTCAACATTTAGGTGGTTAAAATTAGGTAAACCTAGCAAAAGGGAGGTGAGTATGCAATCTTATTGAAAGCATAATATTGCTGAACCGAGGAAAAAAAGGAGTGAAAATGGAAATATTAGCGATTATCTGTTTGATACTAACTTTTATAGGCGCCTTAAACTGGGGTTTGGTCGGATTATTCAAATTCGACCTAGTGGCTTTAATCGCAGGAGGTAAGAAGTTTGGGGAAGTCAATGCATTCTCTCGTCTAATCTACGTCATAGTAGCAATCGCAGGAACTATAGCTCTTATCTATTATTTATCATCTTAGTATGAAGGGTTAGTGACGAACACCCTTTAGTTTTTACGAAAGATTAGCTTTGTACTGTACTCTTGCCTACCCGTGAATTAAGCGTATGCATGTAAGTGCAGAATGATAGGCACGCACACCATGTATATGGGTACTTTGTGGTATTCACACTGAGTAAATAAAAAGCCGCCTAGTCAGAGCTGGTTAGATTTGGAAAACAGTAGAGATACTGACGTTATCCAACTATACCATTTCGTCAGAAAGTGCGAATAGCTCCAACAAGAGGGTGGAAGTAGTGGTGCTTCCAACTCTATCAGTAACATCGATTTCTAGTCACCACTGCATGAACATAGGGATGTCTATCGTTACATGCGTATTTACCGAGTGCCTAAGGTGATGTTACCATTCGGTACTCTTATCTCGTTTTGCTTTTAGTGCTTTTATTTTGCTTTTAGAAAGAGACCCCCAACTGAGAACGCCGATGGCAGTCAAAACCGCTTGTTTTTCTTCGGAGTCAAGTGAGTGCCTGTCTAACATGCTTTTTAAGATAGCGATTGCTTCTTGATATTCCATAGTTTTAACGCAGACATTTTATCACAAACCAAGACCGCAATAAAGAGACCATGAGACCTTTTGATTTTTGCGATTTTCCATCTGGCGGTCACTAGCATCGAGAATATCGTGTGTAAATATCGGAATGTCTGTCCATCGATGCGTATAAATATTTTTTATCGTTTTCTTTCTCAGTGTAATTAAGTAGAAAGACAAGGTATGAAGTGATTACTTATACTCTTACTTCTTTGAAGGTGGTTTGTTTCCTCTGCCGCTACCCGATGGGCTACCAGTTCTACTCGGCCAGTTAGGATTACCACCTTTTCCGCTTCCCTTGCCACCGCCTTTGCCTCCACTACTACCTTTACCCATTGCTACCTCCTTATGTGAATGTACACAAGAAAGTTAATTTGACAGGTATTTGGATTCTACTTCTTGATCGAGCAAGTTGTCAATAATTATTTAGTAAGTGTTAAAATACATCAAGATATGAAGAACAATAGGCGAACAAAAGATAAAGCTCGTTATTACCCTCCTGAAATGATCCCGTTTACCTTATGCTCGGCATGTTTGGATATCGTATTAGAACAGTCAGAAAAGGCTAACGAGGTATACGAAGAAGTTATAGATTGCTTCAGCTTACCTGGATGGCAGGAAACGATGGACGGTAGCTGGAGAAACGCCATGTTTCCGGGCAGCATCAACTACCTGACTTCCAGATTCAACCTCTTTGAGAATACTGAATACCTGCGTATCCAAATACCTTTTTGTTTTCACAAATGCTTCCTCCTGTTCCTATTTTACAGGAGTCTCGCATTTCAAGTGGATCTAATTTCGGGGGGCAGGCCAGTAGAACTTAAGCATGGAAAAACTATACCACGTGTCCATGAACATTCTGTTGTAAATCTTGTATTGCATCGATCACCATAGCCTCACCAGTAATCGTGAAAATATTCTACCACAGCAAGAAAGCGAAAACGACCGTAGTTTTGATAAGAAACGCATTACCGAGAATTTAAAGTGTTATCAAAGGCGTCTCAGACAAAATGCAAAATTGTTTCAGGGAGAGTTCGACCCTGCTCAGTCTCGATGTCCGTTGAGGTATCATCCCATCTTCCTGCTACACTTTTCGTCATCTTGTTAATCAGGCATTAGTAATGTGAGCTCGTCGAGTTCATAGCCCCTTGCAACAAGTAGCGCCAGCCATGTATAATGATACGAATCCTAGCACTCACAATAATCCTCA
>CAYNFT010000008.1:26868-39248 GCA_964396535.1 uncultured Dehalococcoidales bacterium | reverse complement strand
TCTACTATAGGATTAGGTTTAATAGTCCTCCTACTACTAAGGCAGAGATAACCATTATTCCAGCCGATTTGAGCATGTTTATAATTCCGAGTTCCCTGAGAAGGACAACAAAGGTAGCAATACAGGGGAAGAACATGGCTAAGACTACACTACCAACAACCAGTTGCTCAGGGCTTAACGCCAGAGGAGCGAGCATACCTAGGGCTACATCTTTGCGCAGGAAACCAATAACTAAGGCGGTTACTGCCTCCTTGGGCAATCCCAGAAGGCCAGTTACCACCGGTGCTGTAAAATTGGCAATAGCGTCAAATACACCTAAGAAATAAAGTACATTTATTATTAGAACAGCCCCCAGAATTATGGGAAGAGCTTCTTTCAAAAATCCTGAAGCTCTCATCCAAAGTTTTTGTAACACGGTTCGCCATGGCGGCAGGCGGTAGGGTGGTATCTCTATCAGAAGCTCGGGGCTCAATCCTTTAGCAAAGCGGTTAATTATAATTCCCAATATGACCCACACTACGAATAACGTCCCATAGACAATAGCTACATACTGTCCTCCATGCTGCCCCACCAGGCCGAAAATCATCGCTTGCAGGGCGGCACAGGGTATCGCAATAGATATCAATGTGGCAGCAATAAATCTCTCCCTCTTGCTCTCCAGAATACGGGTAGCCAAGATAGCTGGCACGTTGCAGCCTAGTCCTAGCATACTCGGAATGATGGCGTAGCCGTGCAAACCCAGCCGGTGCATAATAGTATCCATTAAAACTGCCAGCCGTGGCAGATAGCCTACATCCTCAAGTATGCCCAGTATCAGATAGAAAGAGACAATGTAGGGCAAAACCATGCCAAAATGAACAAAGAGTCCGGTGGTTAATAAGCCAAACGATTCGACAAAGTTCACTTCGCCATCAATTAACTTACCTATCAGGATGTTATGGAAAAAGCCTGTACTGCCTAGGAGGTCGCTTAACCTCAACATTACCGGTGCCCACAGATTGTCAAACAAGGGCTCAAGGACATAACCAATCAGGCTCTCACCAATGAAACGGATTACCCAAAAGGCGCCGGCAAGAACAGCTAAAGCTATAATACCGCCGGTTAATGGCTTTACACTGGCATCCCCCAGGCGTTCCAGCCAGGTATGATGGCGATGGGTAACACGTTGAACCTGGTCTATGATGCTGCCAATAGTAGCCCAGCGTTCATCGCGACTGCGGGCAGGAGTGTCCGGTGAGGCAGCCTTGGGAATGCTCTCCACCAGCTCTTTTATCCCCTGACCAGTTACCGCCACAGTAGGAATAACCGGCACCCCTAAGAGTTCCCTTAGTCTGTCCAGGTCAATATGTATTCCTCGGTGCTCAGTATCATCCCATATATTCAGCGCCACCACCACTGGGATATTCCGCTCTAATAGCTGCAGGGTTAGGTAGAGATTTCTTTCCAGATTGGTAGCATCAACCACAGCTATAACCAAATCTCCAGTGTCGAGCATCCGGGAGGCTATCTCCTCAGCCTCGCTGGTTGGTTCCAGGGTATAGGTGCCGGGCACATCAATAACCTCGGCTGTCTCCTCTCCCAGCTTCATGAATCCCCGGGTGTAGCCTACTGTCGTACCCGGGTAATTCGAAGCAATCACCCGCACTCCGGTTAAACGGGAGAAAATGACACTTTTGCCCACATTGGGATTACCCATCAGCAATATCTTCATCTAGTGCCTAATTTGGTTCCACCATTATTCGCTTAGCCATGCCAAAGCCGATAGCTATCTGGGCATTTCCTATTTGGATTGTTACCGGTCCTCGCATGAACATAGAGCTAACCTTGGTTACTCTTTGACCTGGTCTAACGCCCAAAGCGTTAAGACGATTAATCAGGCCGTGCCCGCCTTGGATTTGAATTACTCTGCCGCTCTGGCCAGCCTCTATTTGGCTCAGAGGTATTTGTTTTCCATCAGGCATAAATCATAATCCCTTTCCAGTCTTTTCAATCAAGCTATTTCTCTGTTAAATACAAATGCTTCTTATTTGCAATAACAATACTAAAAGATTATTGCTTACTCTGGCGGCAGGTGGGGCAATAGCCTGTCATCCTCACCTCAGCATTAGTAACTTCAAAACCCATCTCGAGGCTAATATCCTCTTTTATCTTCTGGCTCATCGGGCACTCGAACTCAACGACTTTACCGCAACCGAGGCAGATCAGGTGATGATGCTCAGTAGAGGGTTTTATCTCATAGTGGTGGTGCGCCTCATCAAAATGAAGTTCCTTTATTAAATCTAGTTTCTTGAGTGTCAGCAGGGTTCGATAGACAGTGGAAAGGCTAAGGCGGGGTTGTTTTTTTCTCGCCCGGCGATAGACTTCGTCAGCGTCCAAGTGCCCCTGCCCTTGACGAATAATTTCTAGGATTAAAGCCCGCTGATTGGTACTCCTCAGTCCTGCTGTATTTAACAATTCGCGGTTTTTCCCTCGAATATTAGTCAAATTCGCTGGCATAGCCCTCCTTTTTAACTAATCAATTTCGAGTTTTTCTTACTGCTAATGCAAATCATTTGCATCTAGTATTAGTATAAACTGTAGTTATATTGTTGTCAAGATTCCAGCATTGGGTCATTGTTAAATTATGTATGTCGAGCCTTCCTAGACCTGTGAGGTGGATGGTTCTACCGGCTTCCTCCGCCGCAGCCACAGAACCACCCCAAAAATTATGACTACAAAAACGGCAATGATAATTTCTATTTGTAAGGCGGTAACTATCCTCCTGTGGAATAGCAGGGCGAAGTAATTCAACAGAGAATGCAGAAAAGATACGAGAAGGTAGAATTGCCAGCCCCAGCCCCTAGATAGACCCCAACCAGCCAACGCGCAGGAAGCAGTATGGAAGGCGATAGTAAAGAATCTCTCCCAGAATCCAGCCAGTGCTATCAGTCCACCTAGTTGCACCGCTTCCCAGCTCCAGCCGGCAGCAAAGATAGTATTATGTATCCATTGGGCTTCAAAGACACCGAAGCCAGCCCCAGCCATAGCCCCGATAGATAACCCCAGTTTGGTGTCAGTGGTCCTGCCCTTACGCAACCAGTAGAGAACCGGTGGTATTAGTTTTGCCCCCTCCTGAACCAGACCGCTTAGCAACACCACTGGGATACCCATAAGTAATAGCTTACTCTGGTAGGTTTCCAGACCAAATTGGTTGATAAACCAGCCACCTGTTAAATTCTGAAGTGGACTCTGTATCCAGGCAATACTGGGAGCAAAGAGTATAGCACCACCAAGAAAAATCAGCCACAACCCGGGGCTACGCCACTGTAGCGGAGCTAGTATCACCAGCCAAAACGTCCCAAAGATTAAAGCTAAGACAATCCCCCAGGCAGAAGGATTGGCAAAGAAAATAGTTATATCCATTCTTATCTAGTGTTGACGCAATTTATGGCTCTTCGAACCAAAAACCGTTAACATATATTTCCCCATCACTTTCATGAAAGCTAACATGGACGATAAACTCAAGTCCCTGAGTGAATTTCGCTCTATAGAAAACATCGGTATATATACCTGAAGTTATTATCTTATCAAACTCTTTTGAATCAAGTATATAATCGCCTATCTGTGCTTTTATGCTGGTGGTGAGTTGCTCGAAAGTAGCCTCAGGCAATGCTGCCTTCATATCCTCATCAAAATACTCGGAGAATTTAGTATAGTTGTTCTCGTTTATGCCTATCAGAATGCCTTCAGTGATCGAACTAGCATACTCTGGCTCAGTCGTCTTAGTGCAGGCAGAAAAAGTCATTATCAAGACCAGCATTGAAAGAATGCTAAAGGTTATTTTAATGATTGTCTTTTGCATAGAATATCTCCTTGCTGTTAACCATTACTTGTGAATAATTTACATAACACGTTTGAGACTGGGGTTAGGGGTAATGCCGGGAGTTCTGCCGCGTTTAGCGATTGGCTTGCCTTCAACCTCGTGCAGGTCGGCGGTGAAGTCAATTGGTTTAGCTCCGCTGATATAGCTGCCGACACCGAAGCCATCAACTGGAGCCCTGGTATCAAGAAAGTAGGCAATACGTTCAGGGTCGATACCGCCGCTGATAAAAAGCTTTACATGTTTGAAGCCAGCTAAATCCAGCCTGGCTCTTACCTCCTTGACCAGCTCAGAGGTAACCCCGCCTCGCTCGCCGGGAGTATCAAGTCTTACACTGTTAAGCTTCTCACCCAGTGCCTCAGCCACTCGCAGGCTTTCTTCGGCCTCATCTTTGAAGGTATCAACCAGAGATATGCGGGGTACCTCAGACGGCATATGCTTATCGAAGGCCAGAGTTGCTTTAATGGTATCCCCCATAATCAGTATCAGTGCGTGGGGCATGGTTCCAGAGGGTTTAATTCCTGCCAAGCTGGCACCGGCGATGCTGGAACAACCTGTGCAGCCACCAACTACAGCAGCATAATCCATCAGGGCGACAACCTGGGGGTGAACGTGACGAACGCCAAAGCTGACAATGGGTATTCCCCTGGCAGCTTCCACGCATTGCCTGGCGGCGGTTGCCCAACCACTGCAATGGGCTAGAATGCCATCTATAGCTGTCTCATATAATCCAGAGCTCTGATAGGGTGCCGTTATGCGCAACACAACTTCTTTTGCATCTATGGCATCACCCTCATCCAGAGCCCAAACTTCACTATTACTCTCAGGCAAGACACGAGCCAGTAGAGCCTTGACCTCTTCTATGCCACAGAGTATCCCCGCCCGGCTGGGGAACACCTCTATAGTGGCTACCGGGTTAAGTCCCTCCTTACGCAATATCTCTACGGTGTGGGCAAAGTAAATATCAGCCGTCTCTCCTGATAGGACGGCTTCAGTGGGTTCAAATTTGGGCACTTTCATCTGTTCATCCTCCAACAGCAGTTAACCTTGCCCCGAGTACTTTTTCAATGTGTTCGAGGGCAAAATGGTGGGCTTCGTCATCAGGTGAAGCAACGCAGTCAGTGGGCACCTCAACTTCATAATCACGGTTTCGGGCGTCAGCCGTGGTGTGCATGACGCAGATATTGGTCAACACACCACAAATAATAAGCTTCTTCGGCTTAAGCTGACTTAGTTTTTCTTCCAGTGATGTGCCAAAGAAGCCGCTGTATCGCTTTTTCGCGATTATCTCACCCGGGTACTTAGCCAGCTCGGGAATCACCTCTGCCTCAACAGTGCCTTCAATGCAGTGGGGCGGAAACATCTTGAATTCAAGGTCGTCAGGGTCGTGGTTGTCACAGATGAAGAATATCTTGGAGCCCTGCCCCAGTTCACGCTCCAGAAGACGCTGGATATTGGGGATTATTCGACGGCTATTTTCTCCAATGTAGAGGGGATAGCCTTCTTCCAGAAAGCCTCTGAGCATATCTACCACTAAAACTGCATTAGCCAATGGACTAATCCTCCTCGAGCAACAGTAGTCATCTCTTCAGGAAAACCTTCCATATCCTACCTCAGATACTGAGAAATGGCGGTATCATAGGTGGCTACATGCTGAAATGCTTTTTGAGCCAGGCGTTTGCGCTCGGCAAGCTCCAAACTCCCTGCTCTCAGTTTCTCCAAAACTGGCTGATAATCAGCCGGGTCAACAACCACGATGACGCTGGGGAAGTTCTTAGCTGAGGCTCGAATCATACTTGGCCCACCGATATCGATGTTTTCCAGCGCTTCATCAAGAGTAACGCCTTCCCTGGCTATAGTCTGGACGAAGGGGTAGAGATTGACCGCTACAAGGTCAACAGTCTCAATCTTGTGCTCGGCTAGCTGTTTCATATGAGCTGGCTGGTTGCGCCTGGCCAGAATTCCACCATATATAATCGGGTGCAGAGTCTTCACCCGCCCGTCAAGAATCTCGGGAAAGCCGGTGAGCCCGGAGATACTTTTAACCGGCACCTTACCTTCTTCCAGCGCTTTCTGAGTGCCGCCGGTACTGAAAATCTCAAACCCTAACCCATTCAATTCTTTGGCAAAATCAACAACGCCTGTCTTGTCAAAAACACTGATAATAGCTCGCATAAAACTCCTCCATTTTTTATTCTATTAGTTTTCTAACCTCACCCCCTGTATCCCCCTCTCTGACTCCCTTTGCTAGTTTGGGGCTTTGTCCTTCTTAAACGCTCCTTCGAAACCACATTTGTTGAATGTTGTCTCCGAATATCTCTTCTGGGTAAGTGCAGGATTCCAATTCCTCGAAGCCGAAGCTACCGAATATATCTATCATTTCATCCCTTGTATAATAAGCAAAGTATCGCTGAAACCCTGAGTAAGACTTTGGGTTTGCCTCCATTCCCTCTCCGCTTCCCAGTTTGAAGTTCACTGTTACAACTCCATCTATTTTAAGAACTCTTCTAAACTCTCTGATGACTTTCCCTGCCTCCGATTTTGTGACGTGGTAAATGGAGCCACTTGACCATATCCCATCAAAGAAATTGTCATCAAATGACAACCTTCTCATATCCATCTCGTGAAAATCCCCATCTGGATAAAGAGACCTTGCTTCTTTTAACATGTTCTTCGAGAGGTCAATGCCAATGGCCCTTCCGCCATTCCTGTCAATCAGGATACTGTGCCGACCATCCCCGCATCCTACATCGAGAATGAGAGGGTCTGAATTGGATATGAAGGACAATAGTTTCTTTATGTAGCTTTGTTCCCATTCTAAGACCTTGGATTGTCGTGTCTTTTTACAATAATCAGGGGCAATTCTATCGTAGGTCTGGATGGTTTGTTGGACTGTATCCATATCTTACCTCATCCCCTGTATCCCCCTCTCTTTAAGAGGGGAGGGGGAAGATGGTTATGTAAGAGGGACTTCGCCTCTCTTGAACTCCGCGTTAATTATTTTATTACTACTCTCTCCTCCCCCCTCTGTTCTACCACCTCACCAACGATATGTGCCTCGGGCAGGGCTTCAGCTAGCTGGTCAGCATTATCGGGGGAGCAGACGACCACCATGCCGATGCCCATATTAAATACTCGGTACATCTCCTGCTGGTCAACGTTACCCCGCTGTTGGATAAGCTGGAAAATAGGGAGTATTGTCCACCTGCCACGATGAAATTGCGCTGCCATCCCTTCTGGTAGAATTCGGGGCACGTTGCCAATCAACCCACCGCCGGTAATATGCGCTATACCCTTGATAAGCGGCAGCAGTGGCTTTAATTGATTATAGTAGCAGCGGTGGGGCTCCAGAAGCTCCTCACCCAGCGTTCGACCTAACTCAGGGTAAGGAGTCTCTAATGCTGCTCTGGTTTCACCAAAAATCCTGCGCACCAGGGAATAACCGTTGGTGTGCAACCCGCTGGATGGTAGACCGATAATGACATCACCAACGGCAATTGTCTTGCCGGTGGTAATCTTCTCTTTCTCCACCACACCAATTATGAAACCTACCAGGTCGTAGTCTTTCCCGCTATAAACATCTGGCATCTCTCCCATCTCACCACCGATAAGAGTACAGCCAACCTCACGACAGGCTTGAGCCAGCCCTTGAACAATAGACTCAACCTTTTCCGGTAAAAGCTTACCGATACCGATGTAGTCGAGGAAGAAAAGAGGGTCAGCGCCACAGGTAAATATATCGTTAACACAGTGATTTACAATGTCAATTCCAACCGTATCGTGCTTATCCAGAATGTTGGCAATCTTTAGCTTGGTGCCCACTCCGTCAACACTGGAAACCAGAACAGGCTGTTTGTATCCCTTGAACTCGAACATCCCGCCAAAGAATCCCACGCCGCTTAACACCTCGGGACGCAGGGTAGAGCGGGCATGCTTGGCAATAAGTTCCACCGCTCTGTCATTAGCCTCGATATTAACGCCGGCTTTAGCATAAGTTTCCTTAATTGGTTCTACCTCCCAGGCGAAAGCGTCTTCTTTTATTAACTACTATCATCTCTCCACCACAATGAATGTAGTTCTCACACGGGAAGAGACCTCTAGGCTCAGCACCCCTGGCTCTAACTGCTGCTTGCCATGCCTCCGCTCCTTCAAGAACTAGGTCTATGTCTTGCCTTTCCGTAAGTTCCCTGCCGCACCTATCACAAACCAGTTTTTTCATCATCTATTGCTATCTCTTTTTCTTCCAACCGGCTGCTACCAGAGGTGCCACTGCCAGCCAGAGTGTAATGTTTATCAACATAGCCATAACATAGTTTATGTTTTCTGCTCCAAATTTAGGGGCAATAACGCTCCAGAGAGCCATTAAAATAAGAGAACTTATAAAAAAGCCGGGGATAGCTCCTAAGATAGTGAAGTATCCGAACATATCAAGCCTCCTTACGATATTTATCCACGAAGCGTTTCATTCTTGATAATGCTTCTTTAATATCTGCTAACGAGGTGGCATAACAACAGCGAACATATCCCTCGCCGCATTGTCCGAAGGCAGAACCGGGGACTACTGCCACCTTTTCCTCAGTAAGCAGCTTCTCGGCAAACTTCTCTGAGGTCATACCGGTGCACTTTATTGAAGGAAAGGCGTAAAACGCCCCTCTGGGCTCAAAGCAGGATAGACCAATGTCACATAGTCCCTTGACGATGACCAGCCGCCGCCTGTTATAGTCCTCAACCATCTCAGCCACACTGTCCTCCCCCGATTTTAGCGCCTCAATAGCGGCTACCTGTGCCATTGTCGGGGCACACATCATAGTATACTGGTGAATCTTGGTCATAGCGGCAATAATCTCTCTGGGAGCTGCTACGTAACCAATGCGCCAGCCGGTCATAGCATAAGCCTTGGAAAACCCGCCCAGAAGGATGGAGTTCTCCTTCATTCCAGGTAGAGCAGAAACACAGGTATGTTCCACACCATAGACCAGCTTGGCGTAAATCTCGTCAGAGATTAATGATAGCCGGTGATGCTGAGCTACCTCTGCTATCTGAGATAATTTTTCTTTACTCATCACGGCTCCGGTAGGGTTGGCCGGATAGCCGATAAGAATGGCTTTAGTTTTATTGGTAACTCGTGCCTCGATATCAGTGGCGCTAATCTCAAAGTTACTTTCCTGGCTGGTGGGTACCTTGACTGGTATTCCTCCAGGTAGGATCACACAGGGTTCATAGGCAACGTAGCAGGGGTCGGGCATAATAACCTCGTCCCCGGGATTGAGGATGGCTCTCATGGCTAAATCCAGTGCCTCACTGGAACCGACGGTAATCAGAATTTCATCATTGGAGTCGTACACCAGATTATAGTTAGCCTTCAAATATCGGGACAGTTCCTGGCGCAACTCAGGCATGCCTGAGTTTGAGGTATACATAGTGTAGCCTTTTTTCAGAGATTCAATGGCTGCCTCACTGATATGCCACGGAGTTGCGTAGTCAGGCTCGCCAACCCCCAGTGAAATTACCCCTTCAGTAGAGGCTAGCAGGTCGAAGAACCTCCGTATTCCTGAAGGGGATAGCTGGTTTGCTCGCTGTGAGATATGATATTTTTTGCGTTTACCGTCGGGATTAGTTGACATAACATTCTCCTGGTCAGGTAATATATCGACAATGGACTTTTCTATAGTATTACTGGCTGCCTCTTAACCTCTTCTCTCTCCTCTATAATCTCTCCGTCTTCTTTGTATCGCTTAAGCACAAATTGGGTGACTGTCCCCTGTACTCCTTCAACATGAGAAAGCTTTTGTGATACAAAGTCAGCTATCTCATGGTTGGTTTTACCTGTAACCAGGATGAACAGGTCGTAGGTTCCCGATATCAGGTAGACACTTCGAGTTTGTGGGAAGCGGTAGATGCGCTCGGCTACGGAGTCAAAGCCAACATCTTTTTCAGGGGTAAGCTTGACTTCAATTAACGCCCATACCTGCTCATTTTCCACCTTGTCCCAGTTTACAATAGCTTTGTATTTGAGGATGGTTCGGTCTTTTTCGGCTTGCTTAATTTGCTTGGTTACCTCAGTGCTGGGGGTGCCGGTCATAGCCGAGATTTGTTTGGCAGTAGTGCGGGCATCATTTTCCAGTATCTTAAGAATTTCCTTTTCCATTTCCTAACCTCCCACCAGTTCGGTTAGTGACCACTGCTTGTTTGTCTCATTATAGCAGAGTCTGAAGATTTTGTTACCCCCGGTTCTGACCTGAAAGTACCTCTCTCCGGACTCAAGCCACTCTTTTTCTACCTTATGAATCTCATAAACCGTATCTTGCCATTGGAAAGACTCCGGTCTTTCGGCATAAGTATGTCCTGAATAGCAATTTACTTTGAGGCTTTCCACGAACCCCAGCCCCCTTGGATTCCCCCCGTATTTTGGGTAAACCTCACCCCCTGTGTGCCCCTCTCCTTAACAAGGAGAGGGGGAGGGTTTTTGTAAGAGGGACTTCGTCCCTCTTTGACTCCCTATCTATTTCACATATTGTTTCAAGGCAGACGATAACTTATTTGTTGCCTCGTCTACCTTTCTTGAAAAATCATCAGGAGAACCTCCATATATGGTCTTGCTGAGTTCTCTCAACCAGTCTTGATGTTGGGCAACTTGGCGGCCTCGGGCTTCGTTATACTTGATATCAAAATAGCTTGCAATGGCAGAGGATAATTCGCCGTAGCACTCCCTGTATAATTGAACAGCTTCCTCGACAGATTTGGACGAAGCTTCACTCAATAATATTTCAGCTTCCCATTGAGCTTCAATTATTTTGTTGATACTTTCAGAGAGAGGCTTTGCGAGATTGCGTCTTTCCTCCCACTGATTTATCACTTGAGATTCCTTTCCCGTCTCGTTTTCATCTTCTTTTCTATCTATCCGCGCATAACCGAATGGGTTTCGCGCTGCTGAGAAATTAGACCTCATCTCGTATCCCAACTGCATTAACTTTCGGGCGCATTCGAATTTTGCTTTACCTGTCAGTTCCCTTCTCCAAGTTCTCAGACCCAGAAATGCAATAACTGCGACAACAACTGCTGATAAAGCTAGTATTACATCTTTGACTACTGAAAAAATATCAATGGCTTCCATTTGCTTTGATTTTACCACATAGATATTTAGTCAAATATTCGGTCTCCTCTTGTGCCACTCAGTTGCCTGCTCATAGGCGTGGGCGATTTTGAGGATGGTTTCTTCGGCGAAGGGCTTAGATATTATCTGCATGCCTACCGGCAGCCCGTCGGCAAAGCCGGCAGGTAGGGACATAGCCGGCAGTCCGGCGATATTTATCGGCAGGGTGCAGACATCACTTAAATACATCTGTACCGGGTCGTCAACTTTTTCACCGATTTTGAAGGGGACGGTAGGGGAGGTGGGGGTTATTAGAGCATCGAACTTTTTGAACACCTCGTCAAACTCTCGCCTTATCAGGGTGCGCACCTTCTGAGCCTTGAGGTAGTAGGCATCATAGTAGCCGGCGGACAGGGCATAGGTTCCCAGCATAATACGTCTCTTAACCTCGGGACCGAAGCCGTACTGGCGGGTCTTCTCCAGAGCATCCCACATATTCTCTGCTTCACGAGCAGAGAAGCCGTACTTAACACCATCATAGCGGGCAAGGTTAGCCGAAGCCTCTGAAGGAGCGATGATGTAATATACCGCCAGGGCGTAGCGGGTGTGGGGTAGTGATACCTCTTCTATTTTTGCCCCCAGCTCCCCAATTTTGTTTATGGCGGCTCGTATGGCAGTCTCCACCTCAGGCTGCATTCCTTCGACAAAATACTCTTTCGGGACACCGATGCGAAGCCCCTTGAGGTCAGATGTTAAACACTGGGTATAGTCAGGGGTGGGCTGGGGAACCGAGGTAGAATCTCTGGAGTCGTAGGCAGCGATGGCATTCATTACCATGGCACAATCGGTAACATCCTTGGTCAGAGGCCCAATCTGGTCAAGTGAGCTGGCAAAGGCAACCAATCCATACCTGCTTACCCTGCCGTAGGTGGGTTTTAAGCCGGTAACGCTGCAAAAACCGGCCGGCTGGCGGATGCTGCCCCCGGTATCCGAGCCGAGGGCATAGATGGCTTCATCGGCAGCTATGGCGGCGGCTGAACCACCACTGCTGCCGCCGGGGACGCGGGTCAAGTCCCAGGGATTATGGGTAATAAACAGGGCAGAATTCTCCGTAGACGAGCCCATGGCAAATTCGTCCATGTTGGCTTTGCCCACAATCACCGCACCATAGTCATTTAATGTTTTTACAACGGTAGCATCATAGGGGGGCATGAAATTCTCCAGCATTCTTGAGGAGCAGGTTGTTGGTATTCCTTTGATACACATGTTGTCTTTGATTAGCGCCGGGATGCCAGTAAGGGGATTGGTGTTACCGGCAGCTAATAGCACATCAGCCTTCTGGGCTTGCTTCAACGCCAGCTCCTCGGTGATAGTAACAATGGCATGAACCCTTGACTCCGCCTGCTGGATACGCTCAAGACAGGCTTT
>CAYNFT010000008.1:0-26858 GCA_964396535.1 uncultured Dehalococcoidales bacterium | reverse complement strand
AGTTCAGTCGAGGCCAGTTGCCTTGACTGAAGCAGCCGGTGTGCCTCCTGGATGGTCAATTGATTAAGATTGCTTGCCAATCTCAGCCTCCTCGCTGTTTTCTTTCCAGCCTTCCCATCCTTCTCTGAACAGGAAAGCGACAATTACTAATCCTACTATCGGGTCTGCCTGCCAGAAACCGAATAAATAATTCGTTCCCAGACCTGTTAACAGAGCTGCCGAAAGAAAGGCACAAGCCAGTGTCTCCTTGGAGTCGGCTACCAGCGCTCTGCTATTGATTTGTTTCCCTGTTTTATATTTCTGCCAGGTTAGCAAGGGCATGGTAACTAACGAAACTATAGCTATCACTATACCTGGTAGTGAAGATGCTGGCGTTTCTACCATGACCAGCTTTTTAATCGATTCGAAGAGGATGTACAATCCAAGTATAAAGAAAGTAATGGCGACAAACCTGGTTGCCCTCTTTTCTATCCTTTCTTCTGCCTCTTCTGATATCCTCCCGTGCTGTCGTAACCGCCATATAAGAACCAGTCCCGATAATGACTCAACAATGCTATCAAGCCCAAACCCAATTAAGGCAATGCTGTTGGCAATGCTGCCAAAGACAATGGAGACGATAGCCTCAAGAATGTTATAGCCAACGTTAAAGTACTCAAGGTAAAGGCCTTTTCTGTACAGCCTTTCAACGTTCATCACTCCCACTGTTTTATTGATTCGTAAAATCCTTCTGAATCGCTGACACTTAATAGAACCGAATAATCTTGTCTCGTTGGTAGATAACCCCCCCCTTTAACAATATATTTATTCCTCAAGTACGGCTCGTACCCTGAATAAGTCTTGCTCTTTTTGTGGGGCATTAGCCAGAACCTCGGTCGAAGGTAGAGAAGGGGCTATTTCGTCAGCACTAACCACATTTTGGAGAGCGATGGACTGGGCGGTGGGGGGAACGCCGGTGGTATCTACCTGTTGCAGTATCTCGAAGTTCTCCAGAATATTTGAAAGTTGCTCACTGAGCCTATCTACCTCCTCCTCGGTCAAACCTAATCTTGCCAGGAGAGCGATATGTAACACTTCCTCACGACTTATTTTCATTACTTACCTCCGGAGTGATTTAGGCGGGAATACATTTAAGGATTATAGCACCCACATTTGAGTATCTGCAATAGAGCTATCTGTTATAATAAGAGCAGAGGCGAGATGAAGAAAAGACTTATACTGGCTATTGTCAGCACTATCCTGGAAGAAGTAGCTATAGTCGTAATTGTGCTTTGGGCTTTGCCACAGGTAGAGATTCAGATTCCGCTATGGGGTCTCATTATCATTATGGTTGCCTGGGCTGCCTATTCTATCTTCACCTTTCGGCTTGGTACCCGTGCCTTGATAAGAGAACAGGTAGTGGGTTTCCCGAATATGATTGGTACCAGGGGTGAGGTAGTAAGTCCATTAACTCCTGAGGGTCTGATAAGGATTAGGGGAGAACTGTGGATAGCTAGAACTGACGGCGATGTAATTAAGCCCGGTGGAAAGGTTATTGTGATAGATCAGAAAAGGCTTAAGCTTGTAGTGCAGGAGAGTAGCGCTACTGATGATTGAGGGGTTACTGATTAGTTAATCTTCAGCTACAGATTGACCTCGTCGGTAAACAAAAGATACTATGATTAGCACTGCCCCGATAATCAGCAAGCTGAGGCTGAATATCTGGAGAGGACGCAGCACATCATCAGCTAACTGGAATATCCATGTCTCAAGCTGTGGCGGTATATCGGGTAAAGTCACTTTCCCCTTGAGGAAATACTTGCCAACTAAGATGCCGGCATATTCAATGACTCCATAGGTAAGGAGAGGGATACCCAAACGTCGGGTAACAGGTTTCACCTGGCGGAATATGAGGATAATACCTAAGACTATTAGTGCCATAAAGACAATTAGAAGTGTGAATCCTAGCTGGAAATATGATATGTACTGTCTTGCTACCTCGAGTACTTCCTCAGCCTCTGATAGCGCCTCATTCATTTCCTGTTTTACATCAGCGAGTTGACCTTCAGCTTCTGCCAGCATATCAGCAATGTCTGCCGGTATCTCTGTCCCCAGAAGATTTTCGTCAAGCTCGAAGGTTGATGGTATTATTTCAGCTAATCCTTCACTGAAATACTCGTCAAATAGCTGCTCGATTTCACTCTGGGATAAACCAGCATACTCTGGCGGTAGTGATTCTAATAAAGTTTCTCTCAGGGTATCTTCTAAGCTTTCCATTGCTGGTTCCAGGGAAATTACTACACTTAAACTGTGGCTCTCTCCCAGAAGATAATCTAACAAGGGGTCAGCAGCAGCAGTTAGCTCTGCTTTTATTGTGGGTTCAAGTTCAGCGATGGCATAATCCAGATACTCAGACAGAAACTCCATCTCTTCAGGGATTTCACCGATAAGCTGTTCACTTAGAAATTCCCCGGCCAAGGAGGATAGGTCGAGTTCATCTATCAGGGAGACGACAAAATCCGAACTAAGAATGGTGTTCCTTAGTGTAAGTGCCAGGTCTATGCTTTCGGTTTTTCCCAGCAGGTAATCAAAGATGGGTTGAGTAGCATCACTTACTTGTTCTTTTAGCATAGGTTCGAGTTCGGTGACAGTATTAACCAGAGCAACCTTAAAATCTTCTGGGAACTCTTCTCCGGTCATTTGCTCACTAAGAATCATTTCCGTTAATGAGGCCAAATCGAGCTCATCTAGCACAGAGTTGACAAAATCCGAATTAAGGAAAGTATCACCCAATGTGACATCAAGTTCGGGCTCTTCCTTTTCCCCTAGAAGATAATCATAGACGGAGTGGATGGCAGCACCTGCCTGTTCTTTTACCACAGGTTCGATGCTGGAGATGGTCTCAATTATCGTCTCTTTTAGCTCCGGCATTTCTGGAGGAGCTTCTATATCAACATATTCTTCTACAAGTGCAGATACATCCAGACTGTCAAGTTCAGAAGTGACGAAATTCGGGTTTAATGCGGTACTACGCACCGTGAGGGCAATACTAAAAATGGCTAGAGAGAGAAATAGAAGAAAGATGAGAAGACTGACAGCCAGATTCTTAAGAAAGTTCAATTAGTGTGTTTTCTCCAATCCAGATTCAAACCTATGCTGGTAAAAATTCTTAATGCCTGGTTTATCTTGATTTACTATAATAACACAACTACCTCTGGTGTAGTCAATATACCATCCATTCTCTTGGCCTGTTCTATCTTTCCTTAATAATTTATCATCAACCTTGCTACAATCACTTCTTGGAGGTTATTATATAAGAGTGTGGCTTATATCTAATCCTGCTCTCAGCAATATGACGGTAAGTGGATAATGGCATATAGAGTCAGCTATAGAGGAAGTAGAGGTTTTAGTCTTGGCCCTATAGGATTTCTGATAGTGGTAAACCTGATACTGTATATTGCCACTTCGATAAGTCCTGAACTTTTTATTAGTTCGTTCGGTTTGTCCCCGTTGAGCTTTCCAGCCCGGTGGTGGACCATAGTGACCAATATGTTTATTCATGACCCTTTTCCTGGAATATGGCATATTTTGGCCAATATGTTGACTCTATATTTCTTCGGTAGTTACCTGCATAGACTGGTAGGGAGTAGAAATTTTTTCATTGTTTATTTTCTGGGAGGAATTCTGGGAAACGTTGTTTACCTGCTTCTGGCACCGCGTTTATCCATAGCTATTGGAGCTTCGGGAGCCATTTTTGCCATAGCCGGAGCATTGACAGTATTGAGACCGAGGATGACAGTTTTTATCATCCCGATACCGGTTCCCATACCCCTCTGGATTGCTGTTATTGGCGGCTTCTTAATACTCTCCTTTATGCCTGGCGTAGCCTGGCATGCTCATCTCGGCGGTCTCGTTTTGGGTCTGATAGCTGGCTTTATTTTCAGGAGGAGGCAACGCCGAGTTTACTGGGCTTAGAAATAGAAGAAAGGCTGTTATTTTAAGTAACAATGAGTTCTGAACCTAAACCTCAGATACTTTTCAGCCGAGAGGAAATAGAAGTCGCCGTTAAGAAGCTGGCGGCTGAAATCAAAAGGGATTACCAGAACAAGAACCCGTTGCTGATAGGTATTCTTAAAGGCTCCTTCGTCTTTATGGCTGACCTGATTCGACTTCTTGACTTTCCCTTGGAGGTGGAGTTTGTCCAGCTATCCAGTTACGGTCGGGGAAGGAGCACTCCCGGGGAATTAAAGGTGGTGCAGGGTCTTCGTTCTCAAATCAGGGATAGGGATGTGCTGGTGGTTGAGGATATTGTGGACACCGGACACTCTTCAGCTTTCCTCCTGGATTATCTACAGAAGGAGAAGCCTGCTTCACTGAGGCTCTGTGCGCTGACTGACAAGCCTTCCCGGCGACAGGTTTCAGTGAATATTGACTATCTGGGTTTTACTGTGCCCGATAAGTTCATTGTTGGTTATGGCATCGATTGGGATGAGAAGTTTCGCAATCTTCCTGATATCTGCACTTTAGGTGACGACAAATGAACGGAGCGATGACTCCAGATTTCAGGAAGGTAGATTTGCATGTGCATACTCCAAAATCGATGTGTTACAGCGATAAATCCGTTATCCCAGAGCAGATTGTTGATGCTGCACTGGCTAACGGTCTGGAGGTAATTGCTATTACAGACCATAACACGGTCGAAGCGGTCGAAGATATTAGGCAAATTGCAAAAAAGAAGAGTCTCTTAGTCTTCCCTGGTGTTGAATTGTCAACGAAAGAAGGGCATGTTATTGCCATATTTGAACTGAATACCCCAGTGGAGAAGTTGGATGATTTTCTTGACTATGTCGGGATTGCACGGGAAGGACGGGGAGATGCGCATACTATGACAGGTGATAGGATAGAAGAGGTCTTTCAAAAAATAGAAGAGCGAGGGGGTATTGCCATAGCCGCCCATATTGAGAGATGGCCGAGCGGGTTTCTTGAGACAAATGAGCCGCGTCGGGTTAAGAGGGAGATACACGGTAATAATTACCTCAGCGCCCTGGAAATCACCATACCTCAAAGTAAAGGTGCCTGGAATGCTGGGCAGGTGCGTGATTATCCCAAGAAATACGCCTGCATTCAGGGCTCGGATGCCCACGCCCCGGATGAAATCGGCAGACGGCCAGTATATATTCAGATGGAGCGAGTGGGTTTGGAAGCCTTGCGGTCGGCCTTCCTTGATTACGAGACAAAAATTGTGTTCCCAGATGAGTTTCCCCTGAGCAAATAATGGTTCAGGTTCATAAAACCTTTCAACAACTATTCCTCCCCCCTGCTTCGAAGGTGAGAAATAAAAAGTAGAGTCAAAAGAGTGAAGCCTTTCTGCAATGAAGAGTTAAAGAGAGGCAGAATTTATCTTATAATACTTAATTATAGGGAATACTGTAGGGAGTTGAAGAGGGGGCAAGGTCAAATATTATTAAATGGGAGTCCAAGAGGGACTTTAGTCCCTCTTACATAGATTTCCCCCTTCCCATTAATAAGGGGAAGGGGGATAAAGGGGGATAGGGTTATATAAAAAATTAGGGGGTGAGGTAGATAAATAAAAACTTAATCTCAGTTGCGAAAGGGGAGCTTCCCGCCGACCTGGTTCTGGCTAATGCCAGGGTAGTGAATGTATTTACCGGTGAGATTGAGCCGGGCAATGTGGCTATTTGCGCGGGTCGGGTTGCCGGGGTAGGGGATTATCACCAGGCAAAGGAAGTGCTGGATTTAGAGGGTAAGTACCTGGCTCCGGGATTAATTGATGGGCATGTGCACCTGGAAAGCTCTATGCTCGATGTTGCTCAATACTCCCGTGCCGTGGTGCCCAGAGGCACTACGGCAATAGTGACCGACCTTCACGAAATCGCCAACGTTTCCGGGTTAGCCGGAATGAAGTACGTAATGAACTCTGTTCGCCGTCTGCCTCTTGAGCTCTTCTTAATGGCTCCTTCCTGTGTGCCGGCTACCCACCTTGAGACCTCAGGAGCCAGCCTTGATGCAGAGGCTCTCCGTCAGGTCCTCAGGTGGAGGAATTGCATTGGACTGGGCGAAGTAATGAATTTTCCCGGCGTGATAAGTGGTGATGAAGCTGTGCTGAGTAAAATTAACCTTGCCCGGGGTAAGGTAGCTGATGGCCATGCTCCTAGTGTTAGCGGTAAAAACCTCAGCGCCTATATTGCGGCTGGCATCTACTCTGACCATGAGTCAGTTTCTCTGGAGGAAGCCAGGGAAAAACTGAGGCAGGGCATGTTTATCATGATTAGAGAAGGCTCATCGGAGAAAAATCTGGATGCTCTACTGCCTTTAGTCACTGACAAAACCTATAAGAGATGCATGTTTGTTATTGACGACCGTAGTTGTGTTGACCTGCTGAGGGATGGCGACCTTGACGCTGTAGTGCGAAAGGCGATTGCTCGTGGTCTTGAGCCGGTACGGGCTATTCAACTGGCTACCATTAATCCCGCAGAGTATTTCAGGCTGGAGAGACTTGGAGCAATAGCTCCTGGCTACCAGGCCAATCTAATTGTCATTAGTGAATTGTTCAGCCTGCAAATAGATATGGTCTTTTACCGGGGTCGCCTTGTTGCCGGAGGAGGGAAGCCATTATTCTCGGTGGATAAGGTTAGTGGCAGAGGCTTAACCAGTACCGTGAATTTTAAGCCCTTCAATCTTGAGGCGTTGAGGCTTGCGGCTTCGGGAGAAGCTGAGCTGGTTATTGAGATTATCCCGGGGCAGATAGTTACCAGGAAAAGGCTGGAGAAGGTTCAGGTTGTAGATGGGGCTGTTGTGCCCGACGTTAGTCGTGATATTCTGAAGCTGGTGGTAGTGGAAAGGCATAAGGCTACAGGTAATATCGGCTTGGGGCTGGTTACGGGGTTCGGTTTGAAGAGAGGGGCTCTTGCCTCATCTATTGCCCATGATTCTCATAATATTGTCGCTGTCGGCACCAATGATGAAGATATAGTAACCGCTATCAGGGAGATTGAAAAACTTCAGGGTGGTCTGGTAGCTGCTGCTGGTGGCAGGGTACTGGCCAGTCTAGCCTTGCCTATTGCTGGACTACTGTCTGATGAACCGTTGGAGATAGTGGTGAATACACTAGAGAAGCTGGAGCAGGTGGCGGCTCAATTAGGAACAACGTTACCTTCGCCGTTCTCTACCCTCTCCTTTGTGGCTCTGCCGGTGATTCCTGAACTCAGACTAACCGACCTGGGGCTGGTAGATGTCGGTGAGTTCAAGCTGGTTAAATAGGGGAAATACCCACAATGATAACAAGGTAATGAGATTGTTTACCAACCTCACCCCCTTAATTTTTATAACCCCATCTCCCTTCATCCCCCTTCCCCTTGCTAAGGGAGGGGGGTCAGGGGGATGGGTTATAAAGATTCTCAGCTAATCCGGTTCCAAAAAAGCGGGAGCTATGACATTTCATGTAAAATATCAAGCTCCCACAAAATAAGCAAGCGGATTAAGTAGTTCTAACTCGACTTACTTTAGCCTACTCCTGGCTTGCTGGTGCTGGATTCGTGTATCCTTCCAGTAATGCCTTGGGCACCAGTTCTATTAGCTCCTCTACTGTCCACAAGCCTTCTTTTTTATCGATATCCTTCTTCTTTACCGGCTCTGAGTAAATGGCGATATTCCCTCCGGTAACGTCGAACACCTGCCCGTTTATATCAGCCGCCTGGTCAGTGCAGAGATAAACTATGAAGGGAGTCAATGTCTCCGGGTCGGGTAGATTGGTCAGCTCTTCGAATCTCTCCTTGGTCATAAGCCCTGCTTCATATCTTTTCTTAAAGCCAGCCTGTATCTCCTCGCTCGCACTAAACCGTGTTGACGCCGTTGGGGCATAGGCATTGCAGGTTACTCCATACCTGCCCATCTCCCTGGCTATAGATCTGGTCAGACCTACGATTCCCGCCTTAGCTGCCCCGTAATTGCAGTGTCCAACGGTACCTAACCAGGCAGTAGAGGTGGTATTTATTATCCGCCCCCACTTTTGTTCTCTCATTACCCCGCAGGCAAACCGGGTACAGTTGAAAGCGCCCTTAAGGTAGGAATCCGAACTTATGTCCCATTCCTCTTCTGTCATGTTCCAGACCATGTGAGGGCGGTCAGTACCGGCATTATTCACCAGGATGTCAAGCCTGCCAAATTTATCCACCGCTGTCTGTATCAGCTTGCCGGCTACCTCAAAATCAGAGACGCTGCCAAAGAAGGGTACAGCCTGACTACCCATATCTGTAATCTGCTTGGCTGTGGTCTCAGCATCTCCACCTTGGGCACCTTTCGAACGATTATTAGTAACTAACTTGGCACCTTCTTTAGCCAAAGCTACTGCTATAGCTCGTCCAATTCCTTGCCCTGAGCCGGTAACTATAGCTACTTTATCCTTCAGTCTATCACCCATACTGTACTCTCACCTTTATCTTAGACTTTTACCTTTGTATGTCGAATAACATACCTGCTGGCTACTACTCCTTAGGCGGCTGAGGTGGTGACGGATTCACCAGACCCTGAGCCAGTGTAGTCGGCACAAGCCGTACCAGCTCATCAACAGTCCATCGTCCATCCTTATGGATACTCTTTAAAGCCGGAGGGAAGGGAGCGTACAGGCTAACTCCTCCTGTTCCTGATAAGCCAAAGGTCTGGCCGTTGATATTGGCGGCAGCATCGGTGGCCAAAAATACAATCATTGGGGCGTTATCTTCTGGCTCTGCCATTCGCGGTCTCTGTGCCGGGGGACCTCCTGGTCCACCACCACCTGGAGGACCTCCTGGCCCACCACCACCTGGAGGACCTCCTGGCCCACCACCACCTGGGGGACCTCCTGGCCCACCAGCGCCGGCTTGTGGGCGTGAGGGTCTCTGTTGTCTAGCGGCCTCCATCTCGGGCGATTGAGTCATCCTGGTGGCAGCTACAGGGCAGAAAGCATTTACCGTTACCCCATATCTACCCATCTCTCGAGACACAACCCGGGTGAAGCCCATTACACCAGCCTTAGCAGCCCCGTAATTTGACTGGCCGGGGTTTCCACCCATCAATGCTGTTGGGGATGTAATATTGATTATCCGCCCGCTCCTCTGCTGCCTCATCAAGATACAGGCCGGCTTGGTGCAGTTATAAAGCCCGTAAAGGTGAACTTTGATAACGGAGTCCCATTCCTCTGGAGACATGTTGAAAAGCATCCGGTCCCTGAGAATGCCAGCATTGTTAACCAGGATGTCAATCTTGCCAAAACTATCAACGCAGGTCTTAATAATATTCTCGCCACCCTCGGTTATAGTTACGTTATCGTAATTAGATACAGCCTCCCCGCCCTGTGCTTTTATCTCAGCTACCACATCATCTGCTGGTCCGTGAGCAACGCCACTGCCGTCACGCTCTACGCCTAAATCATTGACTACCACCTTGGCACCCTCTGCAGCAAGGGCCATGGCGAATGCCCTACCAAGACCTCGGCCAGCACCAGTAACCACAGCCGCCTTGTCCTTTAGTAAATCAGCCATCTTTTACCCTCCTAAAAATTATTTATTTGAAGTAGCACTATTCTGAGGAACTAGCCTTTGGATGGTAAGCTAACAGTCGCCGTACCTGGAGTCGTCACCTCGCCTTTCCCATTCTCAACCCGGATATCACAGTCTACCAGGTGCTCTCCGTTTTCAACATATTTTTTGGTGACCTTACCCTTGCACTGCCAGGTATCTCCTTCATGAGGCTCCCCCATCGTTTTCATCATTCGGGGATAATCAAAAGACCGGTATTGACAGGAAAATTTCTTTAAGGTTCCCTTCTCACCTATCCAATCGGTCATCAACTGCACTAACCACTGACGTTTTAATGCCCCATGGACAGGCGGCCTGTCTACCTTGGAAACCTTGGCAAAGGGCTCATCATAATGTAGGGGGTTAAAATCTCCTGAAGCACCTGCCCATTTTATCAGCATTTGGGTAGTAGCCACCTTGGGCAGAGGGGTTACCTCGCTATCTACTTCGATGTCTTCCCAGTATAGTTGTTCAGCCATTTTTCTCCTCCAAAAATAATTGATTAGCTATCGTTGAATAGTTGTCGAACGTGCTTTGGCTACTATCTCGCCATCCTGATTAGTAAAGGTTGTCTCGTTAACCATGAAAGCCATCTTACCCGTCCGGCCTTCTCGCTCGGTGACGTCCTTAATCATTGAGGAAGTAGTAATAGTATCTCCGGCCTGAACTGGTTTGAAGAAGTCATATTCAATCCCGCCGTCAACTCCCCCTGGATTAGTGTAGCCTTTTTCCCGTAAGAGAGTCATTATCCCCATTCTGGCGTTACCACCTTCAGGTGCACTGATCCTCTGACGACCATTCCACTGGATGCTGATATAACCTGGGGGAGCTACAATAGAGCGATACCCGGCTTTTTTGGCATATTCTTCATCCGAATAGAGTGGATTTGTGTCACCTACCGCATCAGCGAACCTTCTAATAGGTTCTTTCTCTACCTCAAAAATACTTCCACCTGTTGGAACACCGATATATTGGGCAAAATCTTCTGATGCCATGCTTTTACCTCCTGTTAGAATAATATTGAAGCAACTGGAATTTTATAACTTTTGATAGCTTTTGTCAAACCAGCGCAGGGCTGTTGCCGTAGCTAAATTAAATATTCTGGAAATGAAAATTAAGAACGCAAGGGTTGCATAGGTATGAGGCTCAGCACCAATAAGCACAAAATGTTGCAATAATTTAGTTGAAGTGGTACAATGTTTTATCAGAAATAAAGGGTACCATGATGTATCAGGACTTGAGCCGCCGTGAATGGCGGCTTTGTTACTAGGTGCTGTATATAAAGTACCAACCCATCATTTGATACTAGGCTTTTATGGAAAATGGAAAGCCTGTCTTTAAAGCTTAATAACTTTGCTTAAATTAACTGAAGAGATGAGGTGAATTATGGAGCTAGGATTAAAGGGGAAAGTTGCTATTGTTACTGGGACCAATCGTAAGGGGGCTATGGGAGAGGCGATTGCGATGGCATTAGCCAGAGAAGGGGCTGATATAGCCTGTGTCGACATTATGATAGAGGGTGCTGAGGCTGTAGCTAGAGAGATTACGGGGATAGGAGTCAAGTCAATAGCTGTCCAGGCAGACCAGAGTGATTACCAGCAGGTAAAGGATGCAGTTGCCAGGATTAGCGCAGAACTAGGCACTGCAGATATTCTAATCAACAATGCGGCTTTGCTTAGAGGTGGTGGACGCATTGAAAAAACAGAGATAACCGACTGGCAAAGATTAATGAAAATAGATCTTGATGGGCCCTTTTATTGGATGAGAGAAGTATGGGATTCGATGGTTGAAAAAAAATGGGGGCGTATCATTAATATCTCATCTGTGGCAGGAGTACTTGGTGGATTTGGCCAGGCAAACTATTCAGCAGCCAAAGCAGGGGTTATTGCTTTAGCCAAGACAGCGGCTTTGGAGGGAGCTAGAAGTGGTATTACTGCTAATGCAGTAACTCTTGGTGTTATTGATACCAGCGGGGGTCAGAGACAGGAATCTGATATGTTTAAACGAATTAAGGCTAAAATAGCTCAGCGTGAGTTTGGTAAGCCTGCCGATGTAGCTAATATCGTTGCTTTTTTGGTATCGGATAAAGCGGGATACATTACCGGGCAGGATATACATGTAATGGGCGGTTTAGACTTGTTCACCTATTAGATACTTCAAGTGCTGAGCAATGAATATAGTAAATATAATAATGGTAGAATTAATATAAGGTTAAGCAACATAAGCATAAAAGGTTGCAATAATAAAGCTAAAATGGTATAATGTGTACTTAGAGTTAGAATTTGGGTCCTTTAAGTTAGTCCAGAGAGGCTAGTAAGGGAAACATTAAGAGACTGTCGCAAGGCCTCTTGCTAGTCAAAGCAAGAGGTTTTTTTATGACCAAAAAAAACGTAATGACTCCAGAGGATATCAAACGGAGTCTAGCTCGTATTGCCCATGAAATTGTAGAGCGGAATAAGACTACCGGGCATTTAATACTGGTGGGCATGCGCACTCGTGGTGTGCCCTTAGCTAATCGACTGGTAGCCAACATGGAAGACCTTGAGGGTTTGAAAATACCTGTTGGCGCTTTGGACATCAGTCTCTATCGTGACGACCTATCTTTGCTAGATTCACAACCTACTGTCCAGCACACTGACATTCCAGTCAATATCGATGATAAATCCGTAGTCTTAGTTGACGATGTTCTATATACCGGGCGGAGTATTCGTGCTGCCATGGATGCCCTCATTGACCTGGGACGACCCCGGTCAATCCAACTGGCTGTACTGGTAGACCGCGGGCATCGCGAACTACCTATCCGGGCTGACTATGTAGGTAAGAACATACCAAGCGCTAGAGATGAGGAAATACAGGTTCAACTGTTAGAGACCGACGGCATAGACGGTGTGGTCATTGTTAAGAGTAACCAAGATAAAGCCTCTCAAAGAGGGGCTGAGGATAGTCTGGTTCGAAAGGAGCTGACATGACTCTGGCCAATAGAAGCCTGGTGACCATAGATGACCTGTCTAACGGAGAAATTGAAGCGGTGTTTTCCCTGGCTGATGAGATGGCAGAGTCGATGGATAAACAGGCTGGTGTATGTCGGGGGAAAATAATGGCCAGCCTATTTTTTGAGCCCAGTACCAGAACGCGGCTGTCATTTGAGGCGGCAATGCACCGGCTTGGAGGCAATGTCATCAGCGTGGCTGATGCCAACGCAACCTCTATAGCCAAGGGGGAAAGCATTGCTGATATGGCAAGGATAGTAGGCAGTTATGCCGATATTATTGTCATCAGACACCCGTGGGAGGGGGCAGCGAAAGTGGTTGCTGACTATGCTGGTGTCCCGGTAATCAATGCCGGTGACGGAGGCCATCAGCACCCAACCCAGACACTGTGTGACCTTTATACCATAAAGAAGGAGAGGCAAACAATCAGGGGGTTGAAGATTGCCTTGTGGGGAGACTTGAAGTATGGACGCACAATACATTCCCTGATTTTTGCTCTGGCTAAGTTCGGCGCAAATATTCTCTTTTGTCCCAGTCCGGGCTTAGAGGTGCCGCCGAATATAATCAGAAAACTGGTAACAGAATACGGAGGTGAACTGGAATTTCAGGAGGGACTGGACTGGAAGGAGAAAGGCAGGTCTTTACCTCTGGATGCTATATACATAACGCCAAGCAGCCCGCATCAATTGGCAATGATGCCTGCCATCAATATTGAGGTTGAGCTCAAGACGGGAGTCGACGCCCTCTATGTCACCAGACCTCAGAAAGAAAGATTTGTTGCTGGAGAAGAGCAGGAAACAAAGAACGAATTTCCGGTGGTGGACAAGAGACTTCTTAAAGGGAAGGTGTTCAAGCGAACTCTGGTCATGCACCCGCTGCCTCGTGTTGACGAGCTGGCTTACGAGGTAGATGCTGACCCGAGGAGCACGTATTTTAAGCAGGCGGCACGTGGAGTACCAATAAGGATGGCACTGTTAGCTCTTTTACTGGGTGCTAAAGAGTGTACCATCCCCCAAGAATATGATTCCTTTGGGCAGAAGGTCGATTATCCCGTTTACAGGCGGGGTTATGCGGTGACCTGTCCCAATCCGGCGTGTGTATCGGTACAGAAAACCGAGACAAAATATCTTAAGCCTGAATTTAAGATAGTAAACCGTGAGCCTCTGACACTGAGGTGCGTTTATTGTGAACACGGATTTGAGCCTAAGTATGTTGCCAGCGCAGACTGGCACGAGGGGAGGTTGGCCAGCAAAAAATACCATAGTGCTGACAGCCATTTGGCTAGAAAGATTAAACCGGAGAACCTGATTTTATTCGATTCAGAAAGCGAAGCTGCGGCTCACGGTTTCAAACCCAGCCACTACGCTAAGGTTCATCACTAGGAAAATAATGATAAAGCCTTTACTTATCCAGGATGGTCATATACTTGACCCCGGCCAGGGCATAGATGAAGGCGGCAGTTTGCTTATCAGTGAGGGTAAAATCTCGTGGCTGGGTGGGGGAGAGGTATCCCCGCCCGAGCCTGATTATAATGTACTTTCTGCTCGAGGGCTGATTGTCTGCCCTGGATTCATTGACCTCCACTGCCATCTCAGGCAGCCTGGTTTCGAGGACAAAGAGACCATCGCTACCGGGACACGAGCCGCCGCCAAGGGCGGCTTTACTACAATCTGCTGTATGCCCAACACCAAACCACCCCTGGATAATAAGTTTACTATAGAGTATGTAAAAGTGGAGGCAGCCCAAAGAGGTGTAGTCCGTGTCCTGCCTATCGGCTGTATCTCCAAGGGCAGAAAGGGAGCGGAATTAGCCCCAATGCGTGAACTGGCATCCTTTGGGGTAGTTGGTTTCAGCGATGATGGTGACCCGGTGCTGAATACGTGGCTTATGCGCCGGGCAATGGAGTTCAGTTATGCCTCCGGTTTGCCTGTTATTGACCACTGTGAACATACCGAGCTGACCGAGGGTGGTGTTATGAACTGGGGGAAAGTGTCGATGGAGCTTGGGCTGCGCGGTATTCCGGCAGCGGCTGAAGAGCTAATGGTCGCTCGTGACCTGGCGCTGGCTCTCTTAACTGGAGGCTGGCTGCATATCGCCCATGTCAGCACCGAAGGCTCAGTCGAGCTTATTCGCTATGCTAAAGATAAAGGCATCAGGGTTACTGCTGAGGTTACGCCACACCACCTGACCCTGACGGAAGAAAAAGTAATCGGCTACGATACCAATGCCAAGGTAAATCCGCCCTTGAGAACTGAAAAGGATAACCGAGCCCTGATTGAGGGGCTCAAGGATAATGTAATTGACGTTATTGCTACCGACCACGCCCCCCACACCGAAGCCGATAAACGGTGTGAATTTGCCCTTGCTCCCTTTGGCATCAGCGGTTTTGAAACCGCCCTGGGCAGCCTGATGGGTCTGGTGCACAATGGACAGCTAAGCCTGACTACCCTCATTTCCAAACTCACCTGCGAACCAGCCAGGATTATTGGTGATAAGTATGGAAAGCTTGGCACCCTGGCTGTCGGCGCACCTTCTGATATTACCCTGTTTGACCCCGGTAGAGATTGGGTGGTTGATACCGGTAATTTTGCTTCAAGGGGCAAAAATACCCCTCTGGCCGGCTCCGTTCTCAAAGGCAGGGTAATGGCAACCATCTCGCAGGGAAAGCTGGTCTATAAGGACGACTCAATAAAAGTCGAGGAGACATAAAATATATTGAAAAGGAGTTGAAGAGGGACGAAGTCCCTCTTATATAAAAACCTTCCCCCTCTCCTTTGAAGGAGAGGGGGACTGAGGGGGTGAGGTAGAAAAGAAATGGCTACTTTCGTAATCAGTAATTTGGATGCTCAAGACTTTACGTTTGAAAACATAGTTTTCAAGAAGTTAGTTAACGATAATCAATACATAATTGAACTTAGAGACCAATGGCAGCGCGATTATAATGCCACATTTACAGCAATAGCAGACGACAATTTGGTTGTGGCACCTATTATAAAAAATCAGGGTCTTCTTGGAGTGGTTGATGACATATGTCTACTGCTCTCACTAGCCCAATCGAGGTGCATATACTGCCCAGAACATACAATCAATCAAATAACTGATGCGACGCGACTCTTTCGGGGCAGTAAAAAGATAAGCGACAAAATAATAGAAGACAATCAACTAGAATCTTATTTGTCTGCTGCCGTTCGGACTCTCCGAGAACCCGAATGGAAACAAAAAACTGGGTTCATTCCTTCCATATATTTTTTGATGGGTGGAAATTATCCCGAACTCGGTGATGTTGAATTTGTGCTGACTTGGATAGCCCTAGAAATTCTTGCGAATGCCTATAGCGAAACTCATGGAATTTCAAACATATTAACAACCACCGATTTTAAGGAGTTTAAAAAAGCTATTAGTGAAATCTTGAATCGGTTAGAGAAAGCAAACAACTTATCCAGCGAGCAGAAAGAGCTGATCATACAGAAAATACCCGAATTGAACCGTTCATCTATCCGCTATAAAGTGAGTAAACTAACGAACGAATACGAATGGGACTTTATTACAGACGAGTTATTAAGTGATTGGAAGAAGCTCAGAGATAGAATCATGCATAAGGGTACTTATGCAGGGTTTGAACGAAGCAAATTGATTGATTTATCCACCAGATTAAGGGATTCTATGCATTTAATATTGATAGACCTACTAGGTTGCACTGACTATGTTGATAATCTGCAAGGTCTGAAAACGCGGATAAGAGGTAATAAGTAATAAAGCATATCTAAACCATCTAAAGTCTTGATTATAAGGAGTTGCGTTGAGGCAAGTTGTAGCCACAATTATTACTAATAGCGAGGTTATGCCGGGGGTTTACCTGGTCGGGCTGGAAGCTCCACAGATAGCCTCTGGAGCCAAACCCGGACAGTTTGTCATGGTGAGCTGTGGAGAAGACACTGTGCTTCCTCGTCCCCTGAGTATTCACCAGCTAGATGGCAGCAAACTTGCCCTGCTGTTGAACGTGGTCGGCAAGGGCACACATTGGCTATCTCAACGTCAGGCCGGCGATAGCCTGGAACTATTTGGGCCGCTGGGCAATGGATTTTCAATTTATCCAGCTTCACATAACTTGTTGCTAGTGGCTGGTGGTATGGGTATTGCCCCCCTCCATTTTTTGTCAGACAAAGCTATTGAACAGGGGAAAGAGGTAACACTGCTTTATGGCACGGCAAGCATACATCGATACTCTGAGGCTAATTTATCCCCCGGGATAAATCTGGTTGCTGCTACCGAAGATGGAACCGTGGGACACCATGGCATGGTAACTGAGCTTCTGCCTGATTATATTGACTGGGCAGACCAGATTTTTGCCTGCGGGCCAGTGGGCATGTATCAGGCGATGGCACGGATGCCAGGGTTGAAAGACAAGCCGGTTCAGGTGTCCCTGGAGGTGAGAATGGGGTGTGGGCGGGGAGTTTGCTACGGGTGTACACTAAAGACAAAAAGTGGGTTGAAAAAAGTATGTGAGCACGGCCCGGTGTTTGACCTGGATGATATCCTCTGGGATGAACTATCCCCTATCTGAAACCTAGCAGGTGTTTAAGAGGGTGGGGGGTTAGACTCCACAACTATTAGTCACAGGAGGTAGCACTAAGATGGTAGTTACTAAGAAAATCAGCCTGCAAACTAAAGGACAGTGCGATATTATTGATATTACTTCTCAGGTGGCGCGGGAGGTGGCTGGGGCCGAGGTAAACAGTGGCACGGCTACAGTATTTGTTAACGGCTCAACCGCTGGCGTATCAACTATTGAATTTGAGTCTGGCTTGCTCTCTGACTTCAAGGCTATGTGGAAGCGGAATATTCCTCAGGACATTCCCTATGACCATGACCGTGCCTGGGGTGATGGTAATGGCTATTCACATGTCCGTGCCTCGCTCCTCGGTGCCTCGCTGGTGGTTCCTTTCAATGATAAAAGGTTAACTCTAGGTACCTGGCAGCAAATAGTCCTGGTAGATTTTGATAATCGTCCCCGCTCAAGGCAGATTATAGTGCAGATTATGGGTGAGTAGATAACCTTGACAGCTGATTTAGTCGAGGTTTATAATATTCTGGTTGTTATAAGGATTTAGCTAGAAGGGTGATGTTAACATGGCAAACGAGCTAGGTAAGAGGTATTGTTGTACCAAGTGTGGTGCTGAATTCATTGTTACCAAAGCTGGTAATGGCACAGTTCACTGCTGTGGTCAACCCGTGGAATTGAAGAAATAAGGCAAAGCATTTGAAGGAGGTAGTTGTTCAGTGGCAACTCAATTAGGTAAGAGATATCGCTGCCAAACCTGTGGCACTGAAATACTATGCCTTAAGTCTGGCGAGAGTGCTGTTACCTGCTGTGGTCAGGAAATGGAAGTCCAGGAACCCAGGGCGATTCCGTCATCGGATTAGAAAAGGCAAATAGGACTTTCGACCATTTTAGTAATAGCACTTAGCGCTAATTTCTTTCTAAAATATTAATTCTGGTTCAAAAAATAGCTCACCGGGGATTGGTATGATTACTTTTGACAGACCGGCGGTGAGCTATAGTAATTTATTTAGTCTGTAGTAGAGAGAAAAATTCGGCTCTGGTTTTGGATTTACTGCGAAAGGTACCCCTCAGGGCTGAGGTTTCAACAGTGCTGCCTGGTTTCTTGATACCCCGCATAACCATACACAAATGTTCTGCCTGGATAACAACTCCCACGCCATCAGGATGGATCCCTTCATAAATAGCATTGGCAATTTGAGAGGTCATCCTCTCCTGAATCTGAGGACGCCTGGCTACGATTTCTACTACCCGAGCCAGTTTGCTGGCGCCAACGACACGCCCGGTAGCGTTAGGAATATAGCCTAAATGAGCAACGCCATAAAACGGTAGAAGATGATGCTCACACATGGAATAGAAGGGAATATCCCTGAGGATTACCATTTCCCGGTGTCCTTCCTCAAAACCTACCGCCAACTCTTTCTTAGGGTCCATGTTAAGCCCCATAAAAAGCTCGGAATACATCTCAGCTACACGCTCCGGTGTACCCACCAAGCCTTCTCTTTCCGGGTTTTCCCCGATAGCCTTAATGATGGAAGTTACTGCTTTCTTAATCTCAGCTTCGTCGAACACTTTTACCCTCCTGAACTGCCATTACGAAATGGCTCTAATAGGATACCATCTTTTCAGTTAATTTTCTAGAATCGCTCCTCAATATACTTGTGCAGTTTAGTCAGATGGTATCACTTTTTCTACTCTTGTATCGCAGCAAAATCAAACCAAGGATAACAGCCAGCGTGCTAATTATTACATCGATGCCAAAGGCCAGGCTGTAACTTCCACTTACATCGAAAATAAGCCCGGCGAAAGGGTTTCCCAGAATTCCTCCCACTGTACTGAAAAATAGAAAAGCCCCACCAACTGAACCAAGGTGTCTCAAGCCAAATAACTCTGCTGCCACCACTGTTAGCAGCGGGATTATACCTCCGCGTGCCAGACCAAAGACCACGGCAAATACATAGAACATCCAGGTTTCTGTGGTGAATAAAAGCCATACAAGTGTCAATGTGAACAGGGCAAGACAGGCGGTTAGTGCCAATCTGCCCCCTATTCTGGCATAGAAAAAGCCTATGGCAAGATTTCCGGCAATACTACTTCCGGCACTGATAGATAGTATACTTGCCGCAATGATTGCTGGGATTTCAACATCAGTTGCATAGGGGACAATATGAACAGTTATCGTTTGTACGCAAAAGCCAAAGGAAAGTTGCATAAAGCTAAAAAACCAGAACCACCTAGTTCTGATTGCCTCATTTAAAGAAAGTCCCCATACAGCCGAAACTGTGGACTTGTTCTCTTCTACGGGCTTATTTTCGATATATGAATTAAGCTTAATCTGTTGGCCGCCCCGTTTCATTAACTGGGCCAGTGGAATCGTAATGATAAAAGGTATGGCACCCAGGATGAGAAATGACCGCTGCCAATCATAGGCATCTATGAGTTGTTGAATGAGCACCGGTGCAACTATCCCTCCCAGGTTGAAGCCAGTGATGGTGATGGCGATGGCTATCCCCCTTTTCTCAGTAAACCACCTGGGTATCGTAGTATTAATGGGAATGACAGAGCAGCTTATTGCAATTCCAATAGAGAGTCCCCAGACTAAATATACTTGCCACAGCGAACTGACCTGTGACATTAATAAGAATCCTATTCCCAGTGATAGACCGGCAGCCGTGACCAGGATTCGAGGACCGTATCGGTCACTCAGTCTCCCGCTAACAAGGGAAAGAACTCCGGCAATCAGCAGAGCTATGGAAAAAGCGCTGGATAGAGCTCCCCTCTCCCAGTCAAATTCTGCTATCAACGGCTTTAAGAATACGCCAAAGCCGAACATTGCAAGTGCATTTACAGCTAATACGCAGAAACCGATAAAAACCATGACCCAGCCGTAGTACAAACGCTTCAATTTCATTAGCTCCAAACTTTAATTGAGGCAGCTAGAAACGTTGATTTACCTTAATGCTTACCATAGACCACAGACTACACGGGCAAGGCATCGTACCGTATCTGCTAATGAGGTAAGATAAAACCCCAGCTCCAGACGCAAGGCAGAACTTGTCAACCCCAGCCTAGAGCTTGTTCTATGGTGGCTAAATTGGCTGGTAGTTCGAGAAAAGGCTCGGCACTTTTAAGAACAGCGTCAGTATCCTTAAGCCCGGTACCAGTTACCACGCAAACTATTATCTTTGATGAGAAGTCCATTCCTCGTTGCGAAAGTTTGATAAGTCCTGCTAGAGAAGCTGCTGAAGCTGGCTCGCCAAAGATACCTGCTTTAGTAGCCATAAGCTGCTGAGCTGCTATAATCTCTTCATCACTAACCATGTCAATAATTCCACCGGACTCATCACGAGCGGCAACAGCCTTCTGCCAGCTGGCTGGATTACCTATTCGTATAGCTGTAGCGACAGTCTCTGGCTCCTCAATAATATGACCTCGAACAATAGGAGCAGCGCCCTCGGCTTGAAAACCCATCATGACAGGTTTTTTGCTTGCCCTGCCGGCTTGATAGTATTCCATAAAACCCTTCCAGTAGGCGGTAATATTACCGGCATTACCTACCGGGATAAAAAGATAATCGGGAGCATTACCCAAAACATCGATAATCTCAAAAGAGGCTGTTTTCTGTCCCTCAATACGGTTAGGATTAACCGAGTTTACCAGAGTGACCGGGTGTTTCTCTGTTAGGCTGCGCACTATATTTAGTGCCTGGTCGAAATTTCCATCCAGGGCAACTATCTTGGCCCCATAGACAATAGCTTGAGCCAGCTTGCCCAAAGCAATGTTGCCTTTCGGCACCATAATAATAGCAGTAAGCCCACAGTAAGCGGCATAAGCAGCAGCTGAAGCACTGGTATTACCGGTTGAGGCACATATTACTGCCTTGCTACCAGCTTCTAGCGCCTTGGCTATGGCGACCACCATGCCTCTGTCTTTGAAGGAACCGGTAGGATTGCACCCCTCCAGCTTAAAGTACAGTTCGCTACAACCAGTCTCCTTCTCCAGCTTATCGCACCTGACGAGAGGGGTATCTCCCTCCCCCAGCGAAAACAAGGGCGTACTGGGTGTAACCGGAAGAAAATCTCTGTAGTTAACTAAAACTCCAGTTTTCATCATGTAACCCCCCTATATTTATAGCGCATATGGCTTAAAAGCACAATCTTTGAGGCTAATAAACAATCTGAAACACTTTGAATTGAAAGGCACCCAGGCAATATGGTATTATTTTCTATCTACTCACTTCCAGCTGTGGGACAACATTCACTACCAGAAGCACTAGCAATTGAGGATAGGGTAATTATGAAATTTACTAAGATGCAGGGCGCTGGAAACGATTTTGTACTGGTAGATACCAGAGATGCGCAGCGTGATTGGTCACAGATAGCATTAGATATGTGTGACCGTCACTATGGTATCGGCGCTGATGGCTTGCTGCTACTACTGCCTTCAGACGTTGCTGACTTTCAAATGCGCATATTCAATGCTGACGGCTCTGAGTCTGAGGTTTGCGGTAATGGGCTAAGATGCACGATTAAACACTTTACAGATGGCAGGCTGGCTAATCCCGGAGCCCAGGAAATATCGGTAGAAACGGTAGTCGGGATAAGGAGAGCCAGGATTCGTAAAGTAGCGGGCAAAGTTACTGAAATTCAGACAGATATGGGAGAACCAAGGTTTGGGGAAAGGGATATACCGGTAACACTAGGGCAGGGTAGAGGAAATGTAGTTGACATAAAGTCTATAACAGCTTATTCTATTTCTGTAGATGGTAAGGAACTACGACTGAGCCTTGTATCTATGGGAAATCCGCATGCTATTTACTTCTGCCAGGACCAGGTAACCGATTTTCCGTTATCCCGGTTAGGTCCAAAGGTAGAACAGCATGATATTTTTCCAAGGGGAGTGAATTTTGAGGTGGCTCGAGTACTGGACAGGCGGCAGATAGAAGCTCGTGTTTGGGAAAGGGGGGTAGGGGAGACACTGGCGTGCGGCAGTGGAGCCTGTGCCATAACCGTCGCTGCCCAACTACATGGTTACATTGAAAGTAAAGTTGACATAATACTACCCGGTGGTATACTGGAAGTAGAGTGGGACGGGGTAGGGGGAGTATTCCTTAGCGGCCCGGCGGAAACAGTATTTACCGGAGAATGGCCGGACGAAGGTCATAAAGGGTGGTTTGAAGGGGCAAAGCCCCTTCAAACCAATTCTAAGGTGAGGAATGATTGAAATGAGAACAGCGAGAAGAATAGAAAATTTACCACCATATCTTTTTGTAGAAATAACCAAGAAAATTGCTGAGAAAAGGGCCAAGGGTGAGGATGTAGTCAGCTTTGCCATCGGCGACCCTGATATTCCTACACCATCCAATATAATTAACAGGTTGTGTCAGGCGGCACATGACCCAGCTAATCACCGCTATCCGGAATCAGAAGGTCTACCGGAATTGCATCGAGCTATTGCCGAATGGTATAAGAAACGTTTTGATGTCTATCTTGATCCAGATAAAGAGGTATTACCTCTTATTGGAGCAAAAGAAGGTATTGCTCATATCGCTCTGTGCTTTATTGACCCGGGAGATACTGCCCTGGTTCCTGACCCAGGATATCCCGTCTATTCGATAGGCACTATGCTAGCCGGCGGTAGACCTTACTATCTAACCCTCTCTGAGAAGAATAATTTTCTACCTGATTTTAATAGTATACCAGAGCACATAGTAAAAAGGGCCAAGCTTCTGTGGATAAACTATCCTAATAATCCCACCGGTGCCGTGGCTGACCTTGATTTTTTCAACAGAACAGTTGAATTTGCTCGTAAGCACAATTTAGCCGTCTGCCACGACGGGCCATATACAGAGATTGCCTTTGATGGTTATCAACCAGTTAGCTTTATGCAGGCCGACGGAGCTAGAGAAGTGGGGGTGGAGTTTCACTCGCTATCCAAGAGCTTCAATATGACCGGCTGGCGAATAGGAATGGTGGTAGGTAATGCGACGATTGTAGACGCCCTAAAGAGAGTTAAATCAAATATGGACTCAGGCATTCCTCAGGCTATTCAATATGCTGCCATTGAGGCTTTGGGGGGATCTCAGGATTGCATTCAGGAGCATAACGCTGTTTATCAGAGGCGACGCGACCTGGTGGTTGATATGCTGAATAATCTCGGCATTGAAGCCAAACCACCAAAGGCGAGCCTATACGTCTGGGCAAAGGTCCCCGAGGGCTATAACTCCGTGGATTTTGCTAGCGACCTATTAGAGCAGGTTGGGGTGGTAGTAACTCCCGGGATAGGTTATGGAAAGAGTGGCGAAGGTTATGTCCGGTTGTCGCTGACCATCCCTGATGCCGGGCTGGTGAAGGGTCTGTCACGACTAGCCGGATGGCGAAATAGCAAAAACAAGTTCAGAGCGAAAGTAACTTGACATAACATAAGGAGCTACCCTATGTTTAAGAGAATTGACCATATCGAGGTTGTAAGCAGTAACCCGGAAAGGACTCTCGATTTCTACACGGAAATCCTGGGTTTCAAGATTCAATGGCGGTTCAAGCCTGAAGGAGCGCCTCAGGCTGAAATTGTTTTTATCGAACTGGGTGGCACATTAATAGAAATGTTTTTGGGCAGAGAAGCCGTTCCTGCATCCACGGAGCAAAGGCAGGCTGGCTACCGAAGGATCGGGCTGGAAGTGGAGGATTTGGATAAGGCTATAGAATATCTTAAGGCTAAGGGCGTGGAAATATCTAGCGGTCCACGAGTCACGAGAGAAAATTTAAAACTGGCTGAGATAAAAGACCCGGATGGACTACCCATCGAGCTGATACAGAGAGGGTGAGGGAGGGTATCATTCGCCGAGGGATAGATATTACCCAGGAATCTATAGAACGGGCATTCTTGGTGGCTGTAGCCACCAAGAGGAGTGCTGACCGATGGTCAGCTGAGGACTCTTTGCAGGAGCTGGCTCAATTAGCTGGTACGGCCGGAGCTAATGTAGTGGGGAAGCTTATCCAGCGATTACCGGTACCCTCAAAAAAGCTTTACATTGGCGAGGGCAAGCTGGCTGGATTACTATCGCTGAAAAGTAGCACCAACTACAATATAGTAATCTTTGATGATGAGCTTTCACCGCTACAGCAGCGAAACCTGGAGGATTCTCTTCAGGTAAAAGTTATCGACCGTGCCGCCTTGATTTTAGATATTTTCGCCAAGCGAGCTAGAACCCGGGAAGGTCAGTTACAGGTAGAGCTGGCTCAGCACCAGTACCTCTATCCTCGTCTTGCCGGACAGTGGAGCCACCTGGAGAGGCTTGGTGGCGGCATTGGCACCAGAGGTCCTGGTGAATCACAGATTGAGACTGACAGGCGTCTTATCCAGAAGAAAATACATCGTTTAAAGGCACAGATTGAGCAGGTCAGGAAACATCGCCTGCTATATCGCCAAAAGCGCAAGAAGAGTGGCATTCCCATAGTAGCTCTGGTTGGCTATACTAATACCGGTAAGAGCACCTTACTAAATGCTTTAAGCCGGGCGGATGTCTTTGTCGATGATAAACTCTTTGTCACTCTGGACCCAACTACCAGGCGCTTAACCCTTCCTGATAAGAGCGTGGTCTTAATGACCGATACCGTCGGTTTTATCAGAAAGTTGCCGCCGACTATAGTGACGGCATTCAGGGCAACTCTTGAGGAATTAACTGAAGCCAGTATGCTGCTTCACGTGGTTGACCTATCTTCACCCGACGCCGCGGAACAATGCCAGGCAGTTGAAGATGTCCTGACCGACCTGGACGTTATGGATAAGCCCAGGATTACCGCACTAAACAAAATTGACCTGCTGCTGGACAGTAGCCGGTCCTGGAGTGAGGAAGAAGCCATAAATTATCTTTCAGACCAGCCATCACCGGTTAATAAAAATACAGTACTGATTTCTGCCAGCAAAAAGTGGGGGCTGACCCAACTTCTGGAACTAATCAGCCATACCTTAAGCCAAACCGTGACCCTGGTTTAACACCCTCCAAAATGACGCTCTGAAATCATAAATTAGGCCCCTAAAAATTCTCCCGAGGGGTTTTATACCTTTTGAGATGCCAACAAAAAATCTGCACCAAATTTTGGCTCCTGTTTTTGGGTTTTTAAATAACTCTATGTTACAATTCAATATAGCTATAGCTTCTATAATTCAGGTTGCTCCTTGTTGTTCCAATAATATAATGCTGCCATTATGGAGACAGTGAAAAAACTTAAGGTTACGGAGGAAGTATGATTGAAGAGCATTCCGAACCCGGGAGAAGAGCTCAAATGCTGGGTAGTGAACAACGTCGAAAATGGCTGAGAGCCGACGACCTGATAAAGGACGTAGCTGGTATTACCAGGGGGATGACCTGTGTTGACCTGGGCTGCGGCGCCGGAGCTTTTTCATTTCCTATAGTTGATGCCGTAGGTGACGAAGGTACGGTATATGCCGTCGATAATGATGCCAAGGTGCTTGAGCGTATACGGTCAAAAAATCCCCCACCCAATTTAATTATGGTTCACACTGATGCCAGCCAGACCGGGTTAGAAAGCGAGATTGCCGATTTCTGTTTTATGGTTCTAATCCTGCACGAGGCCGAGCAGCCAGATGTTACTATGGCCGAGGCGTTCCGTCTGCTGAAGCCTGAAGGTAAAGCGCTGGTAGTAGAATGGAGAGAAGATTCTAAATCACCATTGCGTCCCGGTCAGGAGAAGATACCCAGAGAACGCATGGAGCAATTGTTCAAACAAGCAGGTCTTTCCTCCTTCGAATATATCGAGTGGTCCAGAAATCACTATATAGCCATCGGCATTAAGAACAAATCCGTGTAATCAATATTGACAACCCACCCCCTTAGTCCCCCTCCCTTGGTAAGGGAGGGGGAAAATGTTTTTAAAAAGAGGGGCTCCGCCCCTCTTAAACACCCCTCTTGTAGCGGTGTTTATTATGTAAACAATCTATATGCTATGCTTTGGTTCGCACTATAATTGTTATGTCGAGAAACGCATATCAAACACGTATTTACTCCCCTCCTATCTGTCAAGCTTTTTCTAACATAATAAAAGCCTGGGGCAAACGATCAGGTAGAACGCCAGGGGCAAAGGATAAGAAAAAAGGAAGCTGAGATAAAGATTAAGAGGATATTAGTTTGGTCTTGGTTTCTACGATTTTCTGCATTAAGTCTTTCATAGATTCCCGTAACCTAAATAAATTTGTCCCCAAATGGAGAATAAGTTTCCCACGCTCGCTTAGGTCTTCTACTTCCAGCATACCCTTCGGTAAGGCATCTAATATCCTTTGCAACTCGTCTTTGTCGTGTACAGGCTCTTCGTCAAGACTTGCCTCAATAAGCACCCTGAACCTATCATTGATATCAATGATAACCTCTTCAACGCTGTTGGCAAGCCTGCAATTAAGGCCTTTATCTAGGAGGGTAGCAATGGGTTTTATATATTCACTTCGCTTTATCAATTCGTCCCACTTATCTATTTCTGGACTTGTTATAACACCCAAGTCGCGTGCTTCTATGGATAAGATTGCTGGTATAATGCTAAAGGCATCTGTGGTCCACTGTAACACTTCATTAAGCAATGTAGTCATATGCTCCCTTTGCTGGATCTTCTTAGTGGTGCGAATTGACCTAATTCCCAGTATCAGCGCTACTACGATGGCAAGGAATGTTAGAAATGCAGAGGCTGTGTTAATTGTGTCACCGGTTGTCCAAATCATGCATTAATTTTATCACAAAAAGGAGCG
>CAYNFT010000007.1:0-41390 GCA_964396535.1 uncultured Dehalococcoidales bacterium | reverse complement strand
ACACAGAAAGCACTTGGTGGTTCAATCCATTCATGCCACACTTTCACGATTACCAGGTCAGGATACCTCATAGACACTGCTATTTGTAAAGACTGCTCTCCACTCCAGTCACGGTTACCGGCTTCATCATACGCATATGCCTCGTAGTGCACTGTCGTCCCTTCCTCATATGGCCCACCCTCAAAAACCAGCGGCGAACTCCCGGCGGTCTCAACTAACTCTCCGTTAACCAGCAGCTCTATCCATTCTATTCCAACGTTATCTTCCGCATCAACAGTGAAGGTCACCCTCTGGTCAGGCCCGGGTTCTTGCGGAGTGTGGCGCACTACCACTTCTGGCGGAATAGTATCTATGGGTTCCACGCCCACTCCTATTCGCAGAGATTGCTCTCCACTCCAGCCACGATTACCGGCTTCATCATATGCATAGGCACCGTAGCGCACTGTCGTCCCTTCCTCATATGGTCCGCCATTAAAAACCAGCGGCGAACTCCCGGCGGTCTCAACTAACTCTCCGTTAACCAGCAGCTCTATCCGTTCTACTCCAACGTTATCCCCTACCTCGACAAAGAAGGTCACTCTCTGGCCAGGCTCCGGGTTCCGGGGAGTGTGGTATGTCGTTACCTTTGGGGAAACAGTATCTCTGGGTTCCAGCCCGTTTCCACGTTCCCATGGCCTATCTATTGCAATGTATACCCCGGCACCGACAGCTATGATGCAGATAGTAGTCACAGCGGCTATTTTGAGCACCGGAGCTTTCGCCAGAATAGATAACTTATTTTTTAAGCCTTGTCGAAATCTCTTCTCAACCTCTCTTATCAAGACCTCCCTCTGTATACCCTCCTGAGTTATTTCCCTGGTAATCCTCTCGGTACTCTCTTTCAACTGCTTATCAAGCTGTCGCTCGGAAAGGACCTCGAGCTTCCTCTGCAATCTGCGAATGGATTTCTCCTTGAGCTCCTGCTTAAGCTCATTTATCGCCCTCTTTGTTCCCGCTTTAGCTATCCTGTATACAATATCGCTGAGGACTTCTTTTACCAGGTCCTTTACTGGCTCTTTTACCGCCCTTTTGAGGTCATCTCCCGCTGGCATTTACTTCATGCCTCCTTCAAGAACTGTTGGACGCCTTCTGCCTGAGCCGGTCTCCGCACAATTTGAGTTCACTTTCCAGACTAGCTTCCAGTGCTGCCTGGATACCAGCCGCGAATTCCTTGACGAACGGGTTACCAGGTAAGCTCTTTATCATCCGGTCGGATGCTTCTTTCTCGATTTTCATAACAAGGTCAACTATATAGCCTATTTGGTCTTCTGGTAGTTCGGTATGTTGCTTCTGAACCTCGTTAACAACCCTCTCGCAGATTCCCCGTATATAGGTTTCAGCGCTCTTCTTAAATACGTTTTTGGTACTTTCCCGGATAGCTACTCTAACCACGTCTTCGCCAATTCCATCCAATACGTCTCCAATGTCGACCGGGCTGACGTTGCCCGGCCCCTCAGCAAGGCATTCCTTCAACCCATCCTTGACTCCCCTTTTTAAGCCATCCACCGCCCCTTCTCTCATTCCCTCCGAGATACCCTCGACGATTCCTTCATGGATGCTTTGCAACCGGTTATTCTCATTTTCTATAATTCGCTCTAGGCTCTTAATATCCACTGGCATGATGACTTCCTCACTCAGTTTGCTTGTTAAAACACGATTATAGGTTTAGAAATACGCTTTGTCAAACGTCTGAATTGAGGTCGTTTAGTAACCTGTCCCCCTGCCCCCCTTCCTTTATCAAGCGAAGGGGGAACTTATTTTAAGAGAGGCTTCGCCTCTCTTTTACTTTCCTTACTTTTTTAGGTGAAAAAATACCTTAAATACTACTTGACATGCTACATCAGCTACCATAAAATATAGATTAATTAACATCTCGTAGAGGCAAATAACTTCTGTCTCATTAAATTTCATCCATTTATTTCGCAATATTATCCTTCTGAACCTCACCTATCAGCCTTGGGATAGTAATATATTATCAGTACTTGTTACACACGGTAAGGAGAGGGTAATAAAAACGGCGAACCAGTAATGCGGGGTAGCCTCCTTTTAGTCCGAAACTCAGGGATAGCTTTAAGTATAGATATAACATTTGGAAGTCAGAGGATAATATAGATATTGCAGGTCGTTGCTGCCGAGGATAATTGGCTAAGTTGAGAAAATCAAAACGCTCCGTTATCCATAGTAGAATCGAAGTCAGCGTCTCAACCCAGAGGTTACGATAATGAGTGGTTATACCAATAGTACACAGCACCTGATGGAAGAGATGGGCAGAATCAGCCTGAAGGTTCGCCTTGAACTGATGAAGAGACGCTTTGAAAATAATCAGCCAAGCGGAGACGAATTCTTAGGGCTTTGCATATCTGAAGAGGAAATAGACAGGACGTTGACCAGCAGTTCATTCCAGCCTGAGCACGATGTAGCGCCCGATTTGAATAGTCCCAATCTCAAGTCCCTGATAGACAGACTCAACCAGGCAGAAACAGAGATTGCTGAAAGAAAGTCTGAAAGCCAGTCTGCCGGTGTAGTACTCAGGGTTGTTGAGCTGGGCAAAATATTTCAACTGAACGCATTCGATATCGACGCTCTCCTGATATGCCTGCTACCCGAACTGGAGCTGGGATATGAGAAGCTATACTCCTATCTTCAGGATGATGTTACCAAAAAGCGCCCAAGCATAGAACTGGTGCTACGCCTGCTCTGTTTGTCGACTGAGGAAAGACTTGTAGCAAGGCAGGCTTTCTCACCACAGGCTCCACTAATCAAAAACCACCTCCTCCAGTTTGATGATTCATCGCCCAAATCTACTCCTCTCCTGGCGAAACCCTTGAAAGCCGATGAGCGCATAATCAATTATTTACTGGAGTCGGATGAAATTGACCACCGTATCTTACCTTTTACTCAACATATGAAGCCTCTCAGGAGGCTAGCGGACGTAATCCTGCCGGACGACACCAAACACCAGTTGAATGGGCTAATGAATCGTGATGATAGAAGTCTAACCTGTTACTTCGAGGGTGCTTATGGAGTAGGGAAGCAAACTACTGCCGAAGCACTATGCCATGAATTCGACCTACCGCTGTTAATAATTGATGTACCCCGACTTCTCGCCGATGAACTGCCCTTCGACACAGCAACATGCCTCGTTTTCCGTGAGGCAACACTCCAGCATTCCGCTCTCTACTGGAAACACTTTGATACACTACTAGCCGATGATATGAAGCTCCGTCTAGCTTCCCTGACGGGGAGATTAAAAGATAGCACGATGCTAAACATCCTGAGTGGCGAAATGGAATGGGAAGCGTCTGACGCATGGTTTGAGAAACCCTTCGTTCAAATCCAGTTTCCTGTTCCTGACTATGAGGCACGCTTTCAGCTATGGCAATTACATCTGAATGGCCATCTCCCGATTGCACAGGATGTTGACCTTGCTGCACTGAGCACCAAGTTTCTCTTGAGCGGTGGACAAATTCGGGACGCAGTAGTCGGTGCGCAAAATCAGACATTATGGCAGGCATCCCAAGAGGTCTCTACAGAAGACCTCTACGCCAGCTGCCGAGCACAGTCCAATCGCAAGCTCCGTAATCTCGCTCAGAAGGTTGAATCTCGATATACCTGGGATGATATCGTTCTACCGCAGGAGCAAATGACCCAGCTACACGAAATTGTAAGCCATGTCCAGTATCGCCAGCTTGTCTACGGGGAATGGAACTTCAATGAGAAGCTATTTCTGGGCAAAGGATTAAACGCCCTCTTCGCCGGTCCTTCTGGAACAGGCAAGACCATGGCCGCTGGCATCATGGCGAATGAACTCAAGCTCGATATGTACAAAATTGACCTGTCAACGGTGGTCAGCAAATACATCGGAGAAACAGAGAAAAACCTGAGAGAAATTTTCAAAGAGGCGGAAACCAGTAATACCATCCTGTTCTTCGATGAGGCAGACGCTCTCTTCGGCAAGCGTTCTGAGGTGCGTGATTCCCATGACCGTTATGCCAACATTGAGATAAGCTACCTGCTGCAAAAGATGGAGGAGTATGAGGGAATAGTCATCCTGGCTACCAATCTGCATAAGAACATGGATGAAGCTTTCGTCCGCCGCATGCATTTCGTGGTGGAATTCCCCTCCCCCGAAGAGGAGCACCGATTTAGTATCTGGAGCAATATCTTTCCCAAGAAAGCACCGTTGGACAAGAACGTTGATTTCAGATTTCTGGCGAAGCAATTCAAAATCACGGGCGGCAGCATCAAGAATATCGCCTTGAGTGCCGCTTTCCTTGCCGCTGATAACGACAGTAACATCACCATGCGGCACATTATCAGGGCCACCAAACGCGAGTTTCAGAAGATGGGCAAACTCTATTCGGAAACAGACTTCGGCAAGTATTATCATTTAATAGCCAACGTTAAATAAGTTTGTTTGAACTAGGAAGAACAAGATGGCAGATTATACGGCTATCGCTGATGCAGGAGAAACATTAATCGACCTGCTGCGGGAAAACATGCAGGATTTGGTCAGCCCTTCATCTATTATCCTTTCTTCACCCGGAGAAATTGAGGCTCAAGATTCCCCGCGTCTTTGCCTGTTCTTATACCAGGTCATTGAGTCCCCCCATTTTAAAGGCCAGGAAATGCAAGCACTAAATTCCACCACGATGAAATATCCACCACTAACGCTGGACCTCTACTATATGTTAACCTCCTATGGCTCGCCACAAATTGCCGACAAAACAGAACGAACTATAGAAGAGCATAAAATCCTAGGTCGGGCGATGAATATACTCTACGATAATGCTATCCTGAGGGGTTCCGTATTAAGGGGTAGCCTGGCAGGAGCCAGCGAGGAACTGAAGGTCACCCTTCATCCAATTCCTATTGATGAATTAAACAAACTCTGGAACTCATTCCCGGAGAAGCCCCTTAAACTCTCGGTATGCTATATGGTAACACCGGTCAAAATAGACAGCGCTCGCCAGGTAGAGGCGAGAAGAGTTATAGAGAAAGAGACAGGTTACTATCAAATAAAGAAAGCGAGCACTTCCTAGCATGATAGAATCCATTCTGATGGAACAGCACAGCACCAGACTGTCACTTGCCGTTTCAGTCGTCGATGACTACACTGACAGGCACCTGACAGGCAACGTTGAATTAGCCTTAGGTGAGAAGAGGGCAATGGTAAATCCCGGCGGTTACTATCTCTTCCTGGATGTTGCCGATGGTGATTATACACTCAAAGTCCAGGCTGACAATTACTACAGTCAAGAACAAGATGTAGCCCTTCCGCTTTCCGGCGACCCCGTCGTTGAACTTACACTGAAGCCAACGCCAGCTTACCCTTTCCCCCGGGGAGCCACATTGATACGTGGCATAGTCCGGGACACTGAGGGAAAGCCCGTCCCGGGAGCGACTGTAAAAGTTGTTGGAAAGGGGATTGAAAATAAGACCACAGAGGAGGGAGAGTTTGTACTCTATTTTAAGAACCTGACAGAGGAGGATATCATCAAGATAGGGGGGAAAAGATATGTGAGGAGAAACAATAGCCGGAGGTTAATGGTAAGGGCAAGCCATCCTGACTACAGGAGCAAGACGGAAAGTACTGAGGTAGAGGAAGGCAGGACGGCCTCATTAAATATAGAAATCAGAAAAAAAGGAGGGTAAAATGCCAGAGTACTTATCACCAGGAGTTTATGTGGAGGAAATAGAAATTGGTGCTAAACCTATTGAGGGGGTAAGCACCAGCACGGTGGGGTTCATTGGCATGTCCGAGAAAGGGGATGAAAACCTGAACGATGTTCCTACTCTAATCACTAACTGGGGGCAGTTTGTGGAAAAGTACGGGCGCTATACCGCTAACCAACCCCACCTGGCTCCCGCCGTATACGGTTTCTTTGCCAATGGGGGGAGCCGCTGCTACGTGGTACAGGTGAAACATGACGCGGAGGATGGAGACTATGTCGGCACTGATGGAGGACCCGGGGCTAGAACAGGACTTCAAGCCTTCAATGAAATTGATGAGATCAACATCGTTTGTATCCCTGGTGTCACCTCAGATACGGTGCAACAAGCCATGATAACCCACTGCGAAAACATGAAAGACCGCTTCTGCATCCTCGACCCGGTGGAGGATGCGGATATAGATGATATCAAGACCCAGAAGAATAGCGTAGTCTCACAGAGGGGTTATGGCGCTTTATATTATCCCTGGATTAAGGTTTCCGTAGAGATGACCCAGGCTAACAAGACAGTACTCGAACAGAAGGATGTTCCTCCCAGTGGCTATATCGCCGGAATTTACGCACGCAGCGATACGGAAAGAGGTGTACATAAAGCTCCAGCCAACGAAATTATTCGCGGTGCCCTCAAAATCAAAATCGCCATTACCAAAGGAGAACAGGACATCCTGAACCCTCTAGGGATTAATTGCATTCGAGCCTTTCCCGGTCGTGGGATAAGGATTTGGGGAGCGAGAACTACAGCCAGTGATGCTCTTTGGAAGTATATCAATGTCAGGCGCCTGTTCCTATTCCTCGAGGAGTCCATCGAAGAGGGGACACAATGGGTGGTCTTTGAGCCCAATGATGAGAAACTCTGGGCCAGAGTAAAACAGACTGTCACCCAGTTCTTGACCAGGGTTTGGAAGGACGGTGCCCTGATGGGGACTACCCCGGAAGCAGCCTTCTTCGTCAAGTGCGACCGTACTACCATGACCCAGGATGATATCGATAATGGGAGGCTCATTGTCCTGATTGGCGTGGCACCAGTAAAGCCCGCCGAATTCGTCATCTTCCGTATCGCCCAGTGGACGGGAGGGTCTGAAGTCTCAGAATAAAAAAGCGAAAAGTTAAACACAAGGGAGGAATAAAAAATGCCTACAGGAGAGAGAAAAGATCCATACAAGAACTTCAGGTTTTTGGTTGAGATTGATGGCATTGTCCAGGCAGGTTTTAACGAAGCGTCTATACCGGATACCACACAGGAGCCTATTGAATATCGGGAGGGGAGCGAGTCACCCACAGTAAGGAAGCTGCCCGGCCTGATTAAGTATGGTAATCTGACTTTGAAATGGGGGATTACTGATTCTCTGGAACTCTACGAGTGGCGTAAGCTGGTAGAACAGGGGAAGACAAAGGACGCCAGACGGAATTTAGCCATCATCCTTATGGATGAGGAAGGTAATGCAGCATCCAGATGGGAATTCGCCGAGGCGTGGCCCAGTAAGTACGACGCTCCCGACCTTGACGGCAAGGGCAATGATGTGGCTATAGAAAACCTTGAAATTGTGCACGAGGGTATGTCACGGACCAAGTAGACATCGAATATTCAACTAGAGAAGCACTCTAAACCAAGGAGGCAAACATGGCTCTACAAACAGAGTTTGAGTTTACCTTGCCCAAGGGTTATATAGACGACGAGGGAAACCTACACAAGGCGGGAATTATGAGGCTGGCTACCGCAGCCGATGAGATTCTGCCAATGAAAGATACGCGTGTGCAATCGAACCCAGCTTATCTCACCATGATTCTGCTCTCGCGTGTAGTAACCAAGCTGGGCACGCTAACTGATGTCAACCCCAGGATTATAGAGAGCCTGTTTGTAACCGACCTGGCATACTTGCAGGAGTTTTACCGCCGGATAAATGAGCAGGGTAACACAAAGATAAAGGTTACCTGCCCGAAGTGTGAGCATGAGTTCGAAGCGGAGTTAGCTGGCCCGGGGGAATAGTGGGCTACCCCCTCGGCCAGCTTTATGAGGAGGTAGCCTTCATTGCTTACTACTTACACTGGCCGTATGACGAGATTATGAATATGGAGCATAGCGAAAGAAGAAAATGGTGTGAGGAGATATCGAACATCAACAGGAAGCTGAAGGAAGGCAGCCAGTAAATAGCCTTTGAAACAAAATGGGGTAGAAAGTGGTTGTTGAAACGCGAAACGGCTTGACAGAACTAAGAGAGGAGATAGTTGACGGCTTACGCTATGTCCACCACCAACTTGGTGTAAATACGAGTAAGGTTCTGGAGGCAGCTTCTTTTCTCTATGCTCTTATCGAGCTCCTTATAGAAAAGGGTATTTTAACTGAAGAAGAATTGAATGAGCGAAAGGTGAGCGTAGCGAACCGTTTAGTGGAGAAGTTCCGAGAGCTTGGCATGGGAGCCGTATTTCAGGAAAAAGAACAGGATAAATACACCTTTGAGAGTGAGGTGCAAATAGACTGCGAGAATAGAGTCCATCTTTGCAAGGCAGCTTGTTGCAAGATGAGTTTTGCCCTCTCTCGACAGGACATTGAGGAAGGTAAATTGAGGTGGAATCTGGGCAAGCCTTATTTGATTGCCAGGGGTGAGGATGGATACTGCTATCACTTAGATAGAACCACCTACCTATGCACCATCAGAGGACAGAGACCTGTTCCCTGCCGTGCTTACGATTGCCGGAAAGATAAGCGCATCTGGCTTGACTTTGAGAAGGGGATTATCAACCCGGAAGCGCTGAATATTACGGAGCAAGGGGGTACGAAATGAAGGAACTTAAGATGGAAAAGAAGAGAGAGGTAAGTCAGACCCACGACAAGGCAAAGTCTAGCTCTGAGAAACTGGCGAAATATGACACCCCGATGCAGAACTACTTGAGTCCAGAATTTAAGTCACCGGAAAGATTTGGCCAGCTGGTTACGAATCTCTCTCATTCTACAAATATAATCCAGAGAGCACAGATTCTTACTGAAATGCAGCAGACCTATGGGAATAGATATGTACAGCGAGCAGTTTCTGCTTCTAGGTCACAAAATATTGAGAAAAAACAAAGCGAACCTATGTCTGCTCAAGACTCAATTTCACGAATGAAGTTCCCACTATTTAAGGAGATGAAAGAAACAGAATCACTTCCGAATTACATAAGATTGGCTCAGTCGTATCGTTGCCCTGAAGGAGCTGAAATTAGTCCACCAGATGACAGACTTTACCATTTAAATTTAAAGGATGCAGATAGACTATATGAAGAACTTTATCAGGGAAGCGGGAGCACATGGTGTGATACATCCTCCGGTACTCCTCAGACAAGCGTTACTGAACATTGTTCAGGAGATTGTGTCCAGCAGCATGAAGATGTTCATGTCGGTGATATTAGTGCTTGCTGTGCCAAATATGCTACTTGCGTAAGCTCAGGAGGAGCAAATTGCGCGTCACGCTGGAGCACCTGGGTTAATTCAATACGTGATTGGACAGAATGTAATGCCTATACGAGGGAAGTTAGCTGTTTAACTAGTCTCATACAAAATGGATGCGGTGAAGGGAAACCAATTTCTGCCGCCTGTTGTACTACTCTACGATCAGAATTAGCGACAGCTACGACACGCCGTGGTAATCATTGCCCTGGTACCAGCCATCCGTGCCCATTTTAGGTGAGGATTCGATTATGGAAGTTTCTCGAGATGAGGCTATATCCATTGCCAAAAAGGAAGCTCTCAATGCGGGATATGATGTAGAGAAATTTCAAGTTTATCCTGAAGATGTACATGAAGGATGGGAGATTTCTTTCAAACGAGATTTACCTGGAATACTGGGGGCGGGCTCTCATTTTTCTGTTTATGTCGATAAGACTAGTAGAGAATGTAAAATCTTTCATGGACGTTGAAAAATAGGATAAGCCTTTAAGGTTCAAAGACACGGGAAAAGTGAGAAGCAGCTAAGCGATGTAGATGTAGCGACTCACTCGAATGAAACTATTGACCTTGAGGAGGAAAGATGCCAGTAGGTGAAAGAAATGACCCCTATCTAAGCTACAGATTCCTGGTCGAGGTTGACGGCCTGGTGGTAGCCGGCTTTTCTGAAGTCTCCGGCCTTCAGGCTGACACACAGATTGAAGACTACCGGGAGGGAGGGGTCAATGACTATGTCCACAGGCTGCCCAAGGAAACCACCTACCAAAACATTATACTCAAGAGGGGCATTACAGATTCTGATGTCCTCTGGAAATGGCATCAAGATGTGGTGAGTGGCAAGATTGAAAGAAGAAGCGGTTACATCGTATTGCTGGATAGCGAAGCGAATGAAACCTGGAGATGGAACTTCATTGATGCTTATCCGGCAAAATGGACTGGACCCGATTTGAGGGCGGAAAACAGTGCAGTAGCCCTCGAATCCATAGAATTAGTACATAACGGAATCAAGAAGGCGTAAAATAGTGAAGGAACCGATATCTTCAGAAAAACCAATAGCGGTAACCAGTGATGGTTTTTCCCGCCAGATAATAAGACGGCATGCAGGATTTGGCTCATTCGTTCAACATTTCCATCCACTCATCTCAACAGGAGGAATCATTCCCTTGCTGGGCAGGTGGATTGAGCTGATATATGCTATGCCCTTTTTCTCGATAAGACGGGAAATCACAACGCAACGCATTGAGTCAATGACAGATAAGATAAACCAGCCCGTCAGCCTTATATTGAATTTTCTGCTTAACTTCAGTGAACAGCAACATATTTTCCAGTCGCAGAGCAGGCTTCTGGATGAGACACTGAAGAAGCTGGCTATAACTATGCAAAGGTCCTACTTCTTCCAGCCCGGGGGCACCTTTGCCTCGCCGGTTACATCATTGCTCTCGCTATCTAGAGCAATTATTCAGTTACATCGCGAAAGGGACCAGCTATATGAAAGCAGAGACCGGTCACAAGTATCAACTTACACTCAATCAGTCTTAAGCGAAACGAGTCGACCGGTTACTGAACAGACAAATGGAATTTCACCGGAAGAGAAAAGGCAGAAGTTTTCGGAAACGCTTGTTCCGCTCCTGCTGACCGTCCGGTATAATCCCATGTTATTAAGCTATCAGCTACCCACTATTATTCACATAGCCAGGGAATCAGCAATTTCTCCTGCTGCCAGGCGAATTACAGAATCGCTTGTAGCCGCCGGGCGGATTACGGTACCGCTTGTAACTACCAGGCAGATTACAGAATCGCTTGTAGCCGCCACGCGGATTACGGTACCGCTTGTAACTACCAGGCAGATTACAGAATCGCCTGTAACTGTCAGACGGATTACGGCACCGCTGGTAGCTCCCCTGCCAAAGACAAAAGGCGAGAGGGAGGAAACACCCGGATACTCAAGGTTAACCACTGATAGGGTCGATTCTGCAAGTAGCAGACAGGCACGCTCCTTGACATTAGTACCCACTGCCACTCAAGGAGTGGAACCGATTCAAAGAGTTGCTACTCAAAGAGAGGCTGTTCAAAGAGAGGCTGCTCAAAGAGAGGCTGCTGAGGGTTCCCAACTCAACGTATTGAAGCTGACGAAGATAGAACCAGCATACCGCACCTATCCCGCGATGGAGACAATCACCTCCAGGGAAAACCCTCAAATAATAAGAGAGACTCAGGTTATCGAGAAAGAGGTTGCCACCAAACAACCCCCACAACCAAAAATTGATATCGAGCGCCTTACAGAAGAAGTATATCGCCTATTTGAGAGGAGAGTAAAAATAGAGAGGGAAAGGAGGGGTTTATAGGCCATGTTGGTAAAAGCCTTTCTAACCAGAAAAGATAATCCTGCCCTGATTGTTCCCTTCCTCTTTAATCCCTCTGAATTCACTGTTGAACGAACCAATCAGTTTACCGAGGTGAATATCCCCGGGCTATCCGCCTCGACATTTCAGTTTGTGAGGGGTGGTTCTCGGACTATAACTATGGACCTCTTCTTCGATACCTATGAAGAAAAAACAGACGTGCGCCTTTATACCGACCGTATCACCGGCTGGGATTCAGGAAGTACATTCAGTAAGCTGCCAGGCAAAGCCAAGGGATTGATGGACATTGATTCCGACCTTCATGCACCTCCCATTTGCCAGTTTATCTGGGGAACTTACATTTTCCCCTGTATCATTGAAAGGATAAATAAAAGGTTTACCATGTTTCTACCCGAAGGAATACCGGTAAGAGCAACGCTGAGTGTTACTCTGAAAGAATACAAGGAATATGAAACGCAACTGAAAGAAGCCGCACGCCAATCTGCGGACAGGACGAAAACATGGCAAGTCAAAGAGGGAGAAAGCCTGCAGTCCATCGCTGCCAAGGAATATGGCGACCCGGCTTCCTGGCGGTCGATAGCCAAGGCTAATGATATTGATAATCCTCGAATACTGGAACCGGGTATTGAGCTGGTAATCCCCCCTCTGGAGTGACGGAATGACCTATCTGGGTATCGCCAAACAATATAAAAATTTTTACGCCCCCAGCTACCAGGTACTCGTCGATGGTAAGGACATCGCAACAGAACATTATGTCGAGATGACTCGAGTTCATTTCGAGGACGTACTTGATGGAGCTGACAGGTTCTCCATTACCGTAAACGACCCCGGGCCAAAATGGATTGACAACGGTCTTTTTGAACCGGGCAAAGAAATTACCATCAAAATGGGCTATGTAGACAAACTATCTACTATGATAATTGGCGAGGTTATATCGTTAAGTCCAAGTTTCCCTTCGGACGGCTCTCCGCAACTGGAGATAAGCGGCTATGACCTGTCTCACCAGTTCACCAGGGTGCGCAAGCAGAGGTCTTTTCGAGATAAGAAAGACAGTGAAGTGGTCCAGATGATTGCCAGTGAAGCCAAGCATAAACTGAGCACCCAGATAGAAACGACGGATACGGTTCATCCCCATATTGTGCAGAACAGACAAACAGACTACGATTTTATCAAAAGCCTGGCAGAGCGTAATTTCTTCGAATTTCTGGTCAAGGAGAGAACTCTCTATTTCCAGAGACCCAGAAGAGACAGGAGCGCCATAATGAGCCTTGAATATGGTAGCGCTTTGCTCAGCTTTAGTCCCGAACTCAACACCGCCAATCAGGTCAGCGAGGTAACCGTGCGAGGGTGGAATCCCAGCGCTAAAGAGGAAATTGTTGGCAGAGCCAGACGTGGCAGCGAAGAGGCGAGGCAGAGTGGCCGCCAAAGTGGTGGCGATATCGTAGAAGAGACTTATGGCACAGTGGAAGAGAGGATTATGGATAGGCCTGTGTTTACCCAGCAGGAAGCTGATAATCTGGCACTTTCGATTCTTAACAGATTATCAGAGGGACTTGTTAGCGGTAGTGCTAACTGCATCGGCATTCCTGAAATACGGGTTGGCGAGAATATCGAGTTAAAAGGTGTTGGAAAAAAGTTCAGCAAGAAATACTACATAGAACGCACCACCCACACAATAAGCAATGCTGGCTATATGATGACTTTCAATGTAAAGGAAAACACAATATGAGCACATTCAATATTTTTCAGGATTCCCAGCAACCCAGGGATAACATAATATCAGGAGTGGTTATTGGCCTTGTCACCAACAACCAGGACCCCGAAGGAATGGGCAGGGTAAGGGTTACTTTTCCCTGGCGTGGCGATGAAGATGAAAGCTACTGGGCTCGCATTGCAACCTTGATGGCAGGAAATGACCGTGGCACTTATTTTCTCCCTGAGGTTGGTGATGAGGTGCTGGTGGCTTTTGACCATGGCGACATCAACAATCCCTATGTACTGGGCGCTTTATGGAACGGTGAAGATGCACCACCAGAGACAAATTCGGATGGTCAGAACAACATCCGCAAGATAAAGTCAAGGAGTGGTCACGAGATAGTTTTCGATGACACTCAGGCACAGGAGAAGATTGAGATACATACCAACGCCGGGCACACAATTCTTATGGACGATGCCTCAGGTGGGGAAAAGATAGAGATTACGGATAAATCAGGAGGTAATTCTATTAAGATAGACTCTGTAGCCAACAATATTAATATCGAAAGCGCAATGCAGTTGAAGATTAAAGCCCAGACGATAGAGATTGAGTCGGGCACGACCATGACTATCAAGGCTGGAGCAACGCTCACTCTTCAAGGAGCGCTTATCCAGATTAATTAGAGGAGGAGACAATGCCACCTGCGGCAAGAATGGGAGATGCGACTGCTCACGGGACGCCGCTTAGTCCTGGTCCCGGCAGTGCCAACGTGCTAATCGGCAGCATGCCTGCCTGGCGGGCGACGGCTGATATGCACACCTGCCCTCTTGTCACTGCTCTCGTACCCCATGTGGGTGGAGTGGTAGCTATGGGCAGCCCCACCGTTCTGATTAATGGCCTCCCGGCAGCCAGACAGGGGGATATTATTACAGAAAGCGGTCCTCCCAATTCAATCGTTATGGGATGCCCGACGGTAATTATTGCCTAGCAAGGAGACAAGCAATGGCAAGAGAGTTCCTGGGAAAGGGATGGAAATTCCCGGTAGGTGTCGACTCTCAAGGAGAGATAGAGATGTCTGAACATGAGCAAGACATCAAGGAAGCTATCTGGATTATACTGAGTACTGCCAAAGGCGAGAGGGTAATGAGGCCTGACTTCGGGTGCGGCATCCACGACTTTGTCTTCGCTGCGATTAACACGGCGAATATCGGCTTAATCGAATCCAGCGTTAGAGAAGCCCTGACTATGTGGGAGCCGAGGATAGAGATTAAGGATGTCAGCGTCTCCACGGAGAAAGTAGACGAAGGACAGCTAATGATAAGCATTGATTACACAGTAAGGGCTACGAATAACGAATTTAACCTGGTTTACCCATTCTATCTAACAGAAGGGACATAGCAAGTGGAACAAACGCCGGTACCAAATATCAACGATAGCGAGTTTCAAGATATCCTCAAAGAGGCGCGAGCTCTGGTGCCCTTCTATATACCGGAATGGGCGGCCAGCGGCGAAAAAAGCCCGGGTACTGCCCTGCTGAAGCTCTTTGCCCATATGCTGGAGACCTCCATCCGCAGGTTGAACAAAGTACCTGATAAGAACTTCATCGCCTTCCTCGATATGCTCGGGATAAAACTTATCCCGGCTCAACCAGCCAGAGTTCCGCTGACTTTCTTGCTCTCCAAGGGAACCTCCGAAAACGTGCTCATACCGAAAAGAACACAGGCCGCCGCTGGCGAAACCACATTTGAGACCGAGACAAACATACTGGCCACGCCAGCCAAGCTTACAGATACCTACAGTCTGAATATCAATAGAGACGGGATTTTCCAGGCTCAGCCCCATATCATTAATGGTGAGGCGGTTTCTGTCTTCTCTACCCAGCTAACCTACGCTGTTAAAAGCGGGGACAAGAATCTATTCCTTGATGATGTCTCCGGGCTGGAAGAAGGGGACATTCTTGAAATTGGTGGAGACGACGGTACGATTTCAAGAACTCAAGTTCCAGAGTACGTCATGATTTCTGAGGTAGCAGACACTATGGTCAGCCTGGTTAACCAGCTCAGCCATAACCATAACGCAGCAGAAACAGTATCAAAGACAACGGTTTTTGAACTTTTTGAGGGGAGAAACATCCAGGAGCATATCCTTTATTTAGGGCATAAAGACCTTTTTAATATCAAACCACCAGAAGGCTCGAAGTCATCCCTGAGCCTGACTTTCACCATACAGGGTGCTGCTGAACAAAAGCCATCGCTTGAGTGGAGTCACTGGGGAGAAAATAAGGAAACAGAAACGGATGAATGGCTCACCATAGCGGTGACGGATGATATCTCAGGTTTAACCGAGAATGGAGTTGTTACTCTCGATATAGAAAACGAAATAAAGGAAACCGAGGTCAATGGCATCAAGAGCAGATGGCTACGTGCCAGGGTCAAGGGTGCTCTCCTTAAAAATGGAAAACTGCCGGTTATTGATAAGGTATCAGTCGGCATAGATAATACATTAAGCAGCCCGGACATGGCTTTTCATAATGATGTACCCCTTGATTTGACTCTCCAAAACAACGGAAATTTTAAGGAAGACCTCTACCCCTTCGGAAAGAAACCCCGGCTCATGGATACCTTTTACCTGGGCAGTAAAGAGGCCTTTTCCAAGAAGGGAGCGACCATCACCCTGAACTTTAATGTCTCCGCTGGCTCTATAATCCCAGTAGAGAACATACATGGTATAGGACCAACCTTTACACAGGCGTTGAAGGGCGCTGGCATTAACACAGTTGACCAGCTACTCGAACGTTCGGATACAGAACTGATGCGCATTCTGCACACCAGTATGAGGAACAGGGTACTCAACATCCTGTCAGCAGCAAAGAAAGCTTTTGTCGAGGCAAGCCGCCTGGGCAGCAGCAAGGCACAGACAGGCGGAACGGCTAGCAGCGTTCAGAGTAGCTCAAATGATGATGAATTAGCCCTTTCCTGGGAATACTGGAACGGAAAGGGTTGGACAGTAATAAATGATGTCACCGACAGCACCACCAAATTCACCAGCGATGGAACGGTTACCTTCGATTGTCCTCCGGATATTGAAGCCACCCAGGTCAGCGGGCAGGAAAGCTACTGGATACGGGTGAGAATCGCCAGTGGCGACTACGGTAAAGAACTGGTTTATCAGAACAACCAGTGGGTGCCGAATGATATCAATCCGCCCAGATTTAGTAAAATCACGGTGAAATACTCTCTTCAACCGCAGGACCTGGAAGACTGCCTGATTTACAACAACCTTAAATATGTCGATGTGACCGAAGAAAGCAAGATTTCAGGCAAAACCTTCCAGCCCTTCCAGGCGCTGGATGAGGAACACCACACACTTTATCTAGGTTTTGATAAGAAGATAGAAAGCGGTCCGATTAGCGTCTTCTTAGCCATCGAGGAGCCTCAATATATTGCCGAGACCCCACCCCGAATCGTATGGGAACATTTTGCCCAGGGAGAAGAAGGGGGCGAATGGCATCGCCTGCAGGTTCTGGACAAGACAAAATCTCTGAGTCGAAGTGGTACCATTGAATTTATCGTACCGGATGACTCCATCGCCTGCAGCCAGTTTGGCCAGAATCTTTACTGGATTCGGGCGGTGGATGCCGATGACAGGTTCCAATCGCCGGCTCAGGTATACACTGACGTACTAAAAATAGCCAAGCAGGCGTATATGTTCCGACCGACTCAATATAGGTATGGATTCCCGACATTTGCATCTAAATATTCCTTACCCGAATCCAGCGGATATAGTTACCTAGCTTCCACCAGAGAAGTCAAGCAGGAAGAGGTGCTGGAACCATGCCCGCCATCTCATCTGGTAGCATTTCATCCGCTGTGGGCTGCGCCTGGAGCGATACCTGAATATTCACCAAACCCGCGAATCGAAGGTATTTACCTTAATACTACTTTGGCGCTGCAAATTGAGCTGATGAAGGATGAAATATTAGGCTCCAGTGATGGTGAAGCAGAACAAACGTTTACTCTGACGAAGGTTCCGGTAACGTCTGATGAGATATGGGTTAATGAATTTAACGCTCTCTCCGAGGATGAAATAAAGGACATAGTGGACGAAGAAGAGCTAGAGGTAGAAAAGGTCGAAGATGATAAAGGAAACACGACTGAGTTCTGGATAAAGTGGACTGCGGTAGACGACCTCCTGAGTTCTACCAGGGATGACCGCCACTATGAGATAGACCGGATCTCTGGCACCATCAACTTTGGCGATGGCACTCATGGAGCAATACCACCAATAGGAACGGACAATATCAAGGCTGATTACTGGGTTGGCGGTGGCAAGAGTGGGAACGTGGATAGCTCAAAGATAACCAGCCTCAAGACTTCGGTACCCTTTGTTGATAAAGTCTCCAATCCGGTAGCTGCCGCCGGAGGTTCAGATACGGAAGAGGTGGAAAAGGTTCTAGAGAGGGGGCCACAACTTATCCGGCATAGAAACCGTGCCGTTACCAGGGAAGATTTCGAGTGGCTGGCGAAGCAAGCCTCGCCCAATATCGCCCGGGCTAAATGCCTGCCTAACTTCGATAATAAGGGAGAGCACACGGCGGGTTGGGTAACCGTCATAATAGTTCCGGAAAGCGAGGCAGAGCAGCCCACACCCACCCTTGAACTGAAGAGCCAGACTGAAACCTACCTTAAAGACTGCACGGCAAACACGGTAGTTAGCCCGGAACGGCTCCAGGTATCTGAACCGGTATATGTTGAGGTCAACGTGGAAGTCTCTATTGTTACAACCTCGATTGATGCGGTGCCCGTGATTGAAAGCGAGGCTCTTTCCCAGCTAGAGGAATTCCTTCATCCCCTTACCGGAGGATTTGAAGGAGAAGGCTGGGATTTTGGCAAAGCACCCTGCCTTTCCGATTTCTTTGCGCTTTTCGAGAATATCACGGATGTAGACCATGTAGAAAAGCTTGAAGTTAAGGTCAAGGCTGGCGAGAAGCAAACACTATCAGAGCTTACCATAACCCCTGATGAGCCAGGAGAAATTGAGATGCCCCCCTATACTCTTGTTTACAGCGGTGAGCATAAAATAACGGTTACTTATGAGAAGGAGAGCTGAGGATGCCACTACCAATACCTATTCTTGATGACAGGACATGGGAACAGTTAGTTGAAGAGGCGATAAGACGTATTCCTGTCTATGCTCCCGAGTGGACGGACCACAACGTCCATGACCCGGGTATTACCTTAATTGAGCTCTTCGCCTGGCTCACCGAGATGCAGCTCTACCGCCTGGACCGCATTGGAGACAGGCACTACCTGAAGTATTTGAAACTCCTGGGTATCCGGCCTCAACCGGCAAGCCCGGCCAGGGTAGATGTTACCTTCTCTCTAAACAGCATCTCAGATAGTATCGTTACTATTGAAAAGCAAAGCAAGGTGGCCACTGGGGACACGGCAACAGCAGTAACCTTTGAGACAGATGAGACAATAGATGTGCTTCCAATAGAACTGACGAGGGTAGTCAGCTTCTCCAATTTTCAATTCTCTGAGGTAACTGATTTTAATCAGCCCAGTCAAACGTTCTACAATGCCTTCGGAGAAAAGGCTGAGGCTGGCAGTGCCCTTTACCTGGGATTTAACTTTGAAAAGACAACTATTATTGGACGGGAAGTGAAGTTCAATGTATATCTCTATGAAGAAGATTTACCACCTGTAGGCAAGCATGGAAATGAAATTGCCAAGGTATATCCTTCGGCAGAAGTCTTATGGGAATACTGGGCTGGTGATGATGAATGGATAGCCTTAGAATTAACTCCATCAGTGGATGAACTAGTGACAACCCTATCCAGCAACGGGCGAATATCCTTTATCCTGCCGTCAGACATAGAAAAAAGCAGGGTATCAACTGTTGACGAAGAGCTCTTCTGGATAAGATGCCGCGTCACCAAGGGAGGCTATGAGATACCTCCTCGTATTGACAGGATAATCTTAAACACTGTTTCAGCACTGGAGGGAATCACTGTTGACCAGGAAAGTCTGGGCTCAAGCTCTGGTTTGCCACAACAGAGTTTCAGTACAGAACAGAGCCCTATTATAGCCGGGACACAGGTGGTGACCATCAAAGGAGAAGACTGGCAGGAAGTTGATGATTTTGATGCTTCAGAGCCAGAAGACAACCATTATGTCATTGATAGGGAAACGTGCGAGATAACCTTTGCCGATGGAATTCGGGGAAGGGTTCCTCCCCGGAATGAAGAGATATCCATTACCTACCGTTACGGTGGGGGAGAAAAAGGAAATATTCCGGCGAATACAATCGCCAGGGTTTATAACAAAGACGGGACTTTGCTGGAAATCGGGGTGAAGAACTACTATCCCGCCACTGGCGGAAGGGAAAGTGAAACAATTCAAGAAGCCATCCTCAGAGCCAGGATGGATAGCAAAACACCATTCAGGGCTGTGACCGCTGAAGACTTTGAATTCATTGCCCAGGCCACGCCTGGATTAAGAGTGGCCAGAGCAAAAGCGAAGGCTACTTCAGAGAATACGGTGACAGTAGTGGCAGTTCCGCACAGTCCTCTGGAGCAAGCAATCCCCAGCAGCGGATTTATGAGAACCGTTTGCGAGCACATTGATATGCACCGACTTATTACCACCTATATCAAAGTGGACAAGCCAGATTATGTTAGGGTATCAATTAACGCCGCCATAAAGATCAAATCTGGGGCAAACTCTAATGTAGTGAGAGGAAGGGTAGAGAAAGCAATAGATGGATTCCTCTCGCCGCTGAAGGGCGGACCTGAGGGCGATGGCTGGCCCTTCGGCAGGAGTGTCTACAGGTCTGAGGTCTACGAAGTGATTGAGGGGGTTGAGGGAGTGGATTGTGTTTCAAGACTATCTATATCTGGGGCAATGGGAGACCTTGACATCGATGATTTGGATTTAGTCTACCCCGGTACACATAATATTGAGATTGTCGAGCCTGAAACAGTATGCAGGGAGACAGGCTATGAATGAAAAGGAGTTTAAGTTCCTGGTCATAAACACCCAATCTCTATGGCAACAGGGAGAGAGCGCACCGGATGATACGGGTGCAGATTCGATGGAGATAACCGAAGAGGGCATCTCTCTGAGAAAATACTACACCCACACACTATCTGAACGCAGGTCGTTCGGGATTATATCACCCATAGATTTTGCCCTTGACCCCTGCGGTCTTCTCTACGTCCTGGATTCCAAGGAGAGAAAACTAGCAATCATTGATACAAATACACAGACCACAGAGTGGGTTAAGTGTATTTCGTTCTCAGACCCCACGGCCGTGACTGTAGACTCTTATAATTTATATGTCGCTGACGGCGGCGATGTTTATTGCCTGGCCAAAGCGAATTACCAGGTCAGATGGAAGGCGCATATAGAAGGTGGAATGCTGGTTGATATGGCTCTGGATTCCAGGCAAAACCTCTATATCCTGGATAGAAAGAGCCAGCAGGTCTATAAGATTAACAGGGCAGGTAAGCTGTCTGAAATGGCTTTAGCCAACGAATTAGAGGATGCGGTTAATATCTGCACCGACAAAGAGGACTATCTTTACGTTTTAGAACACAGCAGCAAAAAGGTATTACAGTTTGATTCTCAGGGCAATCTTGAAAGAACCATCTCGCTAACAGATACGAAGGCGAAGATTTCTAAGCCATCAGGCCTGGCTGTTGACGAACAGGGGAATATCTTTGTCGGAGACCAGACAGCTACTGGCACTCCTTATAAGATTGATACCTCGGGGAAAGCGAGCCCAATCGGGTATGTAGGTACTACCTATCGCCTCCTCTTAAATAAGAAAGGCGACCTCTATATCCTGGGTGAGAAGGAAATAGCCATCCTGGAACTGGTGGCTAGATATATCGACGAAGGCACCTACTTCACCAGAGTATTCGATAGCACCGAGCCTGAAACCCGATGGCACAAAGTGGTAGTGGATGCCGAAATTCCCGAAAATACCAGGATGAATGTCTATTACTATATATCGGATGCGGAGACCTTACCTTACGAACCAGCCTGGTCTGACCCCATAGTCAATTTTAAGGATGCTTTAATCCTCAGTTCCCAGGGAAGATATATATGGTTCAAGATAGAACTCATTAGCGATGATTTACACTCAACGAGCCCGAAGATAAAGAGCCTCAAGGTTTATTTCCCCCGCCTCTCATACCTCAGGTATCTCCCCGCTACCTATCAGGAAGATGAAACCGGGAGAGACTTTATGGAAAGGTTCCTTTCTCTCTTCGAGACCTTCTTTTCAAACCATGAAGAAGCGATTAGCACCTTCACCAGATATATCGATTCTGAGGCGACACCATATGCCTTTCTGCCCTGGCTCTCGTCCTGGCTGGCTATAGCCTACGATGAAAACTGGGCAGAGGTGAATATAAGGGAGCTTGTCAGGCGGGCACCCGAGCTATACAAAATGAGAGGCACCAGAAAGGGCATCGAGGAGATAATTGAGCTCTTTACAGGGGAGGAGCCAATTATCGTTGAGAACTTTCACTTCAAACGTCAAGAAGGAAAAACGATTACATACAAATTAAAACAGAAAGCACGCCGGGGGGATACCAGCTTAGTCGTTGGAGAAACCCCCGATTTATATATGGAAGATGTTATTGAAATCAGCGACGGAACCAATAAGGAATTTGCCGTCATATCATATAAAGAGGGCAGCGTCTTACAACTGAGGGGTAAAATCGCCTCTGATTACAATGTAGGCGCTACGGTTCGGAAGGCAAGGCTTGAAGAGATACTATATGGAGACTGTCCCTACAGCTTTTGCGTTCTCCTTAAGCCTTCCCAGATAAAGGCACAAAACGAATTCAACGCAGTGAATCGTATTATCGAGCAGGAGAAGCCAGCCCACACAATTGGTGGACTCAAAGTCCTGCAGCCGTGGATATACCTTGATATGCACACCTACCTGGGGATGAACACAATCCTTACAAAACCAGCCTTCATTCTTGGTGAAACCTCTGTCGTAAGTAGGGAAACTGTCCTGGATGATAGAGAAGAGTCCGGACAGTTTGATTTGCGTGCAAGGCTTGGTATGGATACCAAACTAACATAAAACAAGGAGGAGGAAAGAAATGAACGAAATGGAGTACATGGAAGAAAATACAGAAGAGACCTGTGATATTAAAGCCTTCGAAAGGAACAAGTACTTCTATGGGAAACTGATGACGGTAAGGGACTTCGAAACGGAACAGAGATACTTTAATTCAAAACGCGGTACACTCAACAGGCTCATTCACGGGATAGGAATTGTCTGTGGTCTGAAGGTCGAGGAGGCTGAAATAGCAGACCAGAAGCTGAGACTGAAACTATCTAAGGGCGGCGTAGCCCTCGACTGCTGCGGGCGCGAAATAGTCATCGAAGACGCAGGGACATACGATGTTGATGGCAGCCCTGTAGAGGGTACTAACTACGTCTATCTAAAGTACCTTGAATGTCTGAAAGAGCCGGTCCCGGCGCTATCCAACCCCTCTGCCTGCGAGGAAGCCTGCTGTTACAGCCGGATTAAGGAGAGCTTCAAGCTTGAGCTCAGCCAGCAAGCTCCACAGGTAGACGTACCCTTGAACTGGAAAGAAAAATGGCAGGAACGCGAGCAAGATATTAAAAATTTAGCCAGTAGGCTGGGAATTTCTGACCCGCTGGGCACACTCATAGCGAAACTGAGCGTTAGCGCCGATGAATTGAAAACGGCAGGTTGCCCTTCCTGCGATGACCCGAAAGTGCTGCTGGCTGTTATCAAAGTGACCGGAAGCGATGTTGATGTTGACACGGATGAAACCCTCTACCGGCGCAGCATTGTATACACTAATCCTATGCTCTACGAGCTTCTAAGGAGTCACCTGACCGACGTTGACAATCCTCACCAGGTCACGGCTCAACAGACAGGAGCTCTGGTAAGCGTCGATGGGGTGGATAACCCGGGTGGTGATGTCGATCTGGCTGCGAAAAATGCCATTACCATTGCCCCAGATAATAACAACAACCGAATCACCATCGGAGAAGACCACTCGGCCAAGAAAGATAACCCCCACAACGTTACCGCGGCGCAGGCAGGAGCTTTGGTAAGTGTCGATGGGGTGGATAACCCGGGTGGTGATGTCGATCTGGTGGCGCAAAATGCAATTACCATTGCCTCAGACAATAAAAACGACCGAATCACCATCGGAGAAAACCACTCGGCCAGGCAGGATAACCCCCACAATGTTACCATAGCGCAAACAGGGGCTTTGAAAAGTGTCGATGGGGTGGATAACCCGGGTGGTGATGTCGATCTGGTCGCGAAAAATGCCATTACCATTGCCTCAGATAATAAAAACAACCAAATCATCATCGGAGAAGACCACTCGGTCAGGAAGGATAACCCGCACAATGTTACCATGGCGCAGACAGGAGCTCTGAAAAGCGTCGATGGCATAAGTAGTCCAGGCGGGAACATTGACCTGGTAGAGGGAGAAGGCATCACCATAGAGCCCGATCCTGCCGCCCTTGCCATAAAGATATCAGCTACCGGAGCTGGAGGCATCAGTGGAGCCAATACGGGAATAATCCAGCTCACCATTCCTAAGGCTACGGCTGGTGAGCAGCCTGGATACGTAGTCAGTCGAGGCATAGCCCATGAGCTTAAAACCGAACTTTCACCGGCAATCATCCTCGGGCTGGTAGCAGCAAACGGTATAATCATGGAGGAGGATTTCGTAACCCAGCGGGAGCTTATCGAGCTCATGGCCAAAGTATATGATATGCAAGCCCCACCCCCGGTATCTTTCAGGGCTCTGGCAGTTACTAACAAGACGTTTGATATCCTGGCAATAAATATGAATCCAGAGGTAGAGGAGACCATTCTTATCCGCTGGTGGGCAGTCCCAGCCACCAAGACAATCGGAGGCAAAGATATCGGTGGTATAACCGGTGAGATTCGAGTGACATTGGGAGAAGCATATATAAACACACTAGCGAAGGAAAAGAACATAGCCGAATCAGAGGTGAACTGGGTGATAGAGCAAGTAATAACGGCAGTTTCTGCCGAGCCATCAGGCGCCACAATGACTGGCATTTCTCAGGCCACTGGAACCAAAACCGAGACAATTCAGCCCGCCATAGAAGCAATGGTAGCAGCGGGGTTCCTTGTAGCCACAGGCACCGGCACCAAACGGAAGTACAGCGTCAAAAGATAGGTGTCCCACCTTTAGCTGGAACGACCTGGCTGTAATCAGGTTCAGAAGTAGCCTGATTATGGCTAGGTCTTGATGTGGCTTTTAGTCTCAAAGCAGTATTCAAGTTTTAAGAGGCAATCCCTTACCTGCCAGGGATTTTCTGATATTACGCCCTATGAAATTCTATTGCCTGTAGTGTTTCAGGCTGCACTACATCCCAGCACACCAGCCGGGCTCCGCCTTTAATCTCATCAACAATCTCTGCGTATGTCTCAAAGTCTCCCTGGCGCAGACGAGCGTTGTCAAAGAACCACAGCTTCCCACCGGATACACGGAAAGCACAGACAGTATGGCTCCGGCGTACAGGTCTTAACATTGCCGTAATTAAGACCGGTTGATACTCTGGTTCCAACTGACGGAGCAACTCTGAGGCTAAACTGGCAAAGCCATCACAATCATCTTTCTTTTTAGCCCAAGTTGCCTGTGGGTAGCTGATACAATCAAATAGATGCAGTGGCCCGTCCTTAGTCCAGGTTACCTGCTTCAGGCAGGATTCTATCTCGTCTAGCGAGGTTACCCCGGGGAGAGCTATCTTCAGATAGCGTCGTTCGCATAACCACCGGCGCAACCAAGACCACCGATACCGGCCGGAATAAAGCCACCAGGTAAGGAAATAATCAACAATCGATTTCATCACGAGGCTATCCTATTGACTTGCCCTTAGCCTCTGGCTTCTAGTCAGCTGAGTCTTACCCTTCCGGTATTTCTCTTTATACCCTTCAAAATTCCAGGCGTCAAAAAACTCTTTGGCCGCCTCTCTACCGGAATTATACAGTGCTTCGCTTCGCTCAGGAGAAATGTCAAACTCAGTTGTCCCGACACCTAAGGTTGGGATAGGAATTGTGCGGACGAAGGCATCATCCTGGATGTACCGGGCATCGTGAGCTTCCATCATGGTAGCAAACAGGGCAGCAAACAGGGTGATTGGTCCACGCACCTGGCGGGGATTGTCTGACCCAGGTTCGACAAGTTTGAAGCCAAAAGTTGGCCACTCCGGTATACCACCCACGGTATCGAATAGCCATACCGGGAAGTTACTCAACAATCCACCATCAACAATATAGCTTACCTCGTTCGTCTTCATGTTTCTGAGTTTCACAGGTTCATAGAAGAAGGGAATACTCATACTCATCCTAACAGCAGCAGCTACATTAAGGTCTTCGGGACGGATGCCGTAATCAGCAATATCTTGAGGCAGGACGAGCATTCGACCCCGGGTAATATCTGAGGCGATTACCCTGAGCTTGAAGCGGTACTGCTCGTCACTTTGGTATTCCTTAATAATAAGGTCACCAAACGTTCTCACGTTCTTCTTCTCAAGCAGTTCCTTCATCCAACTACCAAAGAATTTACCTTCATAGATACCTTTTTCAAAAATCACACTGGTGAGCGGTCCGATTAGTGGAACCCTGTCAAGCAGACCAGGGTCCTTAAGCTTATTGTAGTCCAGCTCATCCATCACCCCTTTTAGCTCCGGGGCAGTATAGCCTGCGGCCAGCAAGGCAGCAACGATAGCCCCGGCTGAAGTTCCGGCTACATTTACCCACTGATAACCTCGCTCTTCAGCAACGGCAACAGCGCCAACAAGTCCGATTCCTTTAACCCCACCGCCTTCGAAGACTGCGTCAGCTTTCAGTACTTTCTTCGTAGTCATCGCTTCCTCCTTCTCATCTTAGTACCAGTGATTATAGCACAACCAGAAATTTTTCATTAACCGGGAGAAGAGGCGGTTCCCAAGGTAGTGGATGAGAGTAGAACCCTGGCATCCTCGGTAGATGGTGGTGCAGACCTGACAGAGGACTTACAGCAAATTGTTGTAGCCTTACACTACGAGATAGAGATACTTAAGGCTAAGCTAATTCTTGCAATGCCCAGCGGCTCACTAAAATAGCCGCGATTTTTATCCATTTTTTGTTGCTCCTCCTTTGAATCTGCTATCTTGCTTAACAATCTGCCTGACTTGTCAGGTTGGGTTTAGGCATCCTCGTTCAACTATTTAGAAGAGATATGTCTCCAGAGTATGCCAGATTTTTGCATAAGAAGCTGGTCGGCAAAACTAAAGAATTTACGAAATTTCTTCTACGCAAAAAAGTCGGAATGCCCTCATTAAGAGCACTTAACATAGGCTAGGAATCAATAAACGGGGTATACATAGTTGCTGATAGGTTACTACGGATGACCTTCGGCACTACATAGCAAAACTGCGGCAACCGAAAGTGAATAATGGAGATAATATGGCTACCTACGCACCGAGCCTTTCTAAGAGGCGTGCGACCTCCCTTCGCCGAAATAATCTGTTACCGTGATGGGTAGTACGGTACAGCTTGAGCATCCCCACATTAACCAACTTACCTACTATCTCACTGTCAGTGCCTAGTAACCAAGCCACCTCTTCTGTGTCCAGTACTGCAATTTCATATTCACGGCGTAGCATATTCCTTCTCCCATCATCTTTCTGCCACTACCACAGCTACCAAATGCTTCACCGACTAATTAATACCCGAATGGGTTAAGCTGGCCACACGAATATTAATTGATACTCGTTACTTAGTTCTGGTCTATTCCATTTTTATTCATAATGTCTTAGGTCTGAACTAGCTGACATTATGTCTTAAACTATAATTGTACTTTTAATAAAAACTAGTTGATATTAACGACTTGGTCAATAGTAGTTATTAAAAATTTGTTGGTAGTTATTAAAAATTTAAACCAACCACGCTTGACTTTAACTGTATAACACGGAGCGAAGTCCGGCTAAGCCAATCAAAGTATACTTATGGAAGTCCTATAAGGATGCTAAAGGTTAGCAGGACTTAGTACGAATCAACAAGCACTTTCTGGCATAAAGGTGGTTGAATATAGTGAGTTTTTCTGGTCCTTACTGTGGGAAGTTACCTGCGGACCCGGGAGCTGAGATGATTAAGGTAGAGAAGCCTGCTGATGCTCCCAGTTTGATATAGTCCTTGGGATAGACCTACTTATCTATCTGGTCAGAGTCCATACACAACTTAACACTACACCCCCAAATAGGGTGGATTGACCAGTTGAAATGAAATTTCTCTAATGGTATAAATTATGAACAAGTTACTATTGATTTAGATAGACATCAATGTTACCCTTACAACATATATTCGGAAATTTCTATTATAATTTCTATTATAAGGAGGACACTTTAGATGACTACCTGGCATGAGTATGTTCAGAAGGATGGTTCTTTTCCTGAGTGGCCATATCCAGTACGCTATGACGACACCCAGAATATCGTTGCTGATGTTCTGGTTATCGGTGGCGGTATAGCCGGATGCCATGCGGCCATAAGCGCCGCCAAACATGGAGCTAAGGTCGCCATCATGGATAGAGGACATGCCAAGAGAAGTGGTATGGGGGGTGCCGGAGTTGACCACTGGCACGGTGCCTGCACCAACCCCTGCTCCAAGGTAACCCCAGAGGAATACACCCAGGCAATACTGGATAGTGCCCACGGTTATTCCAATGGACTGGTGCGATATATTATTACCACAGAAGGCTGGGACACGCTTCTTGACAGTGAGAAGATGGGAATGCGAATTAGAGACGTTGACGATGAATTCAAGGGGGCTGACTTTAGAGATGAAGAGACCAAGCTATTGTTTGCCTACGACTATGAAAACAGGCATATTTTACGGGTCTGGGGATATAACCATAAGCCCTGTCTCTACAACGAGATGAAGCGGTTAAATGTGGATATTTACAACCGGATTATGGTGACCAGCCTGCTTACCGAGGGAGGCAAGCAGGGGGGCAAAGTGGTTGGTGCCACTGGAGTTAATACACGAACCGGTGAATTCTATGTCTTCCGGGCGAAAGCTACCATAATCGCCACCGGTGGCGCCGGTCGCCTATGGCAATTCGCGCCAGAATTGACCGCAGCAGCCTCCATGAGCGACCTCAACAGTTCCGGTGCGGGCCAAGCTATAGGCTGGAACGCCGGTGCTGAGTTCGTCTTAATGGAGCAAAGTGGGAGGGGTGGTCTGGGCAGCCTGGGCTATGCGCCCTACAGCATGGCAAATTCCAGCAATACCTATCAGGGAACCCCAATTGTTGACGCTAACGGGAAAGAAATACCCTGGTATGATGTATTTGGTAGAGAGTTAAAAACAGTAAAGGAGCGGTTTCTGCCATCCCTGGGTCAAAAATTTATGCTGGGCGTAGGGATAGGGCTGAATTACTATCTTGATGAATACCGCTTGAATAACCTGGCTCCGGATGTTCCCGAGCGTATACTCAAGGGAGAACTGGCTCTACCACTGTATGCTGACCTGACTCTCCTGCCAGAGCATGAGCGTAGAATAATATTCGGCATGATGGTAGGTAATGAGGGTAAGACCCGCATACCGGTATATGATACTATGGCTAAAGCCGGGTTTAACCCTGATAAAGACCTGTTCCAGGCACCAGTAATGCCTCCTGAGGCATACCGGGGCGCCAATTACTGGGGTGGTATGGGATTCCCCAACACGCGAAGTCTGGCTGGGGGTGGCTTCCTGGTTGACTGGGACTTAAGGACCTCGCTTGAAGGGCTATACGCTGCCGGTGGTGCTCCCATCTTTGGCTCCGGATGCCATGGCGAAGCTGCTACCACCGGGAGGTATTCTGGCAGGAAGGCAGCCGCCTATGCCAAGTCGGCAGCCGAACCAGTTGCTGACCGCAAACAGGTAGAAGCAGAAAAAGCTCGTGTCTACGCACCCCTAAAGCAAAGCAAAGATGGCATCGGCTGGAAAGAGCTTAATGCCACCACCGCCAGAATTATGCAGGACTACTGCGGCAGGTACAAGAATGAAACAACTCTCAATTTAGGGCTCAGGCTGCTCAGGGAACTCAGGGAGACGGAAGCAGCCAACGCTTACGTCGCCAATCCACATGAACTAGGACGTTTACTTGAATGTTACTCTCTTATTTCGGTTGGTGAGCTGGTTATGAATGCCTCTTTGGCCAGAAAGGCGAGCAGCGTCTATATAGATTTCTACAGGCTTGATTATCCTGAGCTGGACCCGCCCGAGTGGCAGAAGTTTCTCCCCGTCAGACTGGAGGATAACAAGGTTAGGATCAGGGAGCTACCGTTCGACTTTCACCTTAGACCACCCAATGCCCCTAATTATAAGGAGAATTATCAGCTCCACTGTGGTCTTTAGCCTGTGTATTAATTGTTGCTAACGAACTACGAACTTTAGAAAGGGGATATAATCAAATGAATGATAAAGTCTATATGGTGCCCAATCCGCCGATGCCGAACAGGGCTGTAATGTTCGACCCTGATATATGCAGCGGATGCAACCTTTGTGTGGAAGTGTGCCCGGACGATGTTATGATGCCGAATCCAGAAAAGGGGGAACCTCCCCTAGTCCTATATGCCGAAGAATGCTGGTATTGTGGTGGCTGTGTTGAAGAATGCCCCCGGCCAGGAGCCATTACCATGCTTCATCCAACACAGCAGCGCATATCCGTCAACTGGAAGCGTAAAGATACCGGCGAATACTTCCGCCTGGGCATGACAAACCCACCAGCCCCCAATACCAGACCACCGTCAGGTTGATAACTAAGCCGTAAACCAGCTTCAGCCTTCTCTAAAGTCTTTTCACCCCTTCCTTTGAAGGAGAAAGCTACTAAAAGGAGAGCTAAAGAGAGACGGGAGCCTCTCTTACAAAAAAACTTTCCCCCTTCCCCTTGATAAGGGGAAGGGGGATGGGGTTGATAAATAATCTAACATTACGAGCTTTACAGACTTATGGTGACAAGCTGGCTAAGCTGGTATAATACCGGAAAAGGATAGTGGTAGTTCAAATGGAAGAAGATAAGATTGTCAGTCAAATTAGAGACATCGGGAACAGAGTAAAGGAAAACGTTGAGCGGGTCATAGTAGGTAAGGGTGAAGCAGTAGAGTTAGCTATAGTTGCCCTCTTCTGTGAGGGACATGTTCTCATCGAGGATGTGCCTGGCATCGGCAAGACGATGCTGGCCAAGTCCCTAGCACGGTCTCTGGGCTGCAGCTTCCGGCGCATCCAGTGTACTCCGGACCTTCTGCCTTCAGATGTCACCGGCACCTACATATTCAACCAGAAAACCTCGGATTTTGAATTCAGACCGGGGCCAATTATGACCCAGGTGGTGCTGGCCGATGAGATTAACCGGGCTACCCCACGAACTCAATCCGCCCTGCTGGAAGCTATGCAGGAGCATCAGGTCACTGCTGAGGGTGAAACGAAGCCACTGCCAAGTCCCTTTATAGTGCTGGCCACGCAGAACCCTATTGAGCTTGAGGGTACTTTCCCCTTGCCTGAAGCTCAACTCGACCGGTTTCTCCTCAAAATCGAGATAGGGTATCCTGGACTGGCGGACGACCATCTTATTCTGGCTCGTTTCCGTCAGGCTGACCCTTTGGAAGAACTGACATCGGTAATTTCAACTGACGAGCTTCTACAGATGCAGACAGCCTGCCACGACATACATGTTGCTGCTGATGTAGAGGACTATATCATCCGCCTCATCCATGCTACTCGAGAGCACGACTCAGTACAACTTGGGGCCAGTCCCCGGGCTATGCTGGCGCTGTACCGGGCATCACAGGCACTGGCAGCGCTTCGGGGGAGGGCATTCGTCATCCCTGATGATGTGAAATACCTCGCCACCCCCGTCTTAGTTCATCGTATCATCCCCAGGGCAGAAAGCCACCTGCGAGGACAGACTGCCGAAAAGACCCTTAGAGAAATCGTGGGTTCTGTGCTCGTACCTGTTGAAGAGGAAGCCGAGACTGAGAAAAGGTGAAGTATGTCCGATATACTTGATGAGATGACGCTCCTCGAAGATGAGGCTTCTTCAATACGCAAGGTAACCAGTGTAACCTTCAGCAAACTCATAGGCAACTACTGGCTCTTTATTACTGTATCACTCTTCCTTATTAGCCTGCTTATGCATCAGGCACCTCTCCTCCTTGTTTCGCTATTGTTTTTCCTGACCGGGGGCGTGGCTAGGTTATGGGATCGCTATTGCCTTGCCCGGGTCGAGTACCGGCGCCGGTTGAGTGCTAACCGTGTTTTCTTTGGCGATGAGGTACAGCTCGAGGTAGAGGTTGCCAACAGGAAGCCCATGCCACTACCCTGGTTGCAAATCGACGATGAAATACCGTCAGATGTAACACTTCTAAAAGGTAGAACTTCTCCAAGCTACGAGCCAAGTCGCATGTTCCTCAGCAACCTCCTTTCCCTCGGCTGGTATCACAAGGTAAAACGGCGTTATCCCATGCGTTGCCTGAAGAGGGGGTTTTTTGCTTTCGGGCCAACACGTATTCGCTCGGGAGACCTCTTTGGCGTCTTCAACCGAGAAATGGAAATCCAGCGGGTGGACTACCTTATGGTGTATCCCAAGATAGTGCCCCTGGAAAAGCTGGGCATTCCCTCGAATCAGCCTATCGGCGATATTCGAACCAGAAGGCATATTTTCCAGGACCCCATCCTTATTTCAGGTATAAGAGACTACCATTCTGGCGACAGCCTTAAGCAAATTCACTGGAAGGCCACAGCCCGACTCAGACGGCTACAGACCAAGGTCTTCGAGCCTACTACAACTACAGACATGGGCATCTTCCTGGATGTCCGCACTACGAAGCCGTCTCTCTGGGGGAGCGTGCCCCAGCTTCTAGAGCTGGGTATCATTGCAGCGACATCTATTTCTAACCATGCTATGGCAGCAGGATACCGAGTAGGCTTGTATGTTAATCATAGGAAACGTCTTCTGAATGAACTTATCAGGATACCACCCAGCCAGCATACTGACCAATTGCTGCACATACTGGAGGCTCTGGCACAGATTGGGGCATCTGAGGCCATGCCTATAGCCAGGCTTGTTGCGGATGAAGTTAGAAATCTCCCCTGGGGAAGCACTGTGGTGGTGATAAGTGCTATGCCAACAGACGCCCTTTTCTCGACGCTGTTCACGATGAAAAGAGCTGGGCGTAGTGTGGTGTTGATAGTTGTGGGAGGTTCGGAACCTTTAATAAGCAAAGATGGTTTGACCGTGTATCACATTCGGGAAGATGTAGCCTGGCGTGAATTGGATATGCTTTCTTTAAAAGGTGCGTAATGACAATTATTTTCGTCCCGTGCTTATTGAAATAGTGAATCTGGTAAGTCACGGTACTTGGCTTAGGCAACTTCTAGCTGGGGCACAAAGTGGCAACTGTTTTTCGTAGAGTGGCAAATCTAAACTGGACAGCCGTTGTCCTCTCTCCCATAGCGGTAATCCTTATGGAAGTGCTGTGGGTTTATCCCTGGATCGCCTGGACCAGGGAATTGCCAGCGCTTGACTGGCAGCGCCCACCCTTGAGCCTGGCATCGCTTATCTTTATCATCGGCATCACTTTCCTTGTCACCAGATTTTTCCTTAGACGGAGATGGCAGCTAGTGTGGATTCAGTTGAGCATAATGTTAGTGACCATTTTTCTGGTAGTGAGTATTGAATATGGTTCTGGCTTCACGTTTCTGAGCAGGCAGTGGTTTGGTAATATTACACAGATTTTTCTTGATAGTTTTTCCCACCCCCACCCTATTACCCCAGCGCTGATTGTCTCCGTTTATCTCTGCTGGCGAGGGATAAGAGTGGGACACTCGCCCCTCTATTTCACCGATATATACCCTTCTTTCCTGTTCGGTCTTGCCGCCCTGGTTTTGCTAATCGCTGTCTGGACAGCCAGTTTGGGAGTTGGCTCTCTTGAGAGCCTGGCCTCTACTGTCGGGCTTCACGTAGCTGGTTTTTTCTTTTTTGGTTTGATGGCACTGGCTCTGGGTAATCTGCAGGCTGTCCGACGAAAGATGCTACAAGAGGAAATGATGCCGGTATCCATTCGCCGGTGGGTTTCCATCCTGCTCGGCGTGGTGGGAGGCATCGTCCTGCTGGGAATAGGTATTGCCAGCATCTTCTCTGCTGACTTCGTAGCACTTTTAGCACGATTCCTCAGTCTTATCACTGACCTGTCATATAAGGTAATGTATTACCTGCTCATCCCCCTTGAATACCTGGCGAGGGGAATAGCCTACGCAGTAGAGTTCATAATAAACCTGATACGTGGCGGGCAACCTCTAGAACCTTTCACAACACCAGAACTCCTAAAGCCGGGAGAACTGCCAGAAGGTGCAACCTATGAAACGGTTGGTGTGGATGTTGTTCTGATACTAAAGTGGGTACTCTTTGCCCTTATTGTCATAGCTGTACTCTTCCTGCTTGCCAGGGCGATCTCCCGCTTCCGGTCTTTACGGGCAGAGGCAGAGGTAGAGGAGATTAATGAGTCGCTTTGGAGCTGGCAAGGTTTTAAGGCGGACTTGCGCCTATTTTTCAGTATGATTTTACGGCGCTGGCAACGAAAAAGAATAGAGCCAGTACCGGTCAGTCCAGTGCCAAGCTGGTATACAGGAGAGGATGTTCAGGGCATACTGGACATACGCGAGATATACCGACATCTGCTGTGGGAGGCTTCTACCTTCGGGATAAAACGTCGGCACCACGAAACACCCTATGAATACGCAAGACGATTAGGACAGGCTTTGCCCGACAGCAGTGAAAAACTGGGTGAGCTTACCAACTTATACATCGACGTCCGTTATGGTGACCTTGAGGTCGAGGATGAAAAAGTAGAACATGCCAACAGCCTGTGGAGAGTCCTCCGCAGACTATTACGAGGACCTGAAAAAGACCTTCAGGTTAAATAGAGATGCCTCGCCAGTAAAAAGTCAATTATATGGGAATGTTACCCCCTCGGGTACACAGCGTCGTGAGATTATCAACCATCTCAAAAAACTAACAGACTCTGGTCAGTACCAGCCCAGAGTCCCTTCTCGTTTAGACCTGGCTACCCCCCAGCGCAGTATTTTATACCCCACAGGTACGAGTATGATAGCGAAAATTGAACCTTTTATGAAATCAAACATAACCTTCGTATCAAGAAGTGAAGGGTTAGTCAGCATAGATAGCCGACATAGATGGTAGACCCATGTTTGGGGAAGGAACCACGAGAGTGTTGAGACTCCTGGGAAGAATATAGTATCCAGGTAGATAACTGGAAAGGATACTCCTGCCAATAGATTCTGGAGTACATTTACTGCCCATGTTATGGGGTCTGTAGACTTCGTCACAATTCGCAAACCTGTAGATATCATAGCCAGACCCATCAATATGGCGGCGGAGATGGTGAAAGCTATAATGACAGCAAGCATATTCGGGTTCAACTTCGCATGGAAAAAAAAGATGCCAATGAGAAGATACGGGATGAACGTGAACACGGAGAAGATATATCTCCACGAAATGTTGCCGATAACGAATACCGGAGTGCTTATGCCCGTCATCAGGACGGTTTCAAGAGTCCAGGGATTCAGTCCTCTCTCTACCCCTTGTACCAGAGGCATTATCAGGTTGCTGATGGCAACTCCTACCACCAGGAAGGAGATGTAGTCACTGTTATACATCTCTCTAACTGGTTTCTGTACATACGAAGCAGCTACCCCCCACGAGAAGACACCTATAAGGATATTAATGAGCTGAGTGTACATAGCCGTCTTATAGGTTGTCCAGCTGAAGAAGTCACGCTTTGTGAAGGCGATAATTTGCTTTAACGCTAATGGAATTTCCATATTTCTAAGACCGCCCGGAATCTTTGAATCGCTCTGGCACACGCCTTCCTGTAATGGACATGAACACGTCTTCCAGGGTTGGCTCCTGAGTGTTTATTACTCCTATCTTCAATCCGTTTTTCATGATGACCTCCAAGATGCCGGAGAGCGCCATGTTCTTGTCTACTCGGAGCGATATTCTATGGAAGTTCCTTTCTGAATCAACTTCTGGAGTGGCTCCGTGTACACCGGTTATCCGCTCCAGCTCATTCAACATTTCTTCCTGAGTCTCGTTAAAAATGGCGTCGATAAAGGTAATGTTGAAAACTTTCTCGTCTAACATCATGTACTGAATATTGTTAGGCGTATCGCATGCCGTTACCTTCCCCCGGTCGAGTATTGCAATCCGGTCGCAGATGTCCTGAGACTCAAACAGATTGTGTGTGCTGAGAATTATAGTCTTTCCCTCTTCACGTGCCAGCTTATCACGCAGCAGACTTCGAAATTCCGCCGCTGATGTTGGGTCCAAACCAACCGTCGGCTCATCAAAGAGTAGTGTAGGTGTATCCCGAAGCAAAGCTCTACAGAGCAACAACTTTCGCTGCATCCCCGTTGAGTATCGCTGGTAACTATCGTTCCCCCGTTCTTGCATCCCGGTGATTTCTAAGAGATAGTCAATCCTCTCTCTTGCCTCCTCCTCCCTCACCCCATACAGCAAGGCATAAAACTCCAGATTCTGTCGTCCCGTCAACCTCCAGTTGAACCCCCGGCTCTCTGGCAGAACCGCTTGAAGGTTTTTAAGCACCTTCTCCGGTTCTTTCTTAACATCATAACCACTAACGTAGGCTTCACCATCGTCGTGGATAACCAGCGTGCATAGGACCTTAATTAATGTTGTCTTTCCAGCACCATTAGGTCCTAATAACCCGAATACCTCTCCCTTCTTTATCTGAAGGTTTATTCCTCTAAGGGCTTCTATGTAAGGGCCTTTCCTCTTTCTCAGGAAACTAATTATACCCCCAAAAGAGGATATTCCCCCAGCGCCACGACCACCACCGAAACCCCCACCAGCACCCGCTTCCGCTCTTTGGGCTCTCGTTGGATATCTTTTAACCAGATTGATAGTTTCTATAGCATACTGCACAGTCATGATTCTTTCACACAGTCCAAAATAATTATTCCTTAACAGGTCATAAGTTTCTTCTTCAGGAAGAGGCTCATCCAACTCCAACCCAATTCAAGGACCGCTGAAAAACATCGTTTTTCAGCGGTTTTATTAGCGCCCAGCCCAGACGTTCAAATGGAGACGCTATTAAGTAAATGCCTGATAAAACAGATATATCTAGTTATATTTAGATATATCGTAACATATCTTTACTTACCTGTCAAGTGGATAGTATGCATTCGTTATGTTATAGTTATGTCAACTTCTGGAGAAACCTCTGGGCCGCGATACCGGCTGTGGCTCCATCCCCTACTGCGGCGACTACCTGTCTGGGTGAGTTACTTCTGATGTCACCAGCGGCAAGGATACCAGGAACCTCTGTCTCCATCCATTCATTGACAACAATTTGCCCTTGACTATCCAGTGGAACGACGCCCTCAAGGTAGCCTGTATTAGGGTCAAGCCCAACATGAACCAGAACACCATCCACCTTCAGAGTCTCCTTTTGCCCGTTCCCCTCTTTAACTAATTCTATAGCTTCAACCTGGCTATCGCCAACTATTGCCTCAACCTTTTCTCCGCAGCGTATCTCCAGCTTGGGATTGTCTCTAGCTCTGTCCTGAAGAATCGCCGTAGCAGTGAGTTCAGGCAATACCTCGATAAGAATGACCTTGGATGCCAGTTTTGCCAGGTAAAGAGCCTCGGTGATGCCGGCATCTCCACCACCACATACCGCTACCACACGGTCGACAAATTCGCCACCATCACAGAAAGCACAGCTAATCACACCTCTACTCCGCAGTTCCTCTTCACCAGGAACACCCAGCTTTTTGGGTACAGAACCCCCAGCTATGATTACCGCTGCGGTGGTATAATTTGCGCCATCAATACATGTTACCCACTTGCTACTTGAAGAACCCTGAATCTCGATTACCTCGCCCCGCTTCATCTGCAAGCCGTACTTCCTTGCTTGGTTCATCATTTCCATTCCGAGCTGGGCACCCATTACCCCTTCGGAAAACCCCGGGTAGTTTTCTATCAACTCTATATTCATTATGTATCCGCCATAGCTTTCCTTCTCCAGCAGGAGGGTTCGCCAGTTACCCTGGCTTATATACAGCCCCGCGGTCAGGCCCGCTGGACCACCACCAACGATTACAGCATCCCAATCGGGCATATCACAACTCCTTTCATTTGCTACATTAACTTTGCGACTTGTTATTACTGTCTGACTATACCTCCCGACTGCAGACAATAATCATAAAATCCGGCTTGCGGCTATCGCTCTTATACATTTCGGGATGCAGATGGAACCAGGATTCGGGTGGCTCCGGTTCAATCAGCCGCGTTATACGGAATCCACAGGATATAAGAGTGTTGACCAGATCACCTAAAGTTCGGTGCCAGGAAATGGTAGGCTCCATACCTGTCTCAGGTCGCCACGCTATAGGAAAGGGGCCTCGTTTGAAATAATAATCCACCTTCCAATGCAATCGGTTCCCATTGGCGTCCCTTTCCCATCCGCAGCCAGGCGTAGCGAAACACGGATGATTAACAACCTGTAGATAAGTCCCGCCCGGTCGCAAGAGACGGCTAAATTCCCGGAAGGCGCCCTCGTAATCCTCTACATCCTGGATAACGTTATTCGTTATCACCACATCGAAAGAACGGTCAGAAAGAAACGGGAGAGACGTTACATTAGCATTATGAAAAGTGATACCCAACGGCTCCCGGTTCTGCTCCTCCAAGGCAAAGGAGAGCATTCCCTGGGAAAGCTCTACGCCAGTGACCGTTGCGCCCAGCTTTGCCAGCTTCCGACTTAGATAGCCCTCTCCACATCCGGCATCAAGCACTCGCTTGCCAGATACGTCTCCCAGTATTTCCAGAATAATGGGGTCCAATAAATCCCGTCGCGATGGGTCGTTCGCGCCAAAAAACTGATTCCAATGCGCAGCGTTCCGGTCCCACCGCTCTACGGCATCACCTTGACGGTACGTCATCGGGTTTACCTCTTCAATTCTTTTATGATTCTGGCTCTCTATAATCCTTTTTATCCAACAAGATGTTAAGCATCTACCGCAGGCTAGCCTTACGCCCCGTAAGGTAATTTCTTCATCTCAGTTGCGCCGGCTTTGGTAAGAGTAGCCCCGGTTATCAACCTCGTCGTAAGAGCCATGCGGTTATACGGGGGTATTCTGAAGTAGCTAAATGAGAATGCACCACCCGGTACATCATCAGCTACAAACAAATGAATATTCTCCGGCGATATTAGAACCGGAACCATTGCTCCTGGTTTGAAGGCTTCTATAATTATGGTTTTCCCGTTAATAAATGTCAATACGGAGAATGTTTATCAACCGCACCCTCTCAGTTTTTATTAACCCCATCCACCTTTATCCCCCTTCTCCTTGATAAGGGGAAAGAGGAAGTTTTCAATAAGAGGGGCTAGTGCCCCTCTTTAACTCCCCGTTGTTTTTGTTAAAGGGGCTTCGCCCCTCTAACTCCCCTTTTTATATCTCTCTCCTCATACGGTGCATCTTGACCAGGACGAAGACGCCTGCTATGATTTTGACAGAAGTCTGACCTGCTGTTGAAAGGAAATTAACACGCTCTAAGAGTAAACAAGCAGAGATAAAGTCAGGCAATAAACTTAAAAAAGGAGGCATTCAAAATGGCAAAGAAAGAGTACTCACATCTGATAAAACCATTGCGTGTCCAGAAGGGACCCGAAGGATTATACGCTGAACCACGTGCATGGATGGAAGGTAAAGATTTAGAAGGATTTAATGCCCATTTTTCGTATGGATTCATTAAGAAACCGGGTGTGTGTCACCCCATTGAAGGAGCACTGATACATCCTTATGATGAATGCCTGGTTTTTGAGGGAACTGATAATAGCAATATACTCTATCTAGGCGCAGAAGTATCTATAGAGCTTGGTGAAGAACGGGAAGAATATGTATTTAACGAACCCTCGGTAGTACTCATTCCGAAAGGAACGCCACACGGTCCGGTTACGGTTAAGAAAGTCGACAGAACCATAGTACATTACTCCATCGGTCTTGCAACGGACTACCAGGCTGAAGCGATTCCCGAAAAGTCAAGACTGCCCAAAACGACAGGCTCCAAATACGAGCACTTAATCAAAAAAATGATTACCTATGTTGATGCTAGCAGGACAGACGACAGCGGAATGGGACATGGGAGTGTCATAGGCAGAGACGGAGTAATGAGGCCAGCGGAAATGGGGGTAGGGCCGGGAAACGGCGACCAGATTGTATGGCTCTACGGCAAGGACCTTGAGGGGTTTGAAGTTAATTTTACATGGGGATTTTACAGCAGGTGCGGTAAGTGGCACCGGGGAGGCGAGGCGCATTATCACCCTGAGGCAGAGATACTGTGCTTTTTAGGTCTTGACCCCGATGACTTGAACTATCTGGGAGCCGAACTCGAGCTAGGCATGGGCAAGGATTACGAAAGGCATATATTCAACACACCTACCATCGCTGTTTGTCCCCCCGGGTTTCCCCATCTCCCGCTTATAACAAGATGGGTTGATAAACCTTATGGCTTTGTCGTGGTTTGCCTTAGTGGGGAACATGCGTCTCCGTGGGTAGAAGCATAATCGTCTTTCCTCCAGAAGAATCGCTGGTGCGCCTGTTCAAGTAAGGGAGGACATGAATTAAGTACCGCAGGTTTGGCAGGCTGGATTGGGATGTATCGGTATTGGGCTTCGGTGTTATGCGGTTGCCGTTGTTAGACGAAGACCCGGCGAATATAAATGAAGCTGAAGCCATTAAGATGCTCCGTTATGCCATTGACCATGGTGTCAACTATCTGGACTTGGGTTATCCTTACGACATGAGGCAGCATGAACGTCTGACACGTCTACTCAGTCAGGCACTTCAAGACGGCTACCGACAGAAAATTAAGGTTGCCGCCAATCTGCCGTCCTTTTTAATAAATTCCTCCCGGGACTTCGACCGCTATCTAAACGAACAACTCGGGTGGTTACAAACGGACAGGATAGACTTTTATCTTTTAGGAGGGCTGAACCGTGAGACCTGGCCCAGGTTAAAGGGACTGGATGTATTGCACTGGGCAGAGGGAGCTATGGTCGATGAGCGAATCGACAAACTGGGATTCTCCTTCCACGACCATTTTCAAGCCCTCAGGGACATATTGGAGGCTTACGACAACTGGAGCCTTTGTCAGTTCCAATACAGCTATATGGACGTAGACCATCACCCGGGTATCGGCGGACTCAAATACGCTGCTGATAAAGGGCTAGCGGTTGTTATCACAGAACCACTTAAAGGGGGACGGCTCACTAAGGAGCCACTAGAGCCAGTAGCCAGGGTATGGGCAAATGCCTCAACAAAGCGAACGCTGTCTGAGTGGGGATTGCGCTGGGTATGGAATCACCCGGAGGTTTCTACCGCTGTCAGTGACATGAGCACCATGGAGCAATTAGCGGAAAATATAGCCCTTGCCGACAGCGTTGAACCGAATAGCCTTACCGTACAAGAGCAGGTGCTAATCAGCCAGGTCAGGGATGCTTACCGCAAGTTGAGACCCATTCCTTGTACTTCCTGTCGTGCCTGTATGCCATGTCCTCAAGGCATCGATGTACCCCGCATCTTCGAACTTTACAACGATGCCACAATGTACGCTGATATAGAGACAGCACGGTCTATTTACCATATTGAACGACACTGTGCTGATAGCTGCACCGAATGTGGTGCTTGTATGAATGCTTGCAGTAGGAGGATTGCTATTCTGGATTGGCTCAGGGCAGCTCTGAGACTCTGGATGTAACTGGTGAACATAAACGGACAGTGGTCAGGTTACAATGGTACTTATGAATTAAAGGATTAAGGTCTTGACAAGCACCAGTAAACGGGTTATACTACCACACACATTATTTTATATTATTGTATACAATACTATTTTTTAACTGTTCAACTGACAAGTAGGTGATTATTCAATAAAGAAAAAGGCCAAAAACAGCTTAAATTAAAGAGTGCAAGCCCTGCAGGGGGAAACCAGGGTGCTGAGGGTAAGCAGCTCATCTCAG